>JAFUGT010000009.1 GCA_017469275.1 Lachnospiraceae bacterium
CGGTATTATTACGACAGCAGTTCTTTTGTGTGCTGTCAAGGGTGGCGTCCGGCTTATCAGCCTAAAATATCTGTAATTATAAGGTTCGTTTGAGCCTATTTTTTTTGACTCTGTTTTTTCATAACTCATTTGACACTACCTCTGTTCTTAACATATAGATCGGTTTCTGATAGCCCTGATAATTGCCGGCTCATTCTTACGTCTTTGAGATTGTTGATCCCGCAATATAAAGGTGTTACCGCAAGGAAAGCGAACCAGACAAAAGGAAATAGGAATACCGGCTTTACTGAAAGCAGTAAGGGGTAAAAAAAGCACCATATAATTATAGATATAAGTATCCCCAGGATCAAAAAAGTTCCGAGGGCTTTTTTTCTGTCGTAGGGTACACTGCCTATAACTTTCTCTGTCTGCCCGTTGACAAGTAATGTATAAGGTCTGTTATTATTTCTAAATGTCAAAAACCACGCCGGAAAAAGAGCATATTCTTCATTTGTAATCTCAAATGTCGGTTTTTTCTTAAGAACCCGTACGTCATGGGCAGGGATGCTTCGCTTGATCTCGTTTTCAAATGTACTCTGGGCGCGCATTATTGCCTGCCCTTTTAATTTGTCAGTTTTGACACTGTAGTGATCAGCGTAGAAGCCGGATAGATATTCAATTGAAAAATCTTTCATATAGGCTGTGTGGTAGGGATTCAATTTTCTTGATATGGTATCATTTAACTGTTTTGAAGCTTCTATAGCCAAATGCTCAAAATCACATTCCGCTTTACGGGAATAGAAGTATGTACTGGCATTTTTGCCGCTCCCAACAGTACCTTGAAGGATTTCCAGATCCTCATAGTGGATGTCATAAAGCCAATAGGGAATGTAGATACCCCGAACACGTTCCATTTTAACATTTCTAATATCATCCGGAACAAAATAGCCGTTGTCAAACTGTTCTTTTATCAGAGAAACTGCTTTTTCTTTTGTTACTGTAAATGGAAGTATATAACGAGGTTTTCGTCTTGATTCAATCCTGGAAAATATCAGGGTAGGCTGGCCGCAATAAGAGCAGAAAGTGGAAACTTCCACGTCGTTGACCATTATCTCTGCACCACAAGCAGTACAACTGTATATATTGAAGTCCATTACATCGCTTGTGGTTTCCGATGTTGTGGCATATTCATCAACCTCTTTTTCACCTCTTCGAACATAGTCTTCAGATAGTTCATAGGTTTCATATAAATTATTGCAGCTTTCACATTTCATCTTCCCTGTTTCGGGGTCATACATAAGTGCAGCTCCGCAAGTGGGGCAATCTAATATCATATATAGTGTCCTCCTATATGTTAGAGATTGTCATTTTCACATCACCTAAAGGCTCGGTGAGGGCTTTCTGTTCTTCTAGAATCTTGGCCGCTTGATTCTATCCTGCTTGATTATGAGATGCAGGTAACTCTTTGAAAAATCAAGGAAATCGCCTTTTGTATTTCCAAGGTCGTTGGATTTTGCAACCTTTCCGGCAACTATGAAAAGACTTACCGAACAACCAACAAAAATCCCCATAATAAGTCCTAAAAAAGACATAGTGTTATACCTCCATTTATTTTCCTCTGTTTTTTACGAAATCATTAGTGGCTGACAAGCTTGTCAGCTCAGTGCTTTCTTTCACCTTTTTAAGGTTATGGATTCCGTCGATCAAACCCATAACGCTCAGTACCAGAATAGTTATTAGTAGTTTCATGGCATCCTCGTCATCAGCTTTGAGCAATGCTGTCATAACAACTGTGGCAATCATTGTAATCAAAACCGCAAGCACTGCAAACGTAGTTGACACTTTTGCCCTGTCGTAGGGAATACCGCCGATAATCTTTTCGGTCTGACCGTTAACAAGCAAAGTGTATGGAACATCTTCATATCTAAACGTGAGAAACCATGCCGGAAACATTGCATAATCAGTTCTTTGTATTTTATATTCGGGATCGCTTTTTAAAACAGATATATCGTGGGCCTCAATGGAATTGTTCACGGCGCCCTGAAACATCTCTCTGGCTCTTTTGATGGCGAGACCATCTAACTGTGATGTTTTTACATCATATGTGTCTGCATAGAAACCGGACAGATATTCTAATGAGAATGGTTTGATATTGGTTGTCTCGTAGGGCTCAAGTCGCTGTGAAGACTCGTCATTTAATTGTTTGGAGGCATCTAATGTAAGTCTGGTGAAATCACAGTCTGCCTCACGAAAATAGTAATATGTATGTGAATTTTTACCGCTTCCAACGGTACCCTTAAGATATTGGGAATCGTGATAATATATGTCATAAAGCCAGAAAGGAATATATATTCCACGAACTCTTTCTATCTCAAAATTTTTGATGGCTTCGGGAACGTAATCTCCCTTGTTAAGACGTTCACGGATTAAGGAGATAGCGCGTTCCTTTGTAACTGAAAATGGAATTATGTACTTCGGTTTTTTCTGGGAAGCAATACGATTGAATACTACAGTAGGCTGACCGCAAAAAGAACAGAAGGTGGATGCCTCTACATCATTAATGGCGACCTCTGCGCCACAGGATGTACAGGTGTAGATATTGCACTCCATGGTCTCTTCTTCATCATCAACTTCGCCGTAGTCTTCCTGTGCATAAGTGTCAGTGTGATCATATACGGGATGGTCAAAGTCACTTTCCGGGTTGAAGGCGGGTTTGTATGATGAGTTTTCGTCGTTTTTGGTGTCTGCAATTGTTTCGTTAAAAATAGTATTAAAGTTGGAGTTAGAATAGTCGACACCACCGGACAGTTTTAAACCACTGGAAAGTTTTGAATCATTGGTATCACTGTTCTTCAATGAATCTTTTTTCAATTCTTTTTCTCCGCGGCGTTCAAAATCATCTTCTAACTCGTAAGTCTCAAAGAGACTGCCACAGGCCTCACATTTCATCTTCCCAGACTCCGGATCAAACATAAGACCGGCGCCGCAGGCAGGACAATCAATTATCATAATCGTCTACCCCCCATATTGTAATATAAAGGTATTATAGCACGTCGACTGTCGTCTCCGTGTGTTTTTTCGCAAAATATCCGATTTTGCACACAAGTGTGCAAATCGGCTGCTTTGCTCATTATATCATGAACTTCATAATTGCGCCATCCTTGGCGCAAAAAACACTCGTTCATGCTATATATACTTCCGTGTATAATATATCATAAACTTTGCTATTGCGCTATCCGTGGCGAAAAAATATATTAAGATTTATTCCGTTTATTGAATTATTCTTGACATATACAAGGACTCTATTTATTATACTAATGCGTGCAAGAAGATTCCATAGGGAAGCGGATAATAATAGCTACAAATGGTTTTATAAAAAAAGACGGATAAAACAAGGGTCAGGCGCTATAGCCTGACCCATTAATTTATCTTAGAAATCTAATATATTGTGCTTATTTCTTGAACTGACTTTCCTCGTAGAGTGATCTCTTATCAATTATACGAACTGCCTTACCTTCGCTTCTCGGAACGGTCTTAGGTTCTACAAGATGAACGCCCACAACGATTCCAAGCATTGACTTAAGTGCCGACACGAGCTTCTTTTCTCTTGCAGCTTTATCAGTATCATCTGCAGGAGGATTGTCCGGAAGCCATTCTACATCACACTCGATTGTATCGCTGTTGCCGACACGGTCTACAATGAGCTGATAATTAGCTTCATATCCTTTGTTGAGAAGTACTGTCTCTATCTGAGAAGGGAAGACGTTAACTCCCTTGACTACCATCATGTCATCACTTCTTCCAAGTGGTTTGCTCATGCGGATGTGGGTACGACCGCAGGAACATTTTTCTCTTGAAAGAACACAGATATCACGGGTTCTGTAACGCATGAGCGGGAAGGCTTTCTTGGTAATACATGTGAATACCAACTCACCCTTCTCACCTTCCGGAAGAACTTCACCGGTCTGCGGATTGATGATTTCTGCAATAAAATGATCCTCATTTATATGCATACCGCGTTGTTCTTCGCATTCGAAAGAAACACCCGGACCTGATATCTCTGTAAGACCATATATGTCGTAGGCTTTAATTCCAAGTGATTTTTCTATATTACGACGCATCTCTTCGGTCCACGCCTCTGCTCCGAATATTCCTGCTTTCAGCTTGATTTTATCTCTGACTCCGCGTTCTGCAATACTTTCACCAAGAAATGCAGCATAAGATGGTGTACAACAGAGGATGGTAGAACCAAGGTCTGTCATAAACTGTATCTGGCGGTCGGTGTTGCCTGATGACATCGGAATGGTAAGGCATCCGAGTTTGTGTGAGCCGCCATTTAATCCGGGACCTCCTGTAAATAGACCGTAACCGTAACTTACATGAACTACGTCTTCTGTGGTTGCGCCTGCTGCTACTAATGCTCTTGCACAGCAGGTATCCCATATGTCGATATCGTTTTGTGTATAAAAGGATACCACGCGGCGTCCGGTGGTTCCACTGGTAGATTGGATTCTAACGCAGTCGTTAAGCGGTACGCCCAAAAGACCGTATGGATATTGGTCTCTTAAGTCGTCCTTTGTTATAAATGGAAGTTTATGCAGGTCTTCTATCCCCGTTATATCGTCAGGCTTAATTCCTGCTGCATCCATTCTTTCGCGGTAGAATGCCACATTGTCATATACATGTTTTACCTGTTCCTTTAATCTGTCGCTCTGGAGTTTCTTAATCTCCTCCACAGGCATTGTCTCGATTTCCGGATTAAAATAATTTCCCATTGATTATTCTCCTTATCTGTAGCCATAAAATCAGGAATTGCAATAATTACAAAGTAATTGAGCAACTCATATATTGTAATGCGTAAATACGCACAACAGATAAATTATATCATTATATTAACTTTATAACAATATGTTTTTTTTAATATTACAACAAAAACATACCATATTGGTATGGTTGTAAAATAGTGTAAAATCATTTGCAATATGGCCTGCCTTTTAAGTAGACTTTTAGGTTTAACATGTTCAATAATATAAAAATAAACTTATGTAATAAAATTTATTAAAATTTCCTTTGTTGTTTGTGGTATATTATACTCGGATGTATATATAGCATAAGCGAGTGCATTTTGCGTCAAGGATGGCGCATTTACAAAGCTTATGTTATAATTGTAAGAACTTAACGGACTGTTTGTAAGTAGATTAAGAAACAATTGTAACGGGGTGTAAGGTATATGATTAAAGTATTTTTGGTTGAAGATGAATATGCGATTAGAGAAGGAATTAAGAAAACGATCCACTGGGAGCAGGATGGCTTTGAACTGGTGGGAGAAGCGGGGGACGGGGAGATGGCATACCCGAAAATTCTGGATACGGAACCCGATATATTGATTACGGATATAAGAATGCCCTTTATGGATGGGTTGGAACTTGCGAAACTGGTTAAGAAGGAAAGACCGCAGACTAAGATAATGATATTAAGCGGATATGATGATTTTGAATATGCAAAGCAGGCTATCAGTATAGGTGTTGAGGAGTACATTTTAAAACCTGTATCGGAAGAGTCATTGATGGGGGAGCTTAAGAAGATAGCTGAGCGTATTATCGATGAGAAGCAGGAAGAAATCTCTCTTAATAAATATATGAAAGAACGTGAAGAAATCAGGGTTCTCGAGCGTCAGAAACTTCTTCATGACATGATGGACGGAAAAATATCTGTCCAGGATTCGTTGACAAAGGGGAAAGAACTGGGGATAGATATAACGGCCTCATGGTATAATGTAATACTGATGCAATTATTCCCCAAGGGGCAAATGGAATCGGATATTAATGTATATTCTTCAATGAAGGAGGAACTGTGCGATAAGATAAGGGATATCGGCAACAAAAAGGACAATGTATTTCAGTATGATCAGGTTGGTGATGTCATGTGTTTTCTTGAAAAGGCATCCTCTAAAGAAGAACTTATTAACAATTATACTGAAGGAATCAGTGAAATAAAGGCAATAATGGAGGATTATCCTGAGATGATCTATTATATTTCGGTGGGTAAGCCTGTAGAGAGAATCAGAGATGTCAATATTTCATACAGTGATGCCAGCAAAAGATTTTCTGAGAGATATATGATGGAGAGAAGTTATGTTTTTCATTATGAGGATACTCAGGAGATTAAAAAGACGTCTGAGCAAAACAATAATATAGATATCAATAATCTGGATATAAGTAAGATTTCCCAGCGGTCCACCCTTAATTTCCTAAGAAACGGATCTTTGCCCGAAGTTAATGATTATGTAGATGATTATTTCAGCGGAATGGGCAAAGAGGCGATAGATTCATTTATGTTAAGACAATATGTTCTGCTGGGATCGCTGCTTTGCGCGGTGTCATTCCTTGAAGCTATGAGTGTTGAGAAAAAAGAGATCACCGACCGTCTTGGGGAGCTTAATGACACCATGAAATTTTCCGATACCGCAGATAATGCGAGAATATATATGATAAAGCTGCTCTCGGAAGTGATAGATTTCAGAAATCAGTTATCGGGGAAGAAATATACCGAGATAATAGAGAAAGCCAGAAATTATATTCAGAATAATTATCAGAATGAAGATATGTCATTACAGTCCGTTGCCTCAAATGTCAATGTGAGTTCTAATCATTTCAGTGCCATATTCAGAAAAGAAACCGGTGAAACATTTATTGAATATTTAACTAATGTCAGAATGGAGAAGGCAAAGGAATTGTTGATATGTACTTCCATGAAAACTTCTGAGGTCGGATTTGAAGTTGGTTATAAAGACCCTCATTATTTCAGTTATATATTTAAGAAGATACAGGGTATGTCACCTAAAGAGTACAGGAAACTTAAAAAGGAATCATAAAAATATATGGAAAAACCTCGTTTTATCAGAAAAAGAAAGATTCGATCACGTCTCATGTTTAGTATATGGGTGTGCGTAATCCCATTTATAATTCTGTTTGGTACGGCAATAATCCAATTATACGGATACTATAAGCAATATGATCAGCTTGTTCGTAACATTACAGGTGTTAATGAATATAATATGAGCTTTAAGTCCGAGATGGATGAGATGATGTACAGGATAATCATCGGTTCTGCCAATTGGTCTGACCCCGAAGAGAAGTTGGAAGGAGAGGATCCGGAGAGACTGATCAGTGAGGCGAAGGTCGAATTTGAAGATCTTAAGGAGCATGTGACCGAGCCGAATGTTGAGACGGATATAGATGCTCTGCTCAAATTGCTTGATATTTTAGATGAACGTGTTAAGGATATTCTTGTGAATGTGGAAGAAGGCGGACACTATGACGAGAATATGGAAATGCTGGATATGAATATCCGCACGCTGACATCCCTTATACAGGAGGATATTCAGAAGTATATATATGATGAAGCTATTAATATGGAGATGCTTCGTCGTGAAGTGGCAGCGGGAGTTATAAATTCTGTCAGGATACAGATCGTGCTGCTTGTTCTGATCACCGGTCTTATCATATATATTTCCGGAAGGCAGGCAAAGAGAATAACAAATCCGATAACTGAGCTCTGTGATATGACGGAAAAATTTGCAGGAGGAGATTTCACTGTCTCTTATCACACCGACAGAGATGATGAGATGGAGACTCTTGCAAACAGCTTTAACTCAATGGTCGGAGAGATAAAAAAACTTGTGGATGACATACACAAGGAGCAGGAGAATGCTAAAGAAGCGGAACTTCGGCTCTTGCAGGAACAGATCAATCCGCATTTTCTTTATAATACATTAGATGCTATAGTGTGGCTTACCGAATCCGGAGAAAAAAAGAAGGCTATACAGATGATACAGGAGCTTTCCAATTTCTTTAGGATCTCCCTTAGTAAAGGAGAGAGCCAGATTACAGTTAAGGATGAACGTGAACACGTAAGAAGTTATCTTGAAATACAGCATCACAGGTATCAGGATATCTTAGATTACAACATTGATTTCGCAGATGATATTTTAGAATATCATATTCAAAAACTGACACTCCAGCCCATTGTGGAGAATGCGTTATATCATGGTATCAAGAATAAGCGCGGTAAGGGAATGATCAAAGTGACCGGTATGGAATACGGTGCAGACATTATATTTACCGTAGAAGATAACGGAAGGGGTATGAATGAGCAGGAGCTTAGCGAACTTAAGGATCTGATATCAGGAAAGAAATCTAACGACAGACAGCATGGCTTTGGAATGGCAAATGTTGAAAAGCGTATAAAGATGCAGTATGGCGAAAAATACGGAATGACTGTGGAGAGTACTTTCGGAGAAGGGACAATAGTAACTGTCAGAATACCGAAAGTGTAACGGATTGAACTAAATGTAAATCGTCTTTACCGTTAATGAGGTTGGCGAAGGACGGAATGGAGATTGAGATGAAAGAAAAGATTACCTTTATTATAGTATTAATTACTGTTATAGGATTTCTTACCGGATGCGGGACACCCGATGAGAAAAGTGCAGATAACATCCAGACTAACAAGAAAATTACGGTGGGTTTTTCGCAGTTAGGAGCGGAATCGGATTGGAGAGTGGCTAATACAGAATCGATTAAGAGCAGTCTGAGTTACGATAACGGGTATGTTCTGGTGTTTGATGACGCCCAGCAGAAGCAGGATAAACAGATAATGGCAATCAGAAAATTTATACAGCAGGAGGTCGACTGTATAGTTCTTGCTCCCGTGACGGAAGAGGGATGGGAAACCGTATTAACGGAAGCAAAGGATGCAGGGATTCCGGTTATTATTGTCGACAGAATGGTGAATGTGGCAGATCATGATCTTTATACCGCGTGGGTGGGATCTGATTTTGGCAGGGAAGGTAAAATTGCGTGTGAGTGGCTTAAGAAATACTGTGAAGTTAATAGTATTCCTTCAGATGATATTCATGTGCTGGATATACAAGGTACTTTGGGGGCAACGGCGCAGATAGGCAGAACTAACGGGATAGTTAAGGCTTCGGACTTGTACGGATGGGATCTGGTTGATCTGGTTCCCGCAGATTATGCTCAGACAAAGGCAAAAGAAGTTATGCAGCAAATGCTAAAGAAGCATGATAATATCAATGTAGTATATTGTGAAAATGACAATGAGGCGGTAGGGGCAATAGAGGCTCTTGAAGAAGCCGGGAAAAAAGTAGGTTCCGATATTAAGAACGGTGAGGTAATGATTATCTCTTTTGATGCTGCCCGTTCAGGTCTTTCGAAAGTATTGGAAGGAAAAATAGCACTTGATGTTGAATGTAATCCTTTACAGGGTGAAAAGATAAATGAGGTCATCAGGAAAGTGATATCAGGTGAAGAGTTCGAAAAATATACCTATGTTGAGGAACGTGTATTTTCGGCGGTGGACCATATCGACAGAGTATCTGTAGATGGCATTTCGTATAGTGTTACAGTTCTGACCAAAGATATCTTAGATAAGAGAGAATATTAAAAAAACCAAATTTTCCGGATAAAAAAACCAAAAACATTTCATAAAATTAATCCATTAGTAAATATTTCAACAAAATGCAAAGGATATTCTGTATTAATTATTATGATCTTTTGCTACAATCGGTTCATCGGTAAACGAAAACCAAATATTTAAGAAAAATGGAGGGTAAAGTCTTATGAGAAAATTTGGTAAAAGAATATTGGCTACTATTATTGCCGCAACAATGATGGCAGGCCTCGTTGGATGTGGTGGCGGAGCAGCAGGTGGAGATTCTGATAGCGGATCTTCAAGCTCAAGCGGTGGAACGATCAAGGTTGGTATCATTAACAATGACCCTAATGAGTCAGGATACCGTACAGCAAATGACAAAGACCTTAAGGAAATGTTCTCGGCAGCAAATGGTTATGAAGCATCATTTGCATACAGCCTTAAGAACGATGAGCAGATAACAGCAGCTCAGAAGTTCATCCAGGACGGAGTTGATTATCTTTTACTTTCAGCAGCTGATACAGCAGGCTGGGACAGTGTTTTGAAGGATGCACAGGATGCAGGAATCAGAGTTATTCTTTTCGACCGTACAATCGATGCAGATCCAAGCCTTTATGAAGCTTCAATCGTATCTGATATGGCAAAAGAGGGCGAGACAGCAGCTAACTGGTTAAAGGATCAGAACTTAAGCGAGTACAACATCATTCACCTTCAGGGTGTTATGGGATCAGCAGCTCAGCAGGGAAGAACCGGAGCTCTTGATGATCTTGCAAAAGCTAATGGTTGGAACATTGTTACACAGCAGACAGCAGAGTGGAATGCAGAGAAGGCACAGCAGATCGTTCAGTCAGTTATCGATTCAGGTGAGAAGTTCAACGTAATCTACGCAGAGAATGATGATATGGCTAAAGGTGCTGTTGAGGCTCTTGACAAAGCTAACATCTCTCACGGTGTAGGCAAAGACGTAGTAGTAATGGGATTTGACTGTAACAAGTGGGCACTTGAAGAGCTCCTTGCTCAGAACTGGAACTATGATGGACAGTGTAATCCATTCCAGGCTAAGTATATTGACGAAGTTATCAAGACTCTTGAGTCTGGCGGAACTCCTTCAGAGAAGACAATCATCATGGATGAGAAGGGCTTTGACGCATCAACCATTACACAGGACGATGTAGATAAATACGGAATCTAATTAAGTAATGTAATGAAGACGGTGCAGCGTATATACAAAGTATGCTGCACCGTTTTGTAAGTTAAGAAAGCTTTTTGGACAATGAAAGAGAGAGGTGAAACTGTGAAAGAGAATGCGGTTTTAGAACTACATAATATTAATAAGAGCTTTCCCGGTGTTCGTGCTTTACAAGGTGTTGATTTCACTCTTAGAGAAGGTGAAATACATGCGTTGATGGGTGAAAATGGAGCGGGAAAATCTACACTCATCAAAGTGATAACCGGTGTATATGAAAAAGAGGACGGAGAGATTTATCTTGCCGGTAACGAGGGAACAGTTAACATACATTCTCCGCAGGATGCACAGGACTTAGGTATCAGTACGGTTTATCAGGAGATTACGTTATGTCCTAATCTTACGGTGGCAGAGAATATGTATATCGGAAGAACTAAGAGTGTGATGCAGAACTGGAAGAAGATGAATGAGGATGCGGATAAGATTCTTGCATCTCTGGATATTCCGGCTAAAGCATCTCAACAGTTAGCCAGCTGCTCACTTGCGGTACAGCAGATGGTGGCTATAGCGAGAGCGGTAGATATGGAATGTAAGGTTCTTATACTTGATGAGCCTACATCATCCCTTGATGATAACGAGGTTCAGAAATTGTTTGGACTTATGAGAGATCTTAAGAAAAAGGGTGTAGGTATTATCTTCGTAACCCACTTCTTAGACCAGGTATATGAGGTTTGTGATCGGATTACTGTTCTGCGAGATGGTAAACTTGTAGGAGAATATGAGATTGCGGATCTTCCGAGAGTGGAATTGGTATCAAAGATGCTTGGTAAAGAGCTTGATGATCTTTCAGATATCAAAGGTGAAGTATCAAATGAAGATGACACTGATAAAGCTGAGAAGGTATTTGAAGCTGAAGGACTTCAAAGTGATGCGGGAATCAAGCCGTTTGATTTCTATATTAGAAAAGGTGAGGTTAACGGTTTTACCGGACTTTTAGGTTCAGGAAGAAGCGAGTGTGTACGCGCAATCTTCGGAGCAGACAGAGTTATCGGAGGAACAGTTAAGAAGAATGGTAAGGTCGTTAAGATATCCAAGCCTATAGATGCCATGCGTGAGGGAATAGCATATCTTCCTGAGGACAGAAAGGTTGATGGTATTGTTGGAGACCTTTCGGTAAGGGATAACATTATTCTTGCAGCCCAGGTTCTAAGAGGATTTTTCAAGCCTATTTCCAAAGCTAAAGCATACAAATTGGCAGATGAATATATCGACCTTTTGGATATCAAGACCGCTTCGGCAGATACCCCTATCAAGTCTTTGTCAGGTGGTAATCAGCAGAAGGTTATTCTTGCAAGATGGCTTCTGATGCATCCGGAATATCTTATTTTGGATGAGCCTACAAGAGGTATTGATGTAGGAACGAAGGTTGATATACAGAAGCTTGTGTTGAAACTTGCATCTGAGGGAATGAGTGTAACATTTATTTCTTCGGAGACAGATGAAATGTTAAGAACATGTTCAAGACTTGTAGTAATGAGAGACCGCAAGGTCGTTGGAGAATTAAAGGGTGAGGAACTTACCCAGAGCGGAATTATGAAGACTATCGCAGGAGGTGAAAGCAATGAGTAAAGGAAAGGGAACATTTAATAAACAATTATTGATTCCTATAGCTGCACTTGTGGCACTGGCATTGTTTAACCTTATCAAAGATCCTTCATTTTTCAAGATTGCTCTTGGGGAGAACAGTGCAGGTGATCCGGTACTTTCCGGTTATCTTATAACAATACTTGACTATGGTTCAGAGCTTGCAATTCTCGCAATTGGAATGACGCTTGTAACTGCTGCTTCCGGCGGACAGGATATCAGCGTGGGAGCTGCTATAGCGATTGCAGGAAGTGTTATACTTAGAGTATTATGTGGAACCAATTCAAGACCTGAAGAATTACAGGCTCCGGTAATAGTTGCGTTTTTGGTAGCATGCCTGGTTGCCATGTTGTTCGGCGCATTTAACGGTATATTGGTCGCATATTTTAAGATACAACCAATGGTTGCAACGTTGATTCTTTTTACGGCAGGGCGTTCGATTGCGGCATGGATCAACAACAATGAGTTGCCTATTATTTCAGAGCCTTCATTTGGATACTATGGCGGATATATTCCGGGAGTTCCGATTCCCACACCATTCTTCATTGCAATGATCTGTGTTGTGGTGATCATGTTGGTTTTGAAGTTTACTACACTGGGGCTATACACTCAGGCAGTTGGTATTAACGGAAGCTCTTCAAGACTTAACGGTATCAACCCTCAGTTTATCAAATTCCTTACATTTGTTATATTAGGACTTTGTGTGGCAGTTGCAGGACTGATCAAAGTAAGCCGCCTTTCTACAATCAATTATTCGGTTATAGCAAAGGATATTGAGATGGATGCGATCCTTGCGGTTGCTCTTGGAGGTAATTCCTTAAGCGGTGGTAAATTCAATATGACTGCTTCTATTCTTGGTGCATATGTTATTCAGTTTCTGACTACAACACTTTACAAGATGAACGTCCAGTCAGATGCATTATCGGCATATAAGGCTGTTGTGGTAATCATTCTTGTAGTACTTAGTACTCCGATTGTCAGAAAGAAACTGTCGCAGTTGGGAGCTATGATACTTCCAAAGAAGAAGGAGGCATAATATGGGTTCAGCAGATAACAAGAAAAATTCAGGCAATAAATTTATGCAATGGTTTGGAAGTACAAGTGACACTAATCTTCTTCTTACGATAACAATAGTTGTATTTTTCATTATGTATATTGGTGCTATAGCATTTCAGGGACAGGGATTTTTGAAGCCTCAGACATTCTTCAATATCTTAAATGCCAATGCTGCACTTATCATTACATCCTGTGGAATGAGTATCGTAATGATATGCGGCGGAATTGATATCTCTGTGGGTGGTGTTGTTGCCTTAGTCAGCATGTCCTGTGCAGTATATCTTGATTTCCATGGTGGAAGTATCGCGGGCGCCATCGGAATTGCACTTCTTATCGGATTGGCTTTCGGTCTTGTTCAGGGATTTTTGGTTGCCTATCTCGATATTCAGCCGTTCATAGTAACTCTTGCGGGAATGTTCTTTGCAAGAGGCATGACGACAATAGTACATACGGCACCATTTAATGTTGAGAATGAAGCATTTGTAAAACTCAAAGATACCAGAGTTGTGGTTCCCGGATTCGGTTCGGTCAACAAACTCGGAAACTACGTTAATGCCTATGTTGAGATTGGTGTTATCGTGGCATTGTTAGTAGTTATAATTCTCTTTGTAACTCTTCGCTGGACTAAACTTGGAAGGAGTTTCTATGCAGTGGGCGGTAACAGTCAGAGTGCGCTTATGTTAGGTATCAATGTTAAGAGAACAAGATTCCTTTCACATTTAATCTGCGGATTATTGGCAGGTGTTGCAGGATTTGTATATTTCATGCATGTTGGTTCGGGTTCCGCATCTCATGCGATGGGTATGGAAATGAACGCGATTGCTTCATCAATCATCGGTGGAACAATGCTTACGGGTGGTGTTGGTAATATTATCGGTACCCTGTTCGGTGTGCTTTCACTTGCAACAATTCAGAATATCGTTTCTTCGGCAGGTATTGATCAGGCTTGGTGGACAGGAATCACAATAGCTGCAATGCTTTGTCTGTTCCTGGTAATCCAGAGTGTGGTTATGGCTAAGAAAAAGAAATTGTTAACAAAGTAGTATGTGATATTTCCTGATATGATACATACCAAGGGGATCCGGCAGATAGAAATGGGGGGCTGCCGGGTCTTTTTGGTGTACATGATTTTTAATATGGTATTTGTGAACTGGATTTCTGAATTTCATCCAATTCCATCATTACTTCTGTTTCGGTCATATACAAATGGTTCATCAGTGCTTTGGAACATGCCCAATAATTCTTCTAATATGTTATAGTCTTTAATTTGTTGATTAATCTGACAAAAATTACGGCTTTTTGGTTATGGTAAGAAAGTGGTAAATTTACATTGTAAAATAGGATTCTTTCGGTTACAATAATATTCTAGTACAATTATTGTTTTATCATATATCACAAATTGTAAATGTCACTTTGATTTTAACTGTAATAAACGCGATTTAGGAGGCGGATTCCATGAGTTATAATGAAAGAAAGCTGCCAATTGGAATACAGAGCTTTGAAAAGCTAAGAGAGGAAGGCTTTCTCTATGTGGATAAAACAGAATATGTATATCGACTTGCACATAGTGGGATTCCATATTTTTTAAGCCGTCCAAGAAGATTTGGAAAGAGTCTGTTGCTCTCTACTTTGAAGGCATATTGGGAAGGGAAAAAAGAGCTTTTTACAGGGCTTGCCATAGAGAAGTTAGAGGAGGACAATGATAAGGCGTGGCAGTCGTACCCGATATTCTATTTTGATTTTAACAGGGGTGGATATCAGGAAAAGGGTAATCTTGAGAAGGTTCTGGAAGCACATCTAAGTGAATGGGAAAAAATCTATGGATGTGATGGATTAGAAGAAGATAAGAATGATGGGGAAAATGACAGTCTGCTGGAAATTAGATTTCAGAGGTTGATTGTTAATGCATCAGGAAGTACCGGAAAAAAGTGTGTAGTGTTAGTAGATGAGTATGACAAGCCTTTGCTTGATATATTCGAAAATGAAACATTGGTAGAACATAATCGGGCTGTATTCAAGGGCTTTTTTAGTACATTGAAGAGCTTTGATGCATATTTACAGTCTGTGTTTATAACCGGTGTTACCAAGTTCAATAAGGTAAGTATATTCAGTGATCTGAATCAGTTGGATGATATTACATTTGATAACGCTTATGCCGGAATTTGCGGAATTACGGAAAATGAACTGAAGGAGTATTTCATGCCAGAAATTGAAGATATGGCAGAAGATAATGAGATGACAGTTGAAGAGTGCTTTGATAAGATGAAAAGCACTTATGATGGGTATAGTTTCAGCAGTAAAATGGTCGGAGTATATAATCCCTATAGTCTGCTTAGAGCATTTAACAAAAAACAATTCGGCTCATATTGGTTTGAGACGGGAACGCCTACATTTCTTTTGAAGAGAATCAAGAGAATGAATTTAGATGTTAAGCAGTTCAGTGATGGTACACTTTCTATTACGGAAAGAACTATTTCGGATTATCGGGCAGATAACAATGATCCGGTTCCTTTGCTTTATCAAACAGGATATCTTACAATTAAGAACTATAATAAAAATAGAGACAGTTATAATATTGCTTTTCCTAATGATGAGGTCAGGTATGGCTTTCTTGAGAATCTGATGCAGGAGTATTCAAAAGATTCGGGAGCAGGATCCGGAAAAGATATACTTTCAATCGATGACTGTATCGAGGATGGTAACCTTGAGGGGTTGAAGAACTCTATCACAGCACTCTTTGCCAGTATTCCTTATACATCTGAGAATGTGGTATTTGAACATTATTTTCAGACTGTTCTCTATATTCTTTTTCAACTGTTAGGGAAATATGTCGTCTGTGAAATGCACACCTACACAGGCAGAGTGGACTGTATTCTGGAAACAGATAATTATGTGTATATCTTTGAGTTTAAGAGAGATAAGAGCGCAGATGAAGCTCTTGCTCAGATAGAAGACATGAATTATGCTCTTCCCTATGTGGCGGATAAAAGGACGCTGTATAAGGTGGGAGTTAATTTTGATTCGGAGACGAGGATGCTTACGGAGTGGAAGGTGATATAAGCATATGCTGTTAGTATGGCTTACAGGGTTAATTATTCAACAAGCGGATTAGATTAAAATATTAAAACAGTAGAATTATGTCAAATGAGAAGTAAATATACAGGAGGATAAGATTTTGATTAAAGATGTGAATCAAATTACGGTATCTAATATATTTTCGCTTAATAGCAACAATGTTTATCAAATTCCTAAATATCAAAGGGCATATACGTGGGGCAAAGGGGAGTGGGATAATTTATTTGAAGATATTATGGACAATGATAAAGGGTATTTTTTAGGATCCTATATTTGTGTTAATAATACTTCTTTTATGGAAAATAGGTAGGAAATTATTGATGGACAACAACGATTTACAACATTGTTAATTTTTTTGACAGCTCTTTACTCGAAGCTTAATGAATTTATAGCTGAGTTAAATGACGATGATAAAACTGATTTAAATAATCTTCGTAGTGAGATTGCTGTTAGAAAAAGAATAAATAATTCTAATGGAAGAAGCACAACAATATATGAACAAAGATTATTTCCACAAAAACAAAATAAAAATGACATGGATTTTGCTTTTCTTCTCAGTGATTGCAAAGTGATAGATAAGCATTATGATAGACCTGATAATTATGGTTACAGAAGAATATCAAAAGCATTCCAACATTTTAACATTCTGATAAAAAATGAAATAGAAATCAAAAAGGAGAACGGAGACGACGCAGTTGCCGTTTTGTTTAATATAGTTAATAAGGTTGAAAATGCTGTTTTGGTGGGTATTGAGGTAGATTCAAATAAAGATGCATATATGCTTTTTGAATCGCTTAATGATAGAGGAGTACCATTATCTGCCATTGATTTAATAAAAAATTCCCTTATAGCAAAGGCATTGACAGATGAGGAAGCAGAAGCGAGTTACAGCAAATGGAAACAGATTCTAAACTATATAGGCGAGGAGGATTATTCTGTACAAGAAAGGTTTTTCAGACAATATTATAATGCGTTTAGATATGAATTAAATGAACAATTTCCTTCGGAAGTAAAAAGAAAGTATTATTATGGTGCCCTTGCTACAAAGACAACTATGCTGGATATTTATGATAAATTGATAAAAGATAATGCTGATGGCTTGCTGAGTGATCTGCTTATTAAAGCGAGGGAATATTCTATTATTATTAATAAAAGTTCAGCGGAAAAAAGATGTTATACTAATACATTGATTGATTTGGAGCGTATATCCGGAGCACCATCGTATATATTGCTATTATATCTATTTTCACAAAGAGAAAATCTAATGTTAGAAGATGTAGATATTGATGAAATTGTAAAGAAATTAATTGTTTTCTTTGTCAGAAGAAATGTTACTGACATCCCAGGGACTAGAAAACTGAACTCGCTGTTTATGGACATGGTAGGAGACATACGTGAATTGGTTGGGATTTCTGTAATTAAAACTATAGTTGAAAGATTAAGGGCAGAATCTGCTGATGATTTATATTTTGAAGAAAAACTTCGTGGATCTATATATAGCGATAATCCTGATGCTACAAGATTTATACTATGTGATATTGAAGCAAGAAATCAAACTAAAGAAATATATACGGATTTGTGGTCGAGGGACGCAAAAGGGAAATATATATGGACGATAGAACATGTTTTCCCTGAAGGAGATAATATTCCTGAAGAGTGGATACAGATGATTGCTTCTGGTGATGCAGATTTGGCTAAAGATTATCTTCAGAAATACACACATAAATTGGGAAATCTAACTATTACAGGATATAATTCTAATTTGTCAAATAAATCATTTGAGGAAAAGAAAAATCGTACATCAAAGGAAAATAAGAAAATTGGATATCGAAATGGATTATTTCTTAACGATGATATTGTAAATGAGGAGGAATGGACGATAGATAAAATCAAAAGTCGAACAGATAAATTGGTAGATATAGCATTAGATTTGTATAAGTTGTAAAAATTATGAGAATATTTAGAATGTATGCTGCTGATCAACTGAGTCTTCAAATTGATATCTTGACATATGTAAGGACGTTCTTTATGATGTGAATATGCGCATAAACATATTATTATTTAGTAATTTCAGGAGGACCTGTAATGGACTGGAACGAGGCAATAGAAGAGCTTGAAGGAAAACGAAGACAGGCAAAGCTTGGCGGTGGACAGACCGCTATTGACAAACAACATGAGAAAGGTAAATTAACTGCAAGAGAAAGATTAGATATACTCTTTGATGAGGGAACATTTGTTGAGATAAATGATCTTGCAGAATCAAGAATAGATGATTTCGGACTTGATAAGAAGAGGGTTCCGGGAGATGGCGTAATTACAGGATACGGTAAGATTAACGGAAGAACCGTATTCGCATCGTCAGAGGATTTTACGGTTATAGGAGGAAGTCTCGGAGAATACCATTCCAGAAAGATTGTTCACATACAGGATATGGCACTTAAGATGAGATGTCCAATCATAACTATCAACGACAGTGGTGGAGCGAGAATTGAGGAGGGTATAGACTCCCTTAGCGGATATTCGGGAATATTTGAGAGAAATACAATCGCTTCCGGAGTTATACCGCAGATTGCGGTCATACTAGGACCATGTTCGGGTGGTGCCTGTTATTCGCCGGCAATTTGTGATTATATATTTGTGGTGGAAGATATAAGTAAGATGTTTATCACAGGACCACAGGTCGTTAAGACTGTAATAGGTGAAGAACTTACGGCCGATGAGTTGGGCGGAGCACTCACCCATGCTGAGAAGTCGGGAGTTGCACATTTTTATTATAAGAGCGAGAAGAATTGCCTTGGAGGAGTAAGGGAATTACTTTCTTATCTTCCGGACAACAATCAATCACCGCTTCCTGTTAAAGTCGGCAAACCCGTTAATCAGTGCAGGAGTCTTACAAATCTTGTGCCGGATAACAAGAAGAAGTCTTATGATGTACATGATGTTATTAATGCAATGATTGACAGGGAGAGTTTCTTTGAAGTGCAGAAACACTGGGCTAAGAACGCGGTGGTTGGTTTCGGAAGAATAGATGGAAATACTGTTGGTTTTGTATGTAATCAGGCAAAGTATAAGGGTGGTTCTCTGGATATAGATGCCTCTGATAAGATAGCGAGATTTATCAGGTTCTGTGATTGTTTCAACATTCCGATAGTTTCTCTGGTGGATGTCCCGGCATTTTTACCCGGTTCTGAACAGGAACATAACGGAATAATACGACATGGTGCAAAGATTCTTTTCGCATACGCAGAAGCAACGGTTCCTAAGATTACACTCATATTGAGGAAGGCTTATGGAGGTGCCTATATTGCGATGAATTCTAAGCATATGGGTGCGGATATTGTATATGCGTGGCCTATAGCAGAGGTAGCGGTTATGGGAGCCGAAGGTGCTATCAATATAATTGGACGTAAGCAGATCAAAGAAGCCGAGGATCCTGAAGCAAAGAGAGCGGAATTAATTGAACAGTATGAGAATAAGTTCCTCAATCCGTATACTGCTGCCAAACGCGGCTTTGTGGATGAGGTGATAAGACCCGATGAGACCCGTGATAAGATAGTGGCGGCGCTTGATGTGCTTAAGACTAAGCAGGTATCCCGTCCTTATAAGAAGCATGGGAATATGCCGTTATAAATTAATGTTTATTTACCTATAGAGAATGAGAGGATATAACATGTCAGCTACACTGCAATTAAAGGCGTATGCAAAGATTAATCTTGGCTTGGACGTTGTGAGAAAACGCGAGGACGGCTATCATGAAGTGCGCATGATCATGCAAACCATCAAACTTTTTGACAAGTTGACATTTCGTGTAATAGATGAAGACGAGATAAGAATTAAAACAAATCTCGGTTTTCTGGCTGTGGATGAGAATAATCTTGTATATAAAGCGATAAAACTTATAAAGGATACATATGGCATAAAGAAAGGTATGGAGGTCGATCTTTTCAAGGTTATACCTGTGGCTGCCGGTATGGCCGGAGGCAGTACAGATTGTGCAACGGCTCTGTTTGGAGCCGCAAAACTTTATGGTCTTCATTTATCCAAGAAAGAATTGATGGAAATGGGAGTGAAGTTAGGAGCGGATGTACCTTACTGCGTTATGAGAGGAACAGCTCTTTCCGAGGGGATAGGAGAGATTCTTACACCGCTGCCGGCAATGCCTGATTGTACAATACTTATTGCAAAACCACCTATATCCGTATCTACCAAGTTTGTGTATGAGCACTTGGATTCTAAGGAATCTTACGAGCATCCGGATATTGACGGAATTATGGATGCTATTAAAGAAAAAAATATAGAAGGTATAGCGGATAAGTTGGGTAATGTTCTGGAAACTGTGACTATACCGGAATATCCGGTAATACAAGAGATTAAAGAATACATGAAGAAGAATGGTGCATTAAATGCCGTAATGAGTGGCTCGGGACCTACTGTATTCGGTATATATCGGGATGAAGAGAAGGCGCAGAAGGCAAAAGAAGAACTGCTTAGCAGCAAACTTGCGGGACACGCTTTTGTGGTAGAACCATTTAATATAAATACGGTATAAATGAGAAATTTGCAGATAATGTATATGTGAAAAGAAAATATTTGAAGAATATATGAGAAAAACGTTGTAAAGCGGAGAATCTTATAATAAGTTTGCTATTTCACGATTGGAGGAAACAGTGCTTATGGAAATTAAATATGATGAGGGAAACGAGTTTTTACCACTTAGAGATCTTGTTTTTCAGGCATTGAGACAGGCGATAATAACCGGCGAGTTTTCTCCGGGAGAACGTCTTATGGAGATCAAATTAGCTAACAAATTGGGCGTTTCGAGAACTCCTGTCCGCGAAGCGATCAGAATGTTGGAGTTAGAGGGATTAGTCGTGATGATACCGAGGCGTGGCGCCGAGGTTGCACGTATTAC
This sequence comes from Lachnospiraceae bacterium, assembly GCA_017469275.1. Lineage (GTDB taxonomy): Bacteria > Bacillota > Clostridia > Lachnospirales > Lachnospiraceae > CAG-590. Next base: position 21,306 of record JAFUGT010000009.1, read on the forward strand.
GGAAAAAGATCTGAGAGATGCATTAGAAGTCAGAACAGCTATTGAAGAACTTTCGGTTGAGCTTGCATGTGCAAGAATAGATGAAGAGGGAAAAGAGAGACTTAAGAAGGCATGTAATGAATTTAAGGATGCCATAAGTACCAAACATGTTCAGAATATAGTGGATGGAGATGTCAAATTCCATGATGTGATATTTGACAGTACAAGAAATCCCAAACTTATCAATATTGCGCACAATCTTCGAGAACAGGTATACAGATACAGGGTAGAATATGTGAAAGATTTCTCATATCATGATGTACTTGTGGAAGAACATTACGAGATAACTAACGCAATATTGACCAATGATGTTGATAAAGCAAAGGAGATAATGAGAAAACATCTTACCAATCAGGAGCTTATTGTTATCAAGAATCTGAAGGATACATTATAAATTTTATTATAATATATTAGTTAGTTGCAAAATGCTAATTTACATTATTTGAGCGTTTCGCAATTGCCTGTTATAATATATGATCGGGAGGAAAAAGTAGTGAGTAATAAAGTCAGAAAAATACGAATGCGGACAAAAATTACAATAGCAGTTTTGGGTGTGGCACTGCTTATCGGAATAATTGTGGGTAGTTTTTCACGTATGAAGATGAAAAATGATCTCATGGATGAAAGCAGGGAACATACTATGGAAATTGCAGAGATTGCTGCCAGATTCGTAGATGGAGATGTGATTGCTTCTTTGCAGCCCGGTGAGGAGGATACGGAGAAGTACAAAAGCGTTTTGGAGATACTTCAATCCTTTCTTGTAGATAATAGTGAGATTGAATATATATACACTATGCGCAAAGATGGTAATGACCTGGTTTTTGTAGTTGATGCGGACACAGAAGAAGGAGCGGCTATAGGTGAGAAGTATGAGACCTATGAAGTGATTGAAGAAGCATTTTCCGGTAAGGTTAGTGTTGATGAGGAAGTGACAACGGATCAGTGGGGCAGCGTATATTCGGGTTTTGCTCCGATATATGATTCACAAGGCAAAATCGCGGGAATAGTCGGCGTAGATTGCAGCGTGGATAGTATTAATAAAGATGTGGCACATATGACAAGAACGCTTTTGATCATAGAATTTGTCTGTTTTGCAATTGCGTTAATTATCGCATTTATTCTCGGAAGAATAATGACCGGCGGTGTTAAGGTGATTAATGATAAGATGGATGAATTAGCTCACAGTGATGGAGATTTAACCTCCACTCTTGATATCAGGAGCGGTGATGAGATAGAAAATGTTGCCACAAGCTTCAATACATTTCTGCAGAAACTGCACGATATGATGCTGAATATTAAGAGCAATGAGGAGCAACTATCGGAGGCTACGCTTGCTACAGATCAGGATATAGCGGATGCCAATGAAAAACTATCTGCTATCTCTGTTGCACTTTCTGAGATGACGGATGCAATGAACGATACTAATGATTCTGTTAACGGCATCAGGGAAGCCGCCGAGGACGCAAAGAATCTGGCGACAGAGCTTAGTGGCAGGTCATCGGAAAGCGCAACTTATGCGATGGAGGCCAGCAAGAGAGCAGAAAGTGCAAGAAATGATTGCGAAGAATCTCAAAATGGTGTTAAGCAGATGGTTGCTAAGATTTCGGCGGATATGGAAAAGGAGATAGTCGAGTCAGAGCGTATTAAGGAGATAGTGAGACTTACTGATCAGATAATCAATATCTCGGATCAGACTGAGCTTTTGGCATTAAATGCAAGCATAGAGGCTGCAAGGGCAGGTGAAGAGGGAAGAGGTTTTGCTGTTGTTGCAAGTGAGATAGGAAGTCTTGCTCAGGCTACAACAGAAACCGCCCATGAGATAGAGGAGATTAATGCATTTACTGTCAAGACCGTTGATGATCTTGTGGAATCCGCTAAGGAAATGGTCAGATATGTAAGAGAAGAGATCAACAAGGATTACGAGAAGATGACCGGAATTGGAGTATCGTATCACAATGATACCGGCGAATTCAAAAATCAGATGAATGAATTCACCCGTATGGCAGATAAATTATCTGCTGATATGATCATGATAGAAGATCGGTTAAGTCAGATTATGTCTGTGATAGAGGAGGAGACATCGGGCATTTCCAATGTTTCCGATACTGCAGGTGAGATTTCTTCTAAGATGAACATGATCAAGTCCAACAGTGAGGTTAATGAGGAAATCATAGATAATTTAGGAGAGACGATTGGCAAATTTACCATGTAAAAAATTGATAATGTATGAAAGAATTCTATTCGGAATATCTGTTGATGAATAAGAATTACTTTAAGGCACATACTATCATTTAACAATGATGTATGTGCTTTTTTATGTAATAAGAAACTGCATTTAATTATATAAAAACGCTCCGCAAAATTCTTTCTTATTCTATGAAAGTGCTGATTTTGTGTTTGTAAAAAACGTCAACAATAATGCATTGTGATTTTAGTTTGGCAGGAATTTATCTGCGGTTAAAAAGGTAAGGCTATGAATATAATTTACAACGAAAAAAATGAAATAGATATTCCGATCTTCGCTGATCTTAACAGAACAATCGAAGTTGTTGAGACAATTTTCAAAAACTGGGGAGATATTGTCAAAAAACGGTTTGATTTTTCCAGAGGGGGAAAAGACCACTCTATATTTATTATATATGTGGATGGCCTTGCGGATAATGAGATGGTGGAGAGGACAATTACTCATCCGATACTATATGAATGGAAGGATGATAGATATCCGGAGGACAAGAGTGCAAGATACGCAGAGGACAAGAGTGCAAGATATGTGGAAGACAAGAGTGCAAGATATGCGGAAGACAAGAGTGCAAGATACGCAGAGGACAAGAGTGCAAGATGCACCGGCGACAAGGATTCTTTGGCTTGTGATAAAAGAGAATGTGTTGACAGGAATTTATCCGAAAAAGAGACAGATGAATGGGGATTCGATATATTATTTCACAAAGAGACAGAGGCAGTTGATATGACCTGCTCATACACTATGCAGGATACTGTGGACGGAATTCTTAAGGGAGATACGGCGATATTTGTCGACGGACAGGATAGAGCAATAATGCTTTCTACCAAAAAATACCCTACCCGTGCCATAAGCAGTCCGGAGAAGGAGTCGGGATTAAAAGGACCAAAGGATTCCTTTAATGAGAATTTCAGACTTGATACAGCTTTGATAAGGCGCAGGATCAAGGATCCAAAGTTGAAGCTTAAGCAGGACTTTATCGGTATAAGATCCCGTACCGTATACGGATTGATGTATATGGAGGATCTGGTGGAAGAGGAGTTGCTTACAAAGATTCATGAGAAACTGGAGAGCTTTGAAATTGACGGTATATTTGACAGCGGAATGTTGGTACATCTGTTAGAGGATAAATGGTACTCGCCCTTTCCGCAGGTTCAGACGACAGAAAGACCCGACAAGGCTGCCTCAGCTTTGCTCGAAGGACGAGTGGTGCTTGTCGTTGATAATTCTCCGGAAGTGATAATACTGCCTGCAACATTTAATTCTTTTTTTCAGGCTTCAGATGATTATTATAATCGGTTTGCAGTGGGAACCTTTGCGAGGATTATCAGATATGCAGCAGCATATTTGTCCGTACTTCTTCCGGGACTTTATATCGCTATAACCTGCTTCTACCCACAGGTGCTCCCCACTGATTTTCTGCTCGCCATAGTCGGAGCCAGAAATGATGTCACATTTCCTGTGGTGATAGAAGTGCTGCTTATGGAGTTTTTGTTTGAACTGCTTAGGGAGGCCGGAATACGATTGCCGGGACAGATGGGAAATACAATAGGGGTTGTGGGAGGACTTATAGTTGGACAGGCTGCTGTGGATGCTTCTTTGGTAAGTACAATCGTGGTGATTGTTGTGGCACTTACGGCGATATGTTCATTTGCAATACCAAATGAAGAATTTGCCTCGACTTTCAGACTGTTAAAGTTTGTTATGATCATCCTTTCTGCTGTATTTGGTTTATACGGAATATTATTGGGTATACTTGTAATACAAATACATTTGGCTTCGCTGGAAAGCTTTGGTATTCCGTACCTGATGCCGCTGGTTTCCGGTACTGTGGATGACGGGGTGGAATATCAGGACTTTGTGTTAAGAAAGCCGATTTTTACGATGCTTGACCGCCCCATTTACACAAGGGAGGGAAGACGTAGAAGGTTCTTGAAGAAAGGATAATCACAAAACACAAATTGTTAGTTTTGCAATTATAAGGAAAGGAAGAAAAATGAGTTTCAAAGAACTGGGGTTGTGTGTTAATTATATAAAAATAAAGTTTTGGTATTATATTATGTTATGGGAGGATAAGCATGTTCAGTCATAATGGTTTGATTTCTGAAAAACAGATGAGATCCATGCTTATGTTGTATGTTTTCTCCAGCGGTATATTTGTATTGCCCTATCTTTTTGCCTTGATGTTCGGTAAAGAGCTGCTTGCGGGGGTGATGGTTTTTTTACCTGTTGCCTCAATATATGTCTGGATAATGACAGCACTCTCTGAAAATATTTCTGGTGATTCGGGAAGTGGTGGGTGCAGCACATTCTATGTGATAGTTTCTGTGGTGAGGTATATTATACGCTTAGCCTTTTATATTATACTTGCTGTCTCGATATTATCAGAAGGACAGGTTCCTTTTGTGGATGAAGAGGGCGGTAACTCCTTAGGTAATCTTTTTGTTCTTCTGCCTCTTTTGCTTGTGGCTTTATATGGAGCTGGTCACAATCTTGAAAAGCAGGGGAGACTTAGTGAGATGATAGCACCGGCAGCAATGTTTCCATATGTGATTATGATATTATTCGGGATAAAAGATGTTTCTTTATCAGAATGTTGCAGGTTACTTCCTGTGAATATGTCTGTAAGCCAAATGCTGCTTAATAGTTATGCACTGCTTACATTTATTGTGCCGGTAGAAATTTATCCGGAGTTAAGATTGAGGCTGGGTAAAGATAATTCTTCAAAATTCAAATTCTACATCTCCGTATTCTTTGTGATAATACTTGAAGTAATCTTGTCTGTGCTGATGGCAGGAATATATGGGATTAACGGGATTTCAGCAGAACCTATGGCGACGGTTTCGATTATGAGATACATTGAATTACCCTTGGGGATATTGCAGCGATTTGATGTACTGATGGTATGGTTTTTTATGACCGGATGTTTTGCCCTTTTGTGCAGCTCTTTATTCTATATAAGGAGAAAATTAAAAATGATTGTCGCTGAAAAAAGTGTGGTGTTCGTTCTGGCATTTATTCTTGCGGCGGCATGCTTAATAGCATATATGTGTCCGGGTTATAAAGATATGGTTGGTTTATTTGTGGTCTATGGAGCTTTAGCAGATGTTCCGCTATCAATAATAATGCTGGTGGTCAGAAGAACGGAATACAGAAGAAAAATGGCTGCTTTGAGTATGCTTGTGATGTGTGCTGTTTTTCTTTCGGGTTGTACCTCTGATATAGAAAACATTGAACAAAGGGATTATGCGACGGTGCTTATGATTTCTCCGGATAACAATCTGTCCACAGATAATGAAAAAATGTCATATAATTATACTATTGGAATTGCCAGAGAGCACCATAACGGAGAAAAGAGTGAACGGGAAAACATCACTAAGATACAGGGTAACGGATTGGAGGACCTATCAAAAAAATATGGCGGCAGGAGGGGGAAGAATCTATCCCTGTCTCATCTTAAGGTAATATTAATTGCGCCTGTTTGTGCGGATTGTTATGCAGAAAAAGAGGATAATCCTTATGGTGAAAAAACGGAGCAAAGAAAGGCAAATAACAGGAGCGAATATTTGAATCTGTCAGCAGTCATAGAGGAGCTTGACGAGCAGGAGGAAGTGGCAAAGACCTGTCCTTTGCTCTTTGTCTATGATGAGAAAAAAATAACAGATTTTATTGATAATGCGGATGAACCTGTGGGAACATATATTAGTAATCTTGTTAAGATATCCGAGAAAAATCACGCTAAGATACCTAAACTTATGGATTATTTGAAGGCGCTCAGGGATGGAATAGAAATAGATGTGGCTGCCCTTGCTGATAAGGAAGATAATTTGATTATAGTGAAATGAAGTACATGAGCAGATGACAGATTATAAGAGCGTATGTTTTCCGTATTTGAATATATAAATAAAGGTGAATAGTAACAAATAAAGATACTTAAAGCGGTATGCATAAAATCTCTGAATAAGGAAATACTTTCATAAAAGGTTTTTTGAAAGAAGGGACTATATTATGAGAGTGATCAGAGATTTCACATTTGCTATAATTTTGGGAATAATAGGAGGATTGGCGGCTTCCGTTATGTCATATTACCATGACCACAAAGAGGATGGGATGGCTAATACACTTTTAGCCATTGCCAATGGTGCACAGGTTATAAGTGATGCCTATTCGGATACTACCGATAGGGGGTATAAATGGAATATCAATAAGGAGATGCTTGCGGGAGGAAGAGTTACTTCTGATTCCGGGGAATATATAGATGAGCGTATCCCGGCTTTGTCAGACGCAGTTCTGGCAGCATTTAATGATATGGGAAGTACCGGAGAAGCTAAAGATATCAGGGCAAAGATAGGCAATATTTTTGAACAGGAAAATTCTGATGTGGTGATGGCAGGTAAAGATATAGATCCGGAATATCCCTATGCCGATATCATACGTTTTCATGTAAGAGCCAACAGTGATTCCGAGGAAGACCAGGAACTTAAACTGGCGGTGAGAGATGATGTGGTGGCTATGTTGAAACCGCTACTTGAGGATTGCAAAAGCGTTCCCGAAAGCAAAAGCGTAATTATATCAAATCTTCAAAATATATACACTACAGCAGTTAATACCATAACGGAGCAGGGGTACGATTATCCGGTGAAGGCATATGTGACTGTCGAAGAATTTCCGGCTAAGACCTACGGAGACCTGACATTTCCCGAGGGTAAGTATCAGGCACTTCGTATTGATATAGGAGATGCCTTGGGGCAGAACTGGTGGTGTGTGATGTATCCGCCGCTTTGTTTTATAGATGATGCGACGACAGTGGTTTCTAAGGAGGGCAAAGAGATTCTTAAAGAGAACCTTACACCTGACGAATACCGGGCACTATTAAATGATCCTGAGACCGAGATTAAAGGAGAATCGTTGATATACAACAAGATAAAAGAATTGGGTGGTTTTCTAAAAACAAAGTGACAAAATAAGGAATAGGCATTATAATGTGCATATAAAATATGTTAAATAGGTAATTGCGAAACGCTAATTTACGTTTTATGTTGTGTGCATATTATGCAGTTCCAACACAGACACGTTCTCACTCCGTTGCTCACGTAGCGGTACTAATGCACCAAAACACGGTGCATAAGTACCGACGGTCGCAAAGGGTCTGTTTGTGGAATCTGTATAATATGCACAACTGGATATGCATTATTTCAGCGTTTCGCAATCACCTAAAAGACGTTAAGTATAAGGAGAGTAAGGTACCATGAGAAAGACAAAAATTATATGCACATTAGGACCTGCTACAGAGGACGATCAGGTGTTGCGCCAACTGATGATTGAGGGAATGAATGTTGCCAGATTTAATTTCTCCCACGGAGACCATGAGCAGCACAAGAGAAATTTAGAGAGAGTTAAGGCATGCAGAGAGGAGCTTGGACTTCCGATTGCGGCTCTTCTTGATACGAAGGGGCCGGAAATTCGTGTCAAAGATTTCAGGGACGGCAAGGTCAATCTGGAAAACGGGCAGGAGTTTGTTCTGACCACAAGAGAGATTGAGGGAGATGAACATGCCGTATCCATTACATACAAAAATCTAATAGAGGATATTAGTGTCGGCAACAGAATTCTTATCGATGACGGACTTATATCCATGAAGGTGCAGGCGGTCACAGATACAGACATTATCTGTGTTGTAGAAAACGGTGGTCCTGTATCTAATCACAAGGGAGTAAATGTTCCCAATGTGGCTCTTTCAATGCCTTATGTAAGTGATAAAGACAGAGACGATATTATATTTGGTATTGAACAGGGCTTTGATTTTATTGCGGCATCATTTGTAAGGACAGCAGATGACATATTAGAGATACGTGATATATTAAGTCAGCACAACTGCAACTTTATCAATATTATCGCTAAGATAGAGAATATGCAGGGCGTGGAAAATATTGATGAGATAATAAGAGTATCTGACGGTGTTATGATCGCCAGAGGTGACATGGGTGTGGAGATTCCATTTGAGGATGTACCGTCAATTCAGAAGAAGATAATCAAGAAGGTGTATAATGCGGAGAAGATAGTCATTACCGCTACACAGATGTTAGATTCCATGATAAAGAATCCGCGTCCGACCAGAGCAGAGGCTACTGATGTGGCAAATGCCATATATGACGGAACTTCTGCTATTATGCTTTCGGGGGAGACGGCAGCGGGATTGTATCCGGTTGAAGCCCTTAAGACAATGGTGCGTATAACTGAGAGAACAGAGGCAGATATTGACCTTGTTAAGAGATTTAACAATCGGGGTAGTCTGGTTAATCCTGATATCACTAACGCTATAGCGCACGCGACCTGTACTACGGCGATGGATTTAAATGCTACCGCAATTGTAACGGTTACCAAGTCCGGTAAGACAGCGAGAATGATTTCCAAATATCGTCCGGTTTGTCCTATAATCGGCTGTACTCCTTATGAGAATGTGTGGCGTCAGCTTAACCTTTCCTGGGGTGTTATGCCTTTGATGGTGGAGGAGAAGACTAACACTGACGATTTGTTCGAACATGCCATTGAGCAGGCGGAGAAACAGAATTACGTTAAGCAGGGAGAGATAACTGTAATAACCGCAGGAGTACCCCTTGGTGTTTCCGGAACAACTAATCTTATTAAGGTTCATGTGGTGGGACATATTCTTGTCAAGGGCAGGGGCGTCAACAACAGAAAGACAACTGCAAGTCTTTGTGTCGGCAAAGACGAAATGGATATAATAGATAACTTTACCGAAGGGGATATCATTGTTCTTCCTGAGACAAGTAATGATATTATGGATGAACTCAGGCAGGCATCAGGTATTATTGTGGAGAATGAAGGACACAATTCCCATGCGGCAATAGTAGGTCTTTCCCTTGATATACCTGTTATACTCGGTGCAACGGGCGCAACGGAGATATTGAAATCCGGTGCGGTAGTCACTATGGATGCCGAAAAGGGTATAGTATCTTCAAATTGAAAGGGGTAATAAATGGGAATCAATGATTTTAAAGGAAAGAAATGGTCAGGATATATTCTGGTTGCATGTGTAGCAATAACATTTTATGTGGTGATATCAAATCTTGGAGATGTGTGGGGAAATGTAAAGAGTTTTTTTGATAACTTTACTCCGTTGTTTTTGGGATGTGTACTTGCTTATCTGATCAATCCTCTGGCAAAGTTTTATGCAAGAACAATATTTTTCAAGATACCAAAGGATAAGCTTAAATGGGCTGTGTCTGTTATAGTTGCAATGTTAACGGTTATTTTGTTCATGGGCTTTTTGCTTGGAACACTTATACCTCAGTTGATAGACAGTATCAAGACCTTAGTGGGTAATTTTGACGGATATGTGGCAGCGCTTCAAACATTTGCGGAGAAACTGCAGATATCAAAGTATGTTAACATGGATAAGGTATGGGCTTTATCGGAAAATATGTTAGAGAATGCTAAGGACTACATTGTTGATAATATCGGCAATATTTTGGATGCATCTGCAGATGCGGGTAAATCCATAGTAAGCTGGGTGCTGGGATTAATCCTTTCCATATATCTTCTTCTTGCAAAAGAATCGGTTATAACCGGAATAAAAAGATTTATAAAAGCCTTGTTTGCAAAGAAGAATTATGATGGGGTTATCACTTTCTTTTCAAGATGCGATGCTATACTTGCCAGATATATAGTATATAGTCTTATTGACGGATTGATAATCGGTGTAGTCAACGCCATATTCATGGCCATAGTCGGGATGCAGTATGTGGGTCTTGTTTCCGTAGTGGTTGCAGTCACTAATCTGATACCGACATTTGGACCTATAATCGGTGCGGTTATCGGAGGATTTGTTCTGCTGTTGGTAAACCCTCTGCATGCTCTGGCATTTCTGATTTTCACATTAATATTACAGATTTGTGACGGCTATATATTGAAACCCAAATTGTTCGGTGATTCACTGGGAATTTCAAGTCTGCTGATTCTTGCTGCAGTTATTGTGGGTGGCAATATGTTTGGAGTTGTGGGAATTCTTCTGGCAATTCCCTTTGCGGCAATTCTTGATTTTGTGTATAAGGATTATGTGCTTATGACCCTTGAGATAAGAAGACAAAAGAAGGATAAGGAAGAGAAAGATAATAATAAAATAAAGGAGATAAATGAGACAAATGAGTAATTACAACATTGACACAAAATGCGTACAGGGAGGTTATACACCAAAGAACGGAGAGCCGAGACAGATTCCTATCGTACAGTCTACGACATTTAAGTATGACACCAGCGAGGATATGGGAAAGTTGTTCGACCTTGAAGCAGCAGGATATTTCTACACAAGACTTCAGAACCCAACTAACGATTATGTGGCTGCTAAGATTGCAGAGTTAGAGGGTGGAACGGCGGCAATGCTTACTTCTTCGGGACAGGCTGCCAACTTCTTTGCGCTGTTCAATATATGTGAGTGCGGTGATCATATTGTTTCGTCAGCTTCGATATATGGCGGAACATTTAATCTTATATCAGTGACAATGGCGAAGATGGGTATAGAGGTTACTTTTGTTTCGCCGGACTGTACCGAAGAGGAATTAAATGCTGCATTTAAGGATAACACAAAGGTAGTGTTTGGTGAGACTATTGCCAATCCGGCACTTACCGTTCTTGATATAGAGAAGTTTGCCAAGGCGGCTCATGCTCATGGAGTTCCGCTGGTTGTGGATAACACATTCCCGACTCCGGTGAATTGTCGTCCGATTGAGTGGGGAGCAGATATCGTTACACATTCTACCACAAAATATATGGACGGACATGGGGCTGCAGTTGGTGGAGCAATCGTAGATTCGGGTAAATTCGATTGGATGGCACATGCGGACAAGTTCCCGGGACTTACCACACCGGACGAGTCGTATCACGGAATCGTATATGCCGAGAAGTTTGGTAAAGAGGGAGCATTTATTACAAAATGTACTTCCCAGCTTATGAGAGATTTTGGATGTATTCAATCTCCTCAACATGCATTTATATTAAATCTTGGTCTGGAATCACTTCATGTTAGAATGCCTAAGCACGTGGAAAACGGACAGGCAGTTGCTGAGTTTTTGGAGAAGCATCCTAAGGTAAAGAAGGTTAATTATTCGGGACTTCCTTCAGATCCGTATTATGAGACAGCAAAGAAATATCTTCCAAAGGGTGGTTGCGGAGTTGTTTCCTTTGAACTTGAAGGTGGTCGTGCTGCTGCAGAGAGCTTTATGAAGAAGTTAAAACTTGCAGCAATTGAGACACATGTGGCAGATGCGAGAACCTGTTGTCTTAACCCTGCAACTTCTACACATCGTCAGATGACGGACGAACAGTTAGAGGCTGCCGGAATACCTGCGGGACTTATAAGAATCTCATGTGGTCTTGAGGATAAGGAGGACCTTATAGCGGATCTTAAACAGGCATTGGATTGAAATGTAATAGGATAAAGTTCATGGTGAGAATTTAACCATGGTCAGTTTACTTTCATATATAAGTGCTCACTTAACGAAGCGGGAGGCTTATGTTTAGTGATGACAATTTTGTTATAGAATGATAGATTGTATAATTAAGGAGGTAGAGAATATGTCATTTCCAAAAGATTTCATATGGGGTGCGGCTACGGCGGCATATCAGATTGAGGGCGCATACAACGAGGACGGAAGAGGACTTAGCATATGGGATGTGTATTCCGGTTATCATGGTAATACCAGATATAATGAGACAGGTGATGTGGCAGATGATCATTATCACAGAGTGGATGAAGACATAGCCATTATGAAGGAAATAGGACTTAAGGCATATCGTTTCTCTATAAGCTGGTCGAGAGTTATCCCGGAAGGTGTTGGTAAAGTCAACGAGAAAGGATTGGCATTTTATTCCTCTCTTGTGGATAAACTTATTGCAGCGGGGATAGAACCGGTTGCAACTCTGTACCACTGGGATTTACCATATGAGCTTCACAGAAAGGGTGCATGGTTAAATGATGACAGTTCGGACTGGTTTCTTGAATATACAAAGGTTATTGTAGATGCCCTTTCAGACAGGGTATCCTATTGGGTTACGATTAATGAACCGCAGTGTATATTAGGCTGCGGTTATCTCGGAGGATTTCATGCACCCTTCCAGCTTGCACAGCCGGGAGACCTTTTGAAGATGGGTAAAAATCTGTTGCTCTCTCATGGCAAAGCGGCTAATTATATCAGGAATAATGCCAAGAAAAAACCGATAATAGGATTTACGCCTATAGGTCCCTCATATGTTCCTGAAAATGATTCGCCTGAGGCGATAGAAGAAGCGAGAAAGAAAACATTTGCAACAGAAGGGATTGAATTCCCATTTAGTCTGAGTTATTGGTCAGATCCTGTATTTCTGGGAAAATACCCGGATGAATTATATGAGGATTATGGTGATCTGGTTCCTGAATTTACCGATGAGGAATGGAAATTGGTTACTGAACCGCTTGATTTTTATGGAACCAATATCTATTATTCCCAGGGTGGGCCGAAAGATGTGGAGGGTTATCCGGAAAACCGTTATCAGGGTAGTCCGGAGACACATATCGGATGGCCGGTGGCACCGGAGGTTATGTATTGGTCTTCTAAGTTCCTTTATGAGAGATATGGCAAGCCTATCATGATTACGGAAAACGGAATGGCAGAGCATGATTGGGTATGTCTTGACGGAAAGGTTCATGATACATATAGAATAGATTATACCCACAGATATCTTAAGGAATTCCGAAGAGCGGCAGAGGAGGGAATCCCTCTTGCAGGATATTTCCACTGGTCGCTTCTTGACAACTTTGAATGGGGACAGGGGTATACCCAGAGATTCGGACTTGTATATGTGGATTATAAGACGTTGAAGAGAACCATCAAGGATTCTGCTTACTGGTACAGAGATGTGATAGCAAGTAACGGGGAGAATTTGTAGAAGCCTGATAATTGCAAAATGCGTGATGACATGGTTGTTGTCATGCGTGAAAAGATATTTTGGAAAACTTTATTGTGGTATAAAGGACGTGGTTTTTGACCATGTCCTTTTAAATGTGGGGTGTTGTTCAACAATAACGTATATAACAAAAGTTGTTATCGTATAAGAAATCATATATTTCCTTACGATTTTCTTAAGAATCGTTTAATCATATAGATTTTTTCAAAATGTGGTGTTATACTTCCGAATGAAGTGTGTGAAATATAATAGAGTGGCAATTATGTTTTACATAGAAACAACAATAGGTAAACGGTGCTTACTAATATCATACTATGACGATGGCTGGTATTAGAAAAGTGTGTTGTATATACATCAAAGTATGTACATAGTTAATTAGAGAAAAGCAATAAAGGAGGAAATATATGAATAAATCTGCTTTGAAAAAAACTGCGTCCTGGGGCCTTGCATTAGCAATGATGCTTTCATTGACGGCCTGTGGTGACAAAGGCGGTAACAAAAGTACCGATTCGTCAGGTAAGGATTACGGTGATGTGAAAAATATGGTATATGCCGGTGAGGAGATGGATCTTTCAGGGGTTAAGGGCGATCCTAATACATTTGTAATCTCCGGAGATAAGATATACTTTTTAACAAGTGAGTGGCCTGATATGCCGGAGGGAGAGATGACTGATTCCGGTGAACCGGAGCAGGAGGCTGCCGCTGAAGATGAGGCTGATAATGCTGAGGCTGAAACGGCAGATGATAACACAGGTGATGCTGAGGCTGAAACGACAGATAAAGCTGCAGAAAAGGAAGAAACTTCCGAGGAAGGTGATACTGCTAAGTCGGAAGAAGCAGGCTCTTCGGAAGAGACGACAGAAGATGAAAGCGATACTGCTGAGGATTCGTCAACTTCAGAGGAAGTTGCCGATGAGGCGGAAGAAGCAGTTGACGAGAGTGATATAGAGAATAACTCTATCACAAGAGTATATTCCATGAATCTTGACGCGACAGGTATAACAGAGATATGTGAGCCTGTAATGGATAATAAACAAGAATACATTCAATATCTTGTTTTAGACAAAGATTCGAAGATGATGTTGTTCTCTACGACTTATGATCCGAAGACAGAAAGTCAGCAATATTTTCTTTCAAAATTGGATGAAAGCGGTAAAGTGTCTGAACATCAGGATATTACCAAAGCTTTAGGCCTTGGACAGGATTCATATATAACCAAGGTTATCACAGATGATAAGGGTAATATAATTGTAATAACCGATCAGAGTGTTTTCATAATGGATAGCAGTTATAATAAAGTTGCAGAGGTTAAGAATGAAAATGATTGGATTGAAGGTGCAGCTAAGACAAAAGATGGAGATATCATATGTGGGTCTACCGGTGAAGAAGGAGTGGCTGTACAGGTTTTAGATGTAGCGGGCAAGAAGTTTGGTGAAAAAATCAAACTCGATCTTCAATATTTTGGAGGCTCTGATTCGTTGATGGATGGACGTGGAGATTACGATTTCTTCTATAAAGATGCAGAAGGAATATTTGCTTACTCCATTGCTGATAAGAAAACTACAAAGTTAATGGATTATCTTGCCTCAGAGATCAACGCCAATAATACATATGGAATTATACCGATTGATAACGAGACGATGGTCGGTTCGGGTTGGGATGATAACGGTGCTGTTATGACGTTGTATAAGAAGGTCGATCCTTCTGAAGTTAAGGATAAGACAACCATTATGTTCGGTTCCCTTTGGGGGGTTAGTGATGACGTAAGAAATGCCGCTATCAAATTCAACAAAGAAAATGACAAATATAGAATTGAGTTTATGGATTATTCCGATGCAGAAGATGCGATAACTAAGATGAATGCTGATATCGTTGCAGGAAATGTTCCTGATATTATCGACCTCAGTAATCTTTCTGTGGAGCAATATGTATCAAAGGGTATTATGGAAGACCTTACACCTTATTTTGAAAAAGATGATGTCGTTAAGAAAGATGATATCCTTCCCTCTGTTGAGAAAGCAATGGAGATAGATGGCAAACTTTATTACATATCTCCGAACTTTGGACTTCAATCTCTTATAGCATCAAAGAAGGATGTGGGAGATAAGACGGGATGGACATTTGAGGAACTTAAGGCTCTGCTTGACGAGAAGGGTGATGATGTAAGACCATTTTACAGTGAGAATAAGTCGGATACAATGTATTCTTTCTTATATGCATGTGCCTCGGATTTTGTGGATTGGAGTACAGGTAAATGTAGTTTTGACAGTGATGATTTCAAGGCTATACTTGAGATTGCTAATCGTGGAACTGATACAGAGATGGACTACAGCGAAGACTCACCGAGCCAGCCAAGCCTTATCAAATCAGGAAAAATACTTTTTTCCGATGGAGGGATTGATTGTGAGAGTGTACAGACATATAAGAAAATGTATAATTCAGATATAACATTTATCGGTTATCCTTGTGCTGATAAACATGGTTCATATTTTAACTTTGATACTAAGGTGGGTATCTATTCCAAGTCGTCAGTCAAAGAGGGTGCGTGGGAGTTCATACGTACTTTTATGACGAAGGATTTTCAGGCGTCAAGCGGTTATATGTATAACAACCCGACTAACAAAGATGCTTTTGAAGCATTTATGAAGTCAAAGACAGCTACCAAAGAATACAAGGATGAGTATGGTAATGAAATCTATCCTTTGGATTCTTCCTGGGGATGGGGCGATATGGAGTTTAAGATAGGACCTCTTTCCGCAGAAGAAGAGCAGATGTACAGAGACCTGATTAATAATACTACTAAGGTTACTACAACTAATGATGAGGTCATGAATATCATTAATGAAGAGGCTGCAAATTATTTTAATGGACAAAAGAGTCTTGATGAGACTGCTGATATCATTCAGAATCGTGTGACAACATATGTTAATGAAAACAGATAGTGTATAAATGAAAGACGAGATTATATAATGAAAAAAGAATTAGTGACTGAGGATGGTATTACATACAAAAAACATAGCATGAGCAAGAAGGATAAGAAGAATTCTGTCCTATACATGCTTGCCAGCATACTAGGTGTGATGGTGTTCTTTATATTACCGTTTTTTGTAGTCATATACTACGCATTAGTGGATAATCCCATTAACCATCAGTTTGTAGGTTTGGATAATTTTATTCGTATTCTTCAAAACTCCTCTTTCTTGCAGGCGGCTAAAAATACTGCAACCTTTTCTCTGGTTGCAGTACCGCTTGCGGTAATTCTTTCTTTGGTAATGGCGATGATTCTTGAGGAAAATATTCCCATGAAGAGTCAGTTCCGTACCTTTTTCTTAAGTCCTATGATGGTTCCGGTGGCTTCCATTGTACTTATTTGGCAGGTGCTGTTTGATTACAATGGGGCAATTAATGAATTTGTCAAAAATCTGGGTGGGGCTCCTATTGATTGGTTTAAGTCGAGCTATAGCCAGATTGTTATTGTTGTGCTTTTCCTTTGGAAAAATCTCGGATATAATATGATACTTTTCATGTCGGCATTAAATGCTATTCCCAAGGATGTTCTTGAGGTGGCAAAATTAGAAAGTGCCTCTGATTTTCAGATATTCCGTTATATAAAACTTCGATATTTATCATCGACAATTCTGTTTGTGGCAATCTTATCACTTATCAATTCCTTTAAGGTATTCAGAGAGGTTTATCTTCTTACGGGAGATTATCCGTATGATTCTTTATATATGCTGCAGCATTTTATGAATAACACCTTTAAGTCCTTGGATTATCAGAAACTGTCCGCGGCGGCCATAATTATGGGTATTGTTATGTGTATAGTAATCGGATTCCTGTTCTTTGTGGAGGATCGTTACGGAAAGGATGTGGAAGGCTGATGGATACGGAAAGACAGACATATATCACCGGTAATGAAAAACAGGAGACGCAGCCGGATATGTTCGTCAATGAAGAACAGGAAAAACACCCGAATATGCCCGATAATAAAGAGCAGGAAATGCGGTCGGATATCAGCGGTAATGAAGAATATGAAAAACAGCAGGATATCGTCGATAATGGAGAGCAACAAAGGTCGGAATCCGATGATAAAAGAGAGAATAAGGTAAAAGAATGGCGGATGAGAAATGCTAAGAAGAGACATCTTATAAAGAAGATACTCTTCACTTTGATAGCGGCTGTGTTTGCAATATCATTTTTACTCCCCACAATTTTAACCATGGCTAATTCTTTCATGTCATCGGCAGAAATAAGTACTAATTACGGTGTAATATTCAATCAATATAAGCAGCTCGAATATGGAGAAAAGGATACGGACTTTGTTGCCGAGAAGGTTAATCTCAAACTGATTCCTGACATGGTGGATTTTTCCCAGTATTCAACCGTATTGCTTAAGAGTCCTGAATATCTGTTGAAATTCTGGAATTCGGTAATACTTGTAATTCCAATAATGATACTTCAGATAGTGGTTGCGCTTGGTGCTTCTTATAGTTTCATGAGGTTTAGGAGCAAGCGGAGAGAGGTACTGTTTTTTATGTATGTGGCAGTTATGTTGATGCCCTTTCAGGTTACATTGGTGCCTAACTATATTGTAGCGGATTGGTTGCATATTTTAGACACGAGATGGTCTATAATACTTCCGGGAATCTTTGCTCCGTTTAGTGTGTACCTGCTGACAAAGTTTATGAGACGTATTCCGACTTCTTTGATTGAGGCGGCGCAGCTTGATGGTGCTAATGAATGGCAGATATTTTCAAAGATATGTGTTCCATTGTGTAAGGGGCCTATTGCTTCGGTGGCAATTCTTGTTTTTATTGATTATTGGAATATGGTGGAACAGCCCCTTATTATGCTTTCAGATGCAGACAAGCATCCGTTATCTGTATTCTTATCAAAGATCAATACAGGTGAAGTAGGACTGGCATTTGCGGTAGCTACCATATATATGGTTCCCACGATTCTGATATTCCTTTATGGTGAAGAATATCTTGTAGATGGTATATCCTATTCCGGCAGTGTAAAAGGATGATATAAAAGGAGGAAAAAATGGAAGACTCAAAGCGTAAAAAAATAATTAAAAAGGTGGCAACAATTTTCATAGTAGTGCTGTTGTTGCTGACATTTTTTTCAAATACTATCATGAATTATTCTTTGCCTGAAGTGGCGACTGAGCCGGTAACGTCGGGAACAGTATCTAACAAAGTGAGAGGCCAGGGCGTTGTTGAGACCAATTCTGAAAATGAGGTAACTGTCAGCGGAACCCGTAAAATCAAGGAAGTTAAAGTGGCGGTCGGGGATGAAGTGAAGGCAGGAGATGTGTTATTTACTTTTGAAGACGGAGAGAATTCCGAGCTTGATGAAGCCGAGAAGAATCTGGAGAACCTTGAACTTTCATACGCAAAATCACTTCTCAAGTTAGGACCTGATTATACAGAAGATAATATAGGTATCAAAGATGCGAAGAAAGATCTTCAGGATGCCATAGATGCACAGGAAAAGGCGGCGAAGAATGACAAAGCCCTCAAGGCGGCAAAGAAGGACCTTGATAAGACTAAGAGTGATATTGAGGCAGCTCAGACTAAGGTAAATGAACTCCAGAGCAAAGCGGATGCATTTGCGGAGATTGGAGATTATGATACCATTAGCTCCCAGCTTGCCGAAGATGAGAAAGCATTAAAGAGATTAAAGGAAGATCTTGCAATTGCCAAAGAAAATGGTGAGGATACATTGCAGTTAGACCGTGATATAGAAGATAAGCAGGCATCAATTGATAAAGATAAGAAATTGCTGGAATCTCTTAAATCGAGCAAATCAGTTAACGATGAACTTAAGACTGCCAAAGCAAATCTTGAAACCCTTACCAAGACTCAGGAGACTCAGGAGACAAAGGTTACAGAATTGTCCGCAGCAGGTACACTTGACGATGCGAAGACAGCAGTGAAAGAAAAGAAGAAGACTTTGGAAACTCTGGTCCGCGCTCTTGATAAGAGGAAAGAAGAGGATGCGTTAAATGCTAAAAGTGAAGCGATGGATAACGAAGCGGCGGTAAAAGAGATAGATGATCAGAAGGAGAAAGTCAATCAGTTAAAAAAGAGTGATGATCTTAAGGAAGTTAAGGCGTCAGAGGATGGCATAATATCCGAGATAGTAGTCAAGGAGGGTGATACGGCAACCCCTGAGGCTCCTTTGGCACGTATTCAACTTAAAGACAGCGGCTATATTGTTAAAGTTAATATAACAAAGGCCCAGAGCAAACTTATCAGAGTCGGTGATGAAGCAACCATCGAGAATATATGGGATGACAGCGTATCGGCAACAGTTAAGAATATCAGGGTAGATACGGAGAATCCTAATCAGAATATGATAGTTACATTTGAGGTTAAGGGAGATGTACAGGTTGGTCAGACCCTTGCGTTTGCAGTCGGTGAGAAAAACAACAGATATGATGCAGTTGTTCCGAACAATGCTGTAAAAGAAGACAGCAAGGGTAAATTTGTGCTCGTCCTTAAGGTTAAAGGTACACCGCTTGGAAACCGCTATACTGTTAAACGTGCAGACATCGAGGTTCAGGCTTCGGATGATACTTCATCAGGTGTTACCGGTGGTGTGTATGAGTATGATGATGTTATAACCAATTCGTCCAAGCCACTTGAAAATGGGATGCAGGTAAGGTTAGTGCAGTAAATTGATGGTTATTAGGAGAAATAAGAATGTCAACAATAGCAACATATATAAAACGACATAGAGTGGTTTTAATAATAGATTTAATTCTTATCATCATGTATATTATTGTAACATCTGTAGCGCATAACAAAGTATCAACGTTGTATTCCCAACAGGAAGCCTCAAGATGGGAAAATGATGAGGTGACTAATGTTACCGGGAAGGATAAAAATTCTAAAGCTCCTAATAAGAAGAAAGTGAATCTTAAGAGTCTTGTGGGAGAAAAACGGATGCCTTATGCTCAGGTCAGTGCTTTCATTTCACCGGGGCATGGTATGCAGCTTGACGAGGTTTCCAATGTCAGAAGTTCTATTGCGGAAAAACTAAACAAAGATTCCTATTCGGATTCCATGACAGGTGGAAGAGTGTGGATTGATGCATATAGCTGCGAAACTAATATTAATCTTAGAAAAGATACCAATACTCTTTCCGCAACAGCAGTAGGAGTTGGAGGGGATTTCTTTCAATTCCATCCCATGAAACTCCTATCGGGGAGCTATATAGCTGACAGTGACCTAAATCATGACAGGATTGTAGTAGACGAGAATTTTGCATGGGCCATGTTTGGCTCAAATGATATTGTGGGAATGCAGGTGTGGTTAGGAGATAGCATTTATTTCATTTCAGGTGTCGTGGAGGTGCCTGAGGATGATATATCAGCATTGGCTTATGGTGATAATAACCGTGTATATATGTACTACAGCGAATTAAAAAGAATAAATGAAAATCTTCCGATTACATGCTATGAGGCAGTATTGCCAAATCCCATTTCCAATTATGCATATTACGCATTGAGAGAGGCTTACGGTCTGTCGGATGACAGTGAAGATACTTCACTTAATAAGAAGAAAAATCCATTGTCCTTTGATGATGTTGAAATAATAGAGAATACCAAACGTTTTAATACTATGGAATTGCTAACTAATATTAAGACGTGGAAATTCCGGACTATGAGAACATCTTCTGTCGGGTATCCATACTGGGAAAATGTTGCCAGAGTACAGGATGATACGCAGATGAGGTTATTGCTGGTACGGATTATCCTGCTTATATTTCCGATTTTAAGTGGAATATGGTTTGTTTACGGTCTTTGGAAAAAGAAGACATGGACCATTAAGGGACTTTTGCTTGAAGAGATTGATAAGGCTAAAGAGCGTAAAGCATGGAAACTATATGAAGAGAAGATGGCAGCGGAGGACGCGGCGGAGAACCTTGAGTTGGCAATGGAGGACGTTGGATTAGCTGCAGAAAATGAAGTGGAAAACACTGATATAGCGGCAGAGAACATGGAGATAGCAATAAAGAATGCGGAAGATGAAATGGTCGTAGAGAATAAATCATGAATTACAGGTCAGAATGACATATAATTCCAATCGTATGGAGGGGAGCAAACCGTCACAATATTATTCCTTTTATCATCGAGGATGAAAAAAAGAATTACTATTAAAGAGGTCTCTATGAGTGGAGAAATGAAAAAGGCTGGCTTACAGACACTTGTCTGGATGGACAGGATGTTTTTGTAAGACTACTGGATATGTTAGATATACCATATGAGCGTGATTAGCCCGGATGGAAATTATATACTTTAATCACCTATATGAATTGTGGTATAGCCGTCATCCTTCTTTTTGCCACTGTTTTTCGAACTGCTTGAATTGGTTGAATTGGTTGAATTGTTAGTACTTGTAGTAGTGTTGTTTGAATTTGAATCGTTTATGGTAGCATTGTTTGTAGTATTATTATTATTAGAATCTGTATTAGGGTTATTTTTAGATGCCTGGGCGTTTTGCTCAGGCTCTTTTCCTTTGCTTACAGTTAATACCATGTTTGCGATACTCCCTTTTGTGAACTGAGTATTGCTTTTGATGCTTTGGTTTATTATCTTGTCTTTGTCATATACGTTGCTGTACTCCGATACGGTATGAATCTGAATACCTGAGTTTATTGAACTCAAATATGATATTGCTCTGTCTACTGACCAACCGGTGAAATTAACCATAGTTAAAATATCTGATGTGGCTTTGGTTGAGTCAGTATTTTTGTTTATATCGGATTGCTCGGCTATATCAGTATTTTTGCTTATATCGGATTGCTCGGCTATATCAGTATTTTTGCTTATATCGGATTGTTCAGGTGCATCAGAATCGGAGGTTGTAAGAAGAGTGTTATTCTGCTTAGTTGACTCAGATGCGTTGTTAATAGCTTTGGAAGTTAAAGTTGTACCAGAGTTGTTTACCAAAGGTTTAATGGTGAAAAATCCTAAACCAAGGACAATTAATAGCGCAAAAACTCCAACAATAATACGAAAAAGTCTGTTTGAAAATATACCTGATTTGAATTTTTTTCTCGTATATTCAGTATGTATCTCGGTTATTCGGTCATCCGATGATGGCGTAGTCAATGAATTAAGCAGTATACTTACCGAAGGGTAGCGCTCCTTAATAGATAGAGAAAGTCCTGTTAGGATTGCTTTCATCTGGTATTCCTCAAGCCCGCCTTCACTTTGAATTGCCGAAAGTTTTTTCTCAGTGGAATCCGTTTGGTTTGTCTGCTGCATGCGCGCCAAAGAGTCCATAGGCTGAGTTTGAGTGAGGGCATAGTAAATGGTGGCACATATACCATATACATCTGTCCATGGTCCCATTTTGCCATTGGGTATGTATTGTTCGGGTGGCGCATAGCCTGCTTTGAGAATTACGGTATAGGTCTTTGATGCATTGAGATTACTATGATTAGCCGAACCGAAATCAATAAGGTGAAGCTTGTTGTCTAATCCTATCAAAAGATTATCAGGACTAATATCCCTATGAATCAATCCTTTCTTGTGTATGACAGAGAGATCTTTTAACAGGGGCTTCATGAGATTCATTATATCATCAAAAGAAATGGCACCTTCTTTGCGAACAAGGTTTTGTATGGTAAGACCTTCTATATATTCCATGACAATATATGTGGTGTTGTTGGCATCAAAAATATCAAGTATGGATACGATGCTTTCAAGATGGCTGAATTCTTTTAACAGGTATGCCTCCTGACGGAAACGTTCAATTCCCTTGTTGAAACTAACTGCCAGTTTTCCTTCAAAATGAGTTACATAGTAAGGGTTTTCACCCTGAGTACTTCTTGCTGCAATTCCCGAAGGATAGTATTCTTTGATTGCAACAAAATGTGGCGCATTATCGCTATCAATATTTAAAGTGTGTGTATTTGACCCGGCTTGGAATTTTGCGTATGCGCTTGCTATGTACTTCGAATCAATGGCTTTATATGTAATGCCAAAGCCGCCTTCACCCAGAATACTGTCTATGACGTATCTTTCATTTAACCTGTATCCGATTGGAAGAGTGTGAGATAATGGTTGTTTTCCCATAATGATTTCTATAGGGTCTCCTTCCAGGAAAAATCTTCTTTGCATAGAGCAATAAAAATAAATGTCATTGCTCCGATTATAATTCGGTCGCGGTCATTTAGAAGTACAGGTTCTGTTTCTGCTGCGGATAAGGACTTGCCATTGATGATGACCGGATTGACTCCATTTTTTGTTTCGAGATAATAAGCATTATCTTTACTGTTATAGATTATGGCGGCATGAATAAATCTGCTTACTTCCGGATCGCTTTTGAGATAAATATCCATGTTGGCACCACGTCCGATGGCGTTATATCCTTCGTGTATTGGAAAGCTATTGCCGTATTCAGCTCCATCAATGCATACAAGCCACCCCACAAGCATGGCATTTACAGCGGAGTTGATTTCTTCTATAGGTCTCTCAATTTCATCGGTGGAGATGTTGTGTTGATTTTCCAAAATTATAGAAGCGCACTCCGGGCAATCGGGGAAACGGTCTGCATTATATATGTGATTGTTAGGACATTTGATCAGATTCATAAGCATGCTCCTGTGTATATGGTAGAACCGGAGTGGAACGGAGATAACTCCGCAGAGCCGGCCGGCAGTCGACGTAAAATATTGTGATTATATAAGCCTATACTGTAACTCTCTGTCTCCGAAGCATATGACTGAGCCGGAGGGAAGAGTGTGAATTTTATCTGGAGTTAATTTTTCGGCGTGACCGTTTTCTTGTATTACATAAGTTCCATTGTGAGAATGGTCAATCAGCTCATAGGTATTGTCCGGTTTGTATATTATATCACAGTGGGAACGGCTTATGTAGGGAAGGTTTATGATTATATTACTTGATTTATTATCTCTGCCTATGGTGGATTTTTCATTGGGATACATTCTTACTATTGAGCCGTAATAATCTCCTTTGATGCAGACGAGAGCGCCGGTGACTGTTTTTTGAAGAGTAGGGGCATTGTCAGGTGGTTGACGAAAAATGCCGATTATATCTTTTCTGTATTTTTCACTCACAGGAATGGACGTGTCTTCAATATAGATCATATTATCGCTATATCGGGCATTAGGTGTAATGGAAATCAGATAGCTTTGATGACATCTTACAAAACCGTAAGGGTATAGGGATTTTGCAATCTCCGAAAGTTTTCCATAGAAACATTCTGTTTTGTCTTTGTCTGTTGAAGAATGTATTATGCATTTTCTGGCATTGCTCTCAATATATAGGATATCTTTGAGAGAAATGCGTTGATGATTGCCCTTATACATGAATTGTATAAATGCTCCATCATTGCCGGATGATGTATTGTCTGATGCTATTACTTGTGCCTGCATGTGTATTATCCTTCCTTTATGTCTAATTGCTTATGACTTCTGAATAACTTACGTAGTTGTGTATATGTCCTTCGGGAAATGGATGTGCTTATAGTTGTTTTTATGTTTTTGATTAATGGTTATTTGCTTGCGTTGTTTATCATTTTGACATATGCCGGAACCTTGGAATTTGGAACAAGTATATTGGCTGTTCTCGGTACCTTGTAGAAGGTTTTCTTGCCAATGGACTTCACTTTTTTACCTGTGAATTTTATCTTCTTGATTTTTTTGTCATTGTATAGAACCCGTTTACCTATTTTTCTGATGTTTTTCCCAAAAGTCACAGACGATAATTTACTGCAGTTTTCAAAAGCACTGTCGCCGATAGTTTTTATGTTGTTTCCAAGATATACAGTTTTCAATGATCTGCAATTTTTGCAGGCGGATGATGCAACGGCAGTAATCTTATATTTCTTTCCCTTTATCTTAACAGTGGATTTTATCTTTACGGATTTGGTTTTGGTGCTTTTGGGCTTTATATAGGTTATGGTATTCTTGCCGGTTATTTTATAATAGGCACTTTTCACAAGTATGTAGGATTCCTGATTATTATTTGGGTTGGTGGTATTGGAAATGCCATTGTCTGAGCGTTGGGAATTTCCGCTGTTAGTAGTGCTGTTGCCGGCGTCGGTACTATTATTGCCTGAATTGTTAGTGTTGGTATTGCTATTGCTCGAATTATTGTTGCCGTCGGTATTGCTGTTACTTGGATTGTTACCTGTGTCGGTATTGTTGTTGCCTGAACTGCCGTTGGCGTCAGCGTTGCCGCTACTTGAATTATTATTGTCAGTATTGTTGCTGCCGGAATCTGTCGCGGGGTTAGATGGTGAAGGGTTGGTTATTTCAAAATTAACTGCGGTTGAATTTTCAAAAAGTCCAATGCCTGTGATTTTAACTGTTGCAGTTCCGACATTGATATTATCAATATATTCCAGGGTGTAGTCAAAGTTTTCTTTCAAAGGGATTAGCTGATTGCCTTGACTGTAGGTGATGGCGCATTCCGGTGTTATAGCATTTCCGGTGTGTATATATGAAGTTGATGTAGTCTTAATGGTGGAATTATTAATATCTATTTTTTCTCTTGCATCAATATATGTATAATCAAATTCTTTGCAGTATTCAATCTGAGATTTGGTGGCGCAATATATAATACTAATTCTGCTGTCGGTATTGTCAGTGTCTCCAAAGGCGTAGTTGCGTATGTTGGTAAGAGTATCGGGAAGCACTATTCTTTCTGCCATAAAAGCGTTTCTGCCAAGTGTGGTCAAATGGTTTGGTAAAATGACCGTGTCGAGCTTTTCACAGGATGCAAAAGAATTATCACCGATTGATATTAGAGAGTCGGGAAAATTGATTTGAGCAAGAGAGAAACAACTATCAAACGCTTTATTGCCGATAGTTTTCAGCGTGGAAGGCAATTCGACTTTCTGCAGTAAATTACAGCCAAAAAATGCTTCATCTCCAATGGAACTAACTGATTCGGGAAGGGTAATATCAGCAATCTTGCAGGAATCAAAGGCATTGTTTTCAATTGACGTTACAGATGACGGAATGGTGATGTCTGAAAGTGCCACACATCCGGAAAGAAGCTTTGGAGATATGGTAGTAAGCCCCTCAGGCAGATGTATTTTTGAGAGAGAGGAACACATTAGAAATGCACCATCATCAATCTGAGTAACACTGTCCGGAATGTTGATGCTCTCAAGCCTGCTACATCCTTCAAAGGCATAGCAACCGATAAATGTAAGACTGTCAGGAAGAGTTATGGTCTTGAGGTCCGTACATCCTGAAAAACACTGACCGTCGACTCTTTCGAATTTGGGATTAAAATTAACTGTGGTCAAACTTGTGCACCCCATAAAGACACAACTGCCCAGTGCCGGGCAGTTGATATCAATTTTTTTCAACGCAGTACAATTGGAGAATGCCCAGTAGTCAATAAAACTTACGTTTTCAGGAATGGTAAGCTCTCTAATACCGGTACATTGGTTGAAGGCAGCTTCACCTATATAGGATAAGCTGTCGGGTAGAGTGATATCTATAATGGAAGAACAGCTTACAAATGCGTTGTTCTTAATTGTGGTCAGATTATCAGACAATTTGACGGTGGATAGACTACCACAGGAGGCTAAGGAAAATGATCCTATTGATGTGACTGAATCTGCCATTGTAAGTTCTGTCATCTTATCATACCAAAAGAAAGCATAGTCACCTATATTGGTAACACCATCATCTATTATTACTTTTTTGACAAGTGATGGTGCAAGTATCTCCTCTGAAACCATACGATTATCTACTTCATTTTTGTCAATCATTTTACCTGAACCGGATATGGTAAGGGTTCCGTTATCAAAAGTCCATTTAACATTTGAACCGTCTCCCTCTGCTCCACAGTTGCCGGAAAGAACTGCATCCGTATCGGAATTATCGGGTAAAGTTGCTGCATTATATATAGCAGACAGCATATGAAAACTTGTGGCAGGATTAGACAGTGTGTTGGCATGACTGACAAAGTTATTACTATCTATCAGAAAAAGGCATGTGAAAGCGTACACAAAAAAGAGTACAAAACGCATCAAGGATATTAAGTTGTATGAGCTTTTTCGTATATATCTCAAATGTTGTCACCACCTGTTAATGCTATGCATTGAGTCTAATTTATCTGTATTAAAATGTCAATACAGGCATAAAATATAATTTTCAGAAGGTAAATTTTACAATTTAGAACGTGATTTTTACAAGTATATTCAATTGGAAAACATTATGTGCTATGTAATTTGTAAGAGTTAATTTTCTAAGCATTTGATGGTTCGAACCGGAAACACAACTAGGAAATGTAAGTAGGAAATAAACATGGGAATAATGCGCGTGAAAATTGCATTTTGTTTGAGACAAAAGGAGAATGGTAAAATATATGCTATGGAAGGGTGAGGGTGTTAAGAAATTGAAGAAGAAGGATGATAGTAAAAAATACATATCTGTGTATGGCGAAATAGCTCAGGTGTTGTCGAATCAGCAGGATGTTGAGCGTATTTATGACCTGCTTAAAGGACAGACTATTTCATTTCCACAGAAACTATATTCTAAGGAGTACATGAGGGAGTATATCAAAGAAAACTATGGTAATGAGACTGCAAGGGAGGTGGCTAGTTTTTTGGGGATAAGTGACAGAAGGGTCAGGCAGATTGCAAGTGAGGAGGAGAAGTAGAGGAGAAATAGGAGCATTAGTTATACTCGTATGAAAACATAAGCGGTGATAGTTTGAAAAAGCATTTAGTAATAACGGAGGTAGAAGTATGGAGAAGGGATTAAAAAAGGCAAAAAGATTAAAATCAATTATTACGTTACTGGCATTTGTTTTGACAATAACATTTGCTTCGATATCTGTTAAGGCAGAGAAATTGACAGGTTATTGCGGGGCTGAAGAGGGAGGAAAGAATATACAATGGACTTTTGAGAACGGAGTGATGACTCTTACGGGTGAAGGCGAGATGATGGATGGTGATATATCATGGGAATTGCCGGATGAGTATTGGTCACTTTCAGACAAGGACATTGTACGAGATGATATCAAAGAAGTTATAGTGGGAGAAGGAATTAGCAGCCTGGGAGATGGTGCTTTTTATAGATGCGAACAATTAACTTCTGCGTCATTGCCAAGTTCTTTGACGTCAATAGGGGTAAATGCTTTTGCAGCTTGTAGTGAGTTGAAAGCGATTGTAATTCCGCAGGGAGTTGTCTCAATAGGTGACTCGGGATTTAAATGGTGCAGTTCTTTGGGAGAGATAAGTATTCCTGCTTCAGTTAAAAGTATCGGAGAGGATGCATTTTGTGCCTGCACAAATGTGTCAAAAATTGATATTTCTCAAGGTGTTGAATCGATAGGGATTAGGGCTTTTGGTGGCTGCGAAAAGGTTGAAAAAGTTGTATATCCGTCTGGTGTTGGAGATATCAAAGAAAATATGTTTTGTGATTGTACCGGATTGAAAGAAATAGAAATTCCTGATGATGTAAAAGTAATAGGAGGATGGGCTTTTTCAGGGTGTACGAAATTACAAAGTATTGTTATTCCGGCTAGTGTAAAAGAAATTGGCACAGCTGCTTTTGGTGGGTGTGTGAAGCTTGAAAATGTAACAATATTGGGAGAAGTTGAATCTATAGGAGAAGGAGTATTTTCTAATTGTAAAAAACTACAGGAGATAAATTTATCCAAAGTAAATAAGGTTGGTTATAGAGCATTTGAAAATTGTGAGAATCTTGAAAAGGTTATATTGTCTGAAAAGATTAGTAAAATTGAGGGAAATGTGTTTTTTAACTGCGGTAGTCTTAAAGATATGGTGATACCTAACAGCGTCACTTCAATAGATGGGGGCGCATTTGCCGGATGTGCTAATTATAAATGTGTATTTCCAGATAATCTTAAACATATCGGAAAAGGAGCATTTGGGACTTGTAGTCTAATGAGGGATGTGATTATTCCTGATACTGTTACTTCGATAGAGATGGATGCATTTGAGGCTGATCGTATCGTACTGCCAAAAGGATTCACTGATCTGCCGGAAAAGTTATTTGAGTCAGATAACACTACAACCATAATATATTGCAAAAACAATGACCAGATAGACTGTTGTAAAGAGAATGGATATTTGTATATTGACGGAACGCAGGATTTATCTATTGAAAATTGTGAAGTTGAATTAAAAAGTGAAAAGATACAACATACCGGTAATCCGATGGAGACAGAAGTAACTGTTAGTTATACTCAGGGCGAAAATGTAATCTCATTAAAGGAAGGTTTTGATTATGAGCTTGAATATTCTGATAATATAAAAGTCGGAACAGGTAAGATCAAAGTTAAAGGTATTAATGTTTGGGGCGGAGAGAAGGACAGCAGCTTTGAAATATATGCAGACATTAATTCTACGGATATTAAGTTAGATGCTGAGCGATTCCTGTATGATGGAACAGAAAAAAAGCCTGCAGTTACAATTACTTATGATGGAGATACATTAGAGGAGAATAAAGATTATAAAATTCAATATGTTGATAATGTAAATGAAGGAGAGGCTTCAGTTGTTATTACTGGTGAAGGATTTTATAAAGAAAGTGTCTCAAAATCATTTACCATTTATAAAAACGCACTTGAAGAAAAAGATGTTTCTCTTGAATATACGGAAATATTATATGACGGAAAAGCAAAAACACCTAAGGTTACGGTTAAGCATGCGGGGAATGAATTAAAAGAAGGTACGGATTATATTTTGTCCTTTGATAAGAATACAGAGGTTGGAAATGCAGTAGCTGTAATTGAAGGAAAAGGCAGTTATAAAGGAACGGTTAGTAAGACCTTTAATATATATAAGTACGATATCACTAAAGCAGAAGTAAATTTGTCATACTCAGAAATAATGTGTGACGGTACAGAGAAGGTTACTGCTGTCACTGTTAAGTATTCAGGTAAAGAGCTTGTTAAGGACAAGGATTATACGGTTACAGTAAAAGATAACATACTTCCGGGGAACGCTACAGTTGTAGTTGAAGGGGCAGGTCAGTATGCCGGAACTGTCAATAAGACATTTGAACTAAAAGGTATCTCTTTAGATACAGCGGATGTATCCATTAAAGAAAGTATTTATAGTTATGACGGTTCTCCAAAGACGCCTGTCGTTGAAGTGAAAATAAATGATAAAGTGTTAATTCAAGATACCGATTATTCAGTATCATATGAAAATAACGTAGATGACGGAACTGCTCATGCGGTTGTGACAGGTATGGGAATATATATTGATACTGTAAAGGTTAGTTTTGTAATTCTTCCATATAACGCCGGTATGGATGCGGTATATCCTGACGGAACCCTGATTGATGGAAACTTCGTATATGGTGTTATGGATGATGAGACTAACGAAGTTGAAGTGTTCTGCCCTGCCAGCAAATCTGTTAGCAAACTTCAAATTCCTGCAACCATAACTGATGAAAATGGTGTGGAATATAAGGTGACATCAATAGGCAATAAAGCATTTTATAAAAACACTAAACTTACAAGTGTGGTTATTGGTAACAATGTAAAGAGTATTGAAGACTATGCTTTCTATGGATGTAAGAACATCAAGACATTGAAGCTTGGAAGCGGCATTGAGATTATCGGTAATTCTTCATTTAGAAAGTGTACCAAACTTACAACTGTAACTCTGCCAAAATCCATAGATTCTCTAGGCAAGAATGCATTTTACGGTTGTAGCAAGCTAAAGACAATAACCATCAATGCAAACAGCGTTATTGATGTAAAAGCAAATGCCATTAAAGGAATCTCAAAGAAGGCTGTTATCAAAGTTCCTAAGAAGTTGGTCAAGAAATATAAGAAGGAGTTTGATAAGAAGTCAGGATTCAAGGGCGGAATGAAGATTAAGAAGAAGTGAGTTTGCAATAATAGTAGAATATGATTGTATTTAATAGTGTAAAGGAGCGTGGTAAATAGAAGAGAAAAGTCTATTTTAATTTGATCAGTGACAATAAGGGTAGTATGAAGTTGACATTACTACAACAAGAATGGAGGATTTAATATGGATGAAGTAGTAAAAAAAATTGCAGCATTAGGCGTACCGGGATTGATATTTACAATAGCTTTAGCAACAACAGGTTTAAGTGGTGCTGCTGCTATTACGGCGGCATTAGCGATGTTAGGTCCTGGTGGAATAGTTGGAGGTATTGCTTTTTTAGGAGTTGTAGGGCTTATTACACATGCAATTGCTGAATTTGGTTCCGAAAAAATAATGGAAGGAGTAATAAAAGAGTTATATTTACAAGGTGAAACGAAAAGCACCATAAAAGATAAAATAAAAAAGTATCCTATTTCAAAAAAACTCAAATTACAACTTAATGATAAATTAGACAATTTTAAGATTTAGTTATGTAGAATTGAATAAAAATAATATAAACATAGGTTTTGCATTAAGTAAAACCTATGTTTATTCATAAGAGAAGAATAATGTATATGTCAGCGTAACGGGTTACAACATAAAGGAAATATAGCTGTGAAAAATATAAATAAAGTTTTTTAATTATATGAAATGGTGTTGACCATACTTGTATGTTACTATTTGAAATTGTAGGTGTTAGCAGATCGTGTTGGACAAAAACATATTGACAAAATATAACTTGATATTATTATTTTATTTGCTTGATATTGAACTAATAATATCGAACAGGTATAGCAGTTCCTATGTTGATTTATTGTACTTGATCTTGCCCCTGACCATGTATTGAAGAGTAGGATTTCATTCGACATTTTGATTATAGAATTATTGAAGGAGAAAACGAATGAAGAATACTCACGATTATTACATATAACAGATGGTAATAATATTGAAGGAAAGGTGGTGTCTGTGATGGGTGGAGAGATATACGAACTTCATACGGAACGGATTATAAGGGAGACGACGGAAAAGGTAACAGCATAAGATTAGTGAGTTTTAAAGTTTTTAGATATCCCTTGACATATTTACATTTGTTATTTATACTCAATTACTATAGATAGCACGAATCTTATGAAATGTTGTTGGATATCAGCAATCAAGAATAAGGATTTTTGATGGCAGCATTTCATGTAACCCGTTAACCCAGGAAGTAAAGGAGGACACTATGCGAAGTAATAATATTTTTAACAATTCAATAAGTGACATAGAGGCAGTAGTTGTCCTTGGTATGCTTGTGAGTTAGTGGATTTGACTGAAAGCTGATGGTTTTTCTCGCATTTAATTGTATATTGGGATAACTGACACCTCTTTTGGTGCTGTACTTTTATCAGCACCGGAGGTGTTTTTGTATTGCAAAAAATAAGGAGAATATAGATGAAAGATAGATTAAAACCATGCATTTATTATGTATGTAAGGATGCAGATTGCAAAAAAAGGATTTGTAAAAGTGGATATGAAGAAGTGCAAGAATTGTCCAAAGTATCATCCACGTAAGGATTCCGGTAAGAAAGAATCCATAAGGGATAAAAGACAGAAGGATAAGGACAGGCACGATTCGTGGAAAAAGGAAAAGTATTAGGAAGAAGGGAATTAATATATGATTACAATATATGGTAAGTATACAAATGCAATTGTTTATACTGTAGAAAATGAGCTTTATGCTATAGAAGATTATGCTAGGAAACAACTTCAGATGATATGTAATCATCCTAGTTCAGAGGGCAGCGTGATAAGAGTTATGCCGGACGTTCATCCGGGAAAAGTGGGGACCATAGGACTTACTATGACTGTGGAAGATTCGATTTTACCAAGCTTAGTGGGTGTCGATATTGGCTGCGGAATGACCATGGCAAAGGTTAAAACCAAGGGATTGCAGTTTCAGAAGCTTGATACTGTTATAAGAGAAAATGTTCCTGTGGGACCGAGAATTCGTGAGAAGGAGCACAAATATGCCGACAGAATCGATTTGTCGGAACTTGCGTGTTATAAGGGTATTAATGCCCGCAAGGCAAACAGAAGTGTAGGTACATTAGGTGGCGGAAATCATTTTATAGAGGTAGATAAGGATGATGAGGACAATGTATACATAGTTGTACATTCCGGCAGCAGACATCTTGGAATGGAGGTGGCAGACTATTATCTTAGAACCGGGCAAAAAGAAATGCAGATGAAAAAGCAGGGATATGCTCCATATGAGATGACATGTCTCACAGGTGATCTGATGCAGGGCTATCTGCATGATATTGAAATAATTCAGGAATTTGCAAGACTCAATCGGGAGGCAATAATAGATTCTATAGTAAATGAAATGAAGTGGAAGATAGAGGATTCATTTACATGCATTCACAATTATGTGGACTTTTCTATGGTGGATGATGAAAATTCAAACTTGAATAAACCGATTCTCAGAAAGGGAGCAATCAGTGCAAAAAAAGGTCAGAAGGTGATTATTCCCATCAACATGAGAGACGGGGTGATAATTGGTACCGGTCTTGGAAATCCTGACTGGAATTATTCGGCACCTCACGGTTCCGGAAGACTTTATAAGAGGACAGAGGTGGCAGAACACCATACGGTATCGGAATTTAAGAAATCTATGGAGGGGATACATTCGATATGTATTAATAAGGGCACTCTTGATGAGTCACCTTTTGCCTACAGAGCAATGGAGGATATCGCAGGTGTGATAGGGGATACAGTGAAAATTGATAAGATAATAAGGCCTGTGTATAACTATAAAGCTGGAGGCTGAAAAAACAGTCTGTATGGAGATAAAAATAAATAGTTTGTGCAGGGACAAAAACCCATTGACAAAAATGCAACTTGATATTATTATTTTATTAACTTGATATTGTATTACAATATCGAACTGATACAGTAATTCC
This sequence comes from Lachnospiraceae bacterium, assembly GCA_017469275.1. Classification (GTDB taxonomy): domain Bacteria; phylum Bacillota; class Clostridia; order Lachnospirales; family Lachnospiraceae; genus CAG-590. Next base: position 55,361 of record JAFUGT010000009.1, read on the forward strand.
TATTATTATTTATTGTATTTGTTTTTTCCCTGACCATGTATTGAAGAGTAGGATTTCATTCGACAGAACCTTTAGATTATTGAATTATAATAGGAGAAAGCGAATGAAAAATACTCACGATTATGACAGTACATTTAAGACATTGAAGAATCGGCATACAAGACTTTTTATAGCAGTGATCAATCTTGCATTTCATAAGAATTACCCTTTGAACGCTGAGGTCAGAATTATATCGTCCGAGGGAGCATTTATTGATGAGGCAAAACCGGATGATAAGAGCAAGGTTGAGATGAGAGAGAATGATTTTCTTATCAGTATCAATGATGACTACTATATGATTGAGGCGCAAAGTTATGATGATAATGAGATGGCACTAAGGATTGCGGAATATACATTTCTTGCAGCCAGGAGTGTGGCGGTGTATGATCAGGGACATATAATAATGCCGATGCCAAATTATACAATAATATACATCAAGAATTCAGCACGCACGCCGAAGACTACTATGATCACGTATAGATTTCCGGATGGAAGTACTCATAATTATTCTACTGAGAATATATTTATGACAGATCTTTCAAGGGAAGATATAATAGAGAAAAAGTTATATGTTCTTATACCGTTCTATTTTGCCAGATATGAGAAAGAATTGAAAGAAAAAAATATAACAGAAAAAGATATAGAAAAAGTCATCGAAGACCTTGAATTCTTTAGCAATGAGATGTTACAATTAAGCAAAGAAAAAGAACTGACAATGACAGAAGCAGATGAGATACGTTACTGTGTCAATGATGTATTATTACATATAACAGATGGTAATAATATTGAAGGAAAGGTGGTGTCTGTGATGGGTGGAGAGATATACGAACTTCATACGGAACGGATTATAAGGGAGACAACGGAAAAGGTAACTGCAGAAGTGACGGCTGAATATCAAAAACAACTCAAGGAAAGTGAGAAGCAGCTTGCAGAAAGTGAGAAGCAACTTGCGGATAAAGATAAAAGGCTTGCAGAACTTGAAGAAGAAATAGCAAGACTTAAGGCAGATAACAAAACGGCGTAAGAATACAAACTCATAAATAACACCTCTTTTTGTGCTGAATATTTATCAGCATCGGAGGTGTTTTTATATATGCAGAATCAGCCCTGTTCCCCTTGACACAGACGCCTATTTTGCATATTATTATATATACGTGTACCTATATCATCATGTGGGTATAATAGAAATTCAGACAGAACATTTTCTGTAGGAAATTTCGTAACAATAATATCTCCGAAATCTTTCATTCGGATAATAAGGAGGAAGTAAGATGGCTAAGAAACCGTATTACATTACCACAGCGATTGCTTATACATCGGGCAAACCGCATATTGGTAACACCTACGAGATAGTTTTGGCGGACAGTATCGCAAGATACAAGAGATTCGTGGGTTATGATGTCCGTTTCCAGACAGGAACAGATGAACATGGACAAAAGATTGAACTGAAGGCACAGGAAAAGGGTGTGACACCGAAGGAATTCGTGGATGAGACTGCGGGTGAGATCAAAAGAATCTGGGATTTGATGAATACCTCATATGATAAGTTCATCAGAACAACAGATGCGGATCATGAGCAGCAGGTACAGAAGATTTTCAGAAAGCTCTACGAGAAGGGAGACATTTACAAAGGTGAGTATGAGGGAATGTATTGTACTCCGTGTGAATCATTTTTCACTGAATCCCAGTTGGTAGATGGTAAATGTCCGGATTGCGGAAGAGAGGTCCAGCCTGCTAAGGAAGAAGCATATTTTTTCAAGATGAGCAAGTATCAGGATCGTCTTATCAAATACATTGAGCAGAATCCTCAATTTATTCAACCGGAATCAAGAAAAAATGAGATGATGAACAATTTCCTGAAACCGGGTCTGCAGGATTTGTGTGTTTCCCGTACTTCATTTAAATGGGGAATTCCGGTGGACTTTGATCCGAAACATGTAATATATGTGTGGATTGATGCCCTTTCTAACTATATAACCGGGCTTGGATATGATGTGGATGGTAGAAGTGACAGACTTTATGATAAGTACTGGCCTGCAGATCTTCATTTGATCGGTAAGGATATTCTTCGTTTCCACACAATATATTGGCCAATCATGCTGATGGCGCTGGATGTGCCGCTTCCTAAGCAGGTGTTTGGACATCCATGGCTCATACAAAGTGATGGCAAAATGAGCAAATCAAAAGGAAATGTGATTTATGCCGATGATCTTGTAGAGCTCTTTGGAGTTGATGCAGTTCGTTATTTTGTTCTTCATGAGATGCCTTTTGAAAATGATGGTGTCATTTCATGGGAGCTTATGGTAGAGCGCCTTAATTCAGATCTTGCCAATACTCTTGGTAATCTTGTTAATCGTACAGTATCAATGTCTAACAAGTATTTTGAGGGCGAGGTCAATAACAAGAAGGTCAATGAGGATGTAGATAAAGAGTTGATGGATTATGCGCTAGATACAAGAATTCGTGTGTCTAAAGCGATGGATAAGCTGCGTGTGGCAGATGCCATTACTGAGATATTTAACCTGTTTAAGAGATGCAATAAGTATATTGATGAGACTATGCCATGGGCCCTTGCCAAGGAAGAGGATAAGAAGGACAGGCTTGCTACGGTGCTTTATAATCTTGTGGAAAGTATCGTTATCGGTGCTACACTTCTTGAGCCGTACATGCCTGAGACAGCTGAGAAGATTCTTACGCAGCTTAATTCACCTAAGCGTAAAGTCAATGATCTTGTCCGCTTCGGAGGGTACAAATCAGGTACAAAGGTTACAGACAAACCGGAGATTCTCTTTGCAAGACTCGATCTTGACGAGGTTATGAAAAAGGTTGAAGAAATGATGCCGGAACCGGAACCGGAGGCTGTAGATGATAATCCCGGTATTGATCTTGAAGAAAAGAAACCGGAGATCACTATAGATGATTTTGATAAGATTCAACTTCAGGTCGGTGAGGTCATAGCCTGTGAGGAAGTTAAGAATTCCAAGAAACTGCTATGCTCTAAGGTCAAGATTGGAAGTGAGGTTCGCCAGATAGTATCCGGTATCAAGAGTCAGTATTCACCGGAGAATATGGTGGGTAAGAAGGTCGTGGTTGTAACGAACTTAAAACCTGCAAAACTTGCCGGAGTAGAATCTCAGGGTATGATTTTATGTGCTGAGGATGCGGAAGGCAAACTCTCGCTTGTAACAACAGAAACTGCAGTTCCCCATGGTGCTGAGATAAGATAAAGATTTGAATGTAGCATTTTGTTTTGGAAAAATGAAAGGAGGATGTCGTTATGGATGGTGGTGTATTTCGTTTGAAACAACGACATTCTCTTTATATTGTAATTGTTAGTCTTCTGTCTTTTGTTCTTCTTGGAACAGTAATATATCAGAAGGTCGGTGATATGATGATCGACCAGAGCAAGAATAATGCTATGGGATTGTCAGTTATAGCTGCTAATGAGATTGACGGAGATGTTTTTGAAACAATACGTTCCAATGAGGATGATGCGTATTATGAAGTTTTAGAGTCTATAACAAAGTATACTGATTATCATATGCTTCAATATATATATACGATGAGGCTGGAAGATGATGTGCTCACCTTTGTGGTAGATGCAGATCCTGAAGAACCGGCGTATTGTGGTGAAGAATATAACTGGCTTCCGGATATGGAACAGGCTTTTCAAGGACAGGTGTGTTGTGATCAAAGTCTGACAAAGGACAGATGGGGAAGTTTTTTCAGTGCATATGCTCCAATATTCAATTCAGATCACGAGGTCGTAGGAATAGTCGGCTGCGATATTATGACAGCCGATATAACGGAACGCCTCAATGAACTAAGAACAGTTATCATTTCATTGATCACTGTATTTGCATTGCTTTGCCTTATGGCACTTATTTTTATTACTCGTGATATGATGCAAAAGGATTATTTGACCGAGATAGCCAATGATGGTAAGATAAAAAATGTTGCTTCAAGATTAAAAAAGAGAAACCGACTGCAGGATTATACGGGTATGCTTACCAATATAAAGGATTTCAAATATATCAACCAAAAAATCGGTTTTAACAGAGGCGATGAATTGTTAAGGGAATATGCTCATTATCTCAAGCAACTTACGATTCGTGGGGAATACGTTGCAAGAACCGGTAATGACAATTTTCTTATGTTGATAAAAAAGGGTAGAGAAGAAGAAGTTCTTAAAGTGCTCTCACTGCTTGAACTTACTTTGTATGAGCAGGATGGAAAGAATGTAATACGCATATTCTCCAGATGTGGTATTTATCCCATTAAGGAAAGTGATAACCTTAGCAGCGTTATGAATTATTGCACTTTGGCGGTCAATACTACCAGAAATGCCGATACGGAAGATTATGTCTGGTATTCTGATTCGATGAGCATAACGATGCTGGAAGAGAAAGAGATTATTAATAGTTATAAGCAGGCTATCAAGAACGGAGAATTTCAAGTATATTACCAACCTAAGGTAGATATAGTGAACAACAGACTGTGTGGAGCCGAGGCATTGGTTAGGTGGATTAAAGATGGTAAGACCATTTCTCCGGGACAATTCATACCCGTTCTTGAAAAAGAAGGCAAAATTATTGAACTGGATTTCTTTGTGTTTGAGCAGGTCTGTAAAGATATCAGAAAGTGGCTTGAAGAGGGGATAGTACCGGTTAGGATTTCTTCTAATTTTTCCAAAATGCATCTGAAAAATCTCGCTCTTTCAGAGCAGGTTCTTGATATAGTAAATCGATATAACATCAGCACAAATTATGTAGAGATTGAGTTGACGGAATCTTCCGGATATTCTGATTATAATTCTATGAAAAAGTTTGTCAGTGATATGGATCAGGCAGGAATATATACATCAATTGATGATTTTGGAACCGGATACTCATCTTTATCATTGCTCAAAGACATTAATGTTAATGTTGTTAAGATTGACAAGTCTTTTTTTGGTAATATGGATGATGATAAGTTAAATGGAGCAACTCTGGTAGAAAATGTTATTAGAATGATCAAAGATCTGGATAGAATCGTAATATGCGAGGGAGTTGAGACTGAAAAGCAGGTGGAATTTCTTAAAGGTACAGAATGTAATATTGTACAGGGATTTTTGTTTGACAGACCACTAACAAGGGAACAGTTTGAGGAGCGTCTTAAATCACCGGAGTATGGTCGATTCGATGAGAATAATAATATCTGACCTTATTGATAAATTATTTCAAATGTATGGTGGGGAGAAGCTATATGAAAATTATAGATTTAATTACCAAAGATGTAACTGATGAAAATGACATAGGAAGGAATATGATTGTATTACGTATCCTTTATATAATTGTGTTCGTTGCTTTTTTGGTTGATATTATTCTTGCCGGCGGAGATGCTGTTAGAATGTTTCCTTATAAAATATTTGGTCTTCTTGCGGCGAATGTGATTCTGTTTTTGTTGACATATGAGATGAGAAGTTCCATGGCGCTCATTTTATTTATCACCTATTTGTTTACGTGGACATTATCTATGATCCCGTGTCTGGGCTGGAGTGCCGGAATGCAGAACTATTTCATAATTGTGCTTATGTTGTGTTTTTTTTCAACACATGGGAAGTTAAGATATAAGTTTTTTTTATCCGCTTTTGTTCTTGTGATGAGAATAGTGACAATAAGCATTTTTGGCGGCATTAAATCCGTTGCCAATGTATCGCCGTTTAATGACAAGCTGTTGCAGATAACGAATATAACTGCTGTTTTTGTATCGATTGTATTTATATCATACATTTACAGCCGCGATACCAATTTGGCCGAAGATAAGCTCATGAAGTATAATGATAAGCTTAAGAAAGAGGCTAATACGGATCAGCTTACCGGACTATACAACAGAAGAAGAGCGGAGGAGTATCTTCAGGAACTTAAAGCTAAAGGGTTTAACGATTCAATAAGTATTGCAATGGGTGATATTGATTTCTTTAAGAAAGTAAATGATACCTATGGTCATGATGCGGGAGATGAAGTGTTAAAGACTGTGGCAAATACAATGAAAGAGATTGCCGGCACCTATTCATTTATTTCCCGTTGGGGCGGTGAAGAATTCTTGCTGATATTTAAAGGAATCAACGGTGATGATGCACTTATCATATTAGAGAAACTAAGACGTATAATGCAGAACCGGGTTATCGATGTCAATGGACAGGAGATTAAGATAACGATGACTTTTGGTCTGACCGAATACAATATAAGGAAAGAACCGGATGGTGCGATTAAAGAGGCTGATGAAAAATTGTATCTTGGAAAGTCAAAAGGAAGGAATCAGGTTGTATATTAAAGATTTTAGGGAGTATGCTGGTGTGGTCGTACCAAGAGTATGTCTGCTATGAAATATAATATATCACCGTATAATTAATAATGGAAATTGTATAATATTTTATTGACAATGGCTAATAATAATATTAAGATAATATTATTAATTTATATAACAACAGGGAGGTTGAAGGATGAAGAAGAATATTACTTTGGAAGAAGCAAAAGAACTTATCAGGAAACTTGAAAAAGAAAACAAAGAGATGAAGAAAGAACTGGAGATGTTCCGTAGTCGTGACTGGGGCGGAAGAAGAAAGCATGATGCCACCTGGCAGAAGTCATATGATTCGTTTGTTGAATTGTATGAGAAGGGTCTTAACATGCATGAGATTGTTGCAAAGGTACCATTTAGTCAGAGAACATGCTATAGATACAAATCATACTATGATTCCTTGAAGAAAGGAAAGGATTGATTACGTGGCCGGTTTAGCATCGTGTGATACATGTGCATACATGATATATGATGAAGAGTATGAGGATTATGTATGTGATATCAATATGGATGAAGATGATTATGGAAGACTTATGTCTAATGACTTCAAAGGGTGTCCATACTATAGAGATGGGGACGAGTACAAAGTTGTAAGACATCAGATATGAGAAAAAGAGGATGACGGTGAGTTAACTGTCATCCTCTTTCGTTATAATCTTAGCATTTTGATATATGTGCCTTATCGAGATGAATCGTAATATAGGGCAGCATATTATCTCATTAGATAATATTCATAGTCACAGTTTGGAATAGCCGTAACTGTTAACGATGGCCTCTATCTTCTGTCCGCTCTGGCAGAATGGACATTGGTTATGAGGGTAAGTTCTGTATTCCGGAATATCATCTAATGTAAATAATGTGTGAATCTGCTGTCCTGCTATAACATCATTAGCTGAGAAAATGGCGGAAATGCCGGCTACAATACCGCCGTAATAAGATATACATTCCAAACTTCTCTCTATCGTACGACCGGTTGTTGCTGAAGCTAACAGGAACAGTACATGTTTGCCCTTAATCATCGGCTGGAGATTATCACGGAATATCATCTGTCCTACAGAATTAAATTCCGGTGTAACCACATACATAGCCTGATGTTGATTCATGGACATTATTCCTGAATTGGTAAGCTCCTCGGCAAGATAAGCACCTATGACTTCCGTTCCGTCCATACAAACAATGGTATCTACAATGGTTGTGCCCACATATTCACCGGCGATGGATTTGGCAGCAGCTCTTGCCATTGTCTGGCGGGCTTTAAGAGTTGTCATATCAATATAGTGAGTGATATGAGAATGGTTAGTTGCAAAATGTCCGGGAATTACTTTGATATGCACGCTGTTATTATAGTGTGATGTGACACTCATGGCTTGGTTTTCAAATGTCATAGAACCCCTCCTTAGATTATATTTGTTGAAATATAATAAATATTAATAATCTAATTGTATCGTTTTTTAACCGTTATTGCAAGTGTTTATAAGTTATAGTTGAATGGTTTTGCGTAAAATAAAATATTGAAAATAGTATATTGAACCTGAATGGAGTTTAACATCAGGTTTTTATGAAAAATGATAAAAAAATATGGTATTTTCGTGGACATTTATCGGAAAAATTGGTAAAATAATGGAGTATGTGTGAACATTTTATTAGTGTATATAATATTATGATTTGATGAGTTGAAGTGAAACAAGTAAAACTATACGGAAACGACAGTCATCTTGATTATATGGAGTTGTAGGATATGGAACTGGTAAAGGAAACATTTATTGGATTCTTATTGGGATTGTCAGTGTATGCTTTTGTAATAGAGATTATCGGAGTATTCTTTTCCGGGGATATAGTGCCATATACGTTAGGTCTTTTGATTGGCGTTGCCTCTGCGGTTGCCATCTTCTCCCATATGGCATGGACACTTAACCGGGCAATGGATTATCCGGAAGAAGGTGCTACAAAGTATGTTCGTAAACAGACTTTTTTAAGGTTGCTTGGTATGGTTATGGTTATGCTTCCGGGAGTGTTGATAAATGGAATTAATTTTATAACCTTGGTACTTGGTCTTTTCGGACTTAAGATTGGGGCACTTTTGGCACCGTTTTTCTTGCGACGGTTATATCCCGAACATTTTGTGACGGATGAGGAAACTTTATCCATAGTGCTTGATGATGAAGAAGACGAGGATAAGTAAGACATTAATATATAATTGATTATTATGATACTTTATAACTGATTAACAGGAAATCAAGCACCTGCAAGTCAGATGTTTGCTTTCCTGTTAATGGAATTATTATTATATAAAGTATAGGGCGGGTAAAACTTTGCTCGAAACAATATTACAGAAAGGAAGGTGAAGGAATGGGATACGGAATGATGCCGATGATGTTGGCATCGGACGGAGAAGTTGATTTCTCCATCCATCATTTACTGGGCTACCAGTTCATGGGAACTACAGTATATTTAACTACATCCCATGTGTGCATGCTGCTCATAATGCTGACCATCATCATCTTTGCACTGGTTGCAAGGAAGAAGATAATGCACGCAGATGAAGTTCCTACAGGTCTTCAAAATGTGGTTGAATTCGCTGTGGAGACGTTACAGGGATTCGTAGGTTCGACCATGGGAAGCCATGCCGGAAAGTATATTAACTATATCGGAACGTTGTTCTTATTTGTATTTTTATCCAATATTTCCGGACTGTTCGGACTAAGACCGCCGACTGCTGACTACGGCACAACATTTTCACTGGCGCTGATTACATTTTGTATGATTCAGTACAACAATTTCAAATGTAACAAATTCGGTGCAATAACAGGATTGTTTCAACCATTACCATTCCTGTTTCCGATTAACTTAATCGGAGAGTTTGCCACTCCGATTTCCATGTCATTGCGTTTGTTTGGTAATGTAATGTCAGGAACGGTCATGATGGCATTGTTTTACGGATTATTACCCATCTTTGTTAAGATAGGTATTCCGGCAGCTCTTCACGCCTACTTCGATCTTTTTTCCGGAGCGATTCAGGCGTATGTGTTCTCAATGCTGACGATGGTGTTCGTCTCAGACAAGATTGGGGAGTGAGCAAAGCGGCTGTGGTGTACGCTTGCGTACAGAAACAGACATTTTGCGAACGTTGCTCAACAAAGCCGACAGGCGGCGTTGGGGAGTGAGCAAAGCGGCTACATTGTGCGCTTTGCAAGGTACTTCATTGATGGCATATTAGTGAAGTAAATGAAAATTTTAACAATAATTTTATGGAGGTATGATTTTTATGAATCAGATAACTAACGAAGGTTTAATTTTAGCATGTTCCACAATCGGTGCAGGACTTGCGATGATCGCAGGTATCGGACCCGGTATTGGTCAGGGTATCGCAGCAGGACAGGGTGCTGCAGCAGTAGGTCGTAACCCGGGTGCCAGAGGAGATATTGTTTCAACTATGTTACTTGGACAGGCGGTTGCAGAGACAACAGGTCTTTACGGTTTGGTTGTTGCCTTACTTTTGATGTATGGTAATCCTATGTTGTCAAGATTCTTGAAGCTGTAATCTTTCCACAGGAGTTAACAGGGTTTTAATATATCGATTATCAGATTATTATAAATACCTGTGTTAGTGGTAACAGTTAAGGTTAAAGATTAATAATATAGGAGGATTATTTCTTGATGAATATATTATCAGGACTTGGATGCTCAGGGTCAATGCTGTTGACGGAAGGTCACATTTTGCAGTTGGATCCGCAGCTGATCAACGATGTCATTATTCAGGGCATTGCGATATTTATCCTCTTCTTCCTGCTTTCTAAGATATTGTTTGAACCGGTTAAGAAGGTTCTTGAAGGTCGTACGGAAAGAATCAGAAATGATATTGAATCTGCCACAAAGGATAAGGCAGATGCTGCTGCGTTAAAGGCAGAATATGATGAAAAGCTAAAGGCTATCGATAAAGAGAAGGAAGAAATTCTTTCAGATGCCAGAGAACGCGGACGTAAGAAGGAAGCGCAGATAGTGGAGGAGGCGAATGCTGAAGCCGCAAGAATCATTGAACGCGCCAATCAGGAAATTAGGCTCGAAAAAGAGAAAGTTTCGGATGATATGCGTAAGGAAATTGTACGTGTGGCAACGGCTATGGCAGCGAAGATTATTGAGCAGCAGATAGACGAGAGTAAGCAGGATGCTTTGATCGAGGATACTTTGAAAGAAATGGGTGGTAGTACATGGCTAGGCAAGTAAATACAACCTATGGAAGTGCTCTGTTTGAGGTGGCTATGGAAAAGAATACCTTAGATTCCACCTTAGAAGAGGTAACTTTCGTGCGTCAGACGTTTCTTGAAAACGAAGATTTAATGAAGCTTTTGCTCCATCCTAATATCGAGAAGGAGAATAAAATCTCGGTTGTAGAGAGTATCTATAAAGGTAAGATATCAGATGAACTTACAGGTCTTCTTACAATGCTGATCAACAAGGGTCATCAGAAAGAGATCATTTCTGTACTTGACTATGTGATCGGTGCCATCAAAGAAGAAAAGGGAATCGGAATAGCTCATATTTCTTCAGCAGTGGAGCTTTCAAAGGAACAGAAGGCTAAGATAGAGCAAAAGTTGTTAGACACAACGGACTATAAAGAGATAGAAGGAAATTATAATGTGGACAAGAGCCTTATAGGCGGTCTTGTGATAAGAATTTCAGATACCGTTGTGGACAGCAGTCTTAAGACACAGATTAATAATCTGTCAAAGTCATTGCTGTAATCTGAATACAGAATATTAAATGTAGTCAGATATTTGATGAATTTAACCATAGTTAAATTGTTTAATAATTGTAGAACAAAAATAAGAAGGAGACAATTTCCTATGAATTTAAAACCAGAAGAGATCAGTTCCGTAATCAAGGAACAGATTAAGAATTATTCTAAGGAATTAGAAACCTCCGAAGTTGGTACAGTTATACAGGTGGCAGATGGTATTGCCCGTGTACATGGACTTGAGAAAGCTATGCAGGGTGAGCTCCTTGAATTCCCCGGGGAAGTGTTCGGAATGGTCATGAACCTTGAGGAAGATAATGTGGGTGCCGTATTACTTTCTGCTAATAAGAATATCAGCGAAGGAGATACCGTTAAGACCACAGGGCGTGTGGTAGAGGTTCCGGTTGGTGATGCCATGCTTGGACGTGTAGTTAACGCACTTGGCCAGCCTATAGACGGCAAGGGACCTATCAAGACGGATAAGGCGAGACCGATCGAAAGAGTGGCTTCAGGTGTTATCTCGCGTAAATCGGTAGATACACCACTTCAGACCGGTATCAAGGCTATTGATGCCATGGTTCCTATCGGAAGAGGTCAGAGAGAGCTTATCATTGGTGACCGTCAGACAGGTAAGACGGCGATTGCTATTGATACAATAATTAATCAGAAGGGACAGGGCGTTAACTGTATATATGTTGCCATCGGACAGAAAGCATCAACAGTTGCCAATATTGTTAAATCCCTTACAGAATACGGTGCTATGGATTATACAACAGTAGTTGCATCCACAGCATCAGAACTTGCGCCGTTACAGTATATCGCACCATATGCAGGATGTGCCATAGGTGAGGAATGGATGGAGGAAGGAAAGGATGTATTGGTTATCTATGATGACCTATCTAAGCATGCTACTGCTTACCGTACACTTTCATTGCTTCTTAGAAGACCGCCCGGACGTGAGGCTTATCCGGGTGATGTATTCTACTTACATTCAAGATTACTTGAGCGTGCGGCTAAGTTAAATGATGAATTGGGCGGCGGTTCACTTACAGCCCTTCCTATCATCGAGACACAGGCGGGTGATGTATCTGCCTACATTCCGACCAACGTAATATCTATTACCGACGGTCAGATTTATTTGGAAACAGAGATGTTTAACTCAGGTTTCCGTCCGGCTATCAATGCAGGTCTTTCTGTATCCCGTGTTGGTGGTGCTGCTCAGATCGGTGCTATGAAGAAGATTGCTTCACCTATTCGTACAGAGCTGGCACAGTACAGAGAACTTGCCGCTTTCTCACAGTTTGGTTCAGAACTTGATGCAGATACCAAGGAACGTCTTGCTCAGGGTGAAAGAATCAAAGAGATACTCAAGCAGCCACAATATAAGCCGATGGCGGGTGAGAAGCAGGTCGTTATCATTTACGCAGCTACAAAGAGATATCTTCTTGATGTACCGGTAGATGAAATACTTGACTTCGAAGCAGGTCTTTTCGATTATGTGGATGCGCAGTATCCTGAATTGTTCAACAAGATACGTGAGGAGAAGAAGCTCACGGAGGACATCGAGACAATGCTTAATGAGGCTATTACCTCTTATAAGGAGCAACGCTAATGTAGCTGTGTGCAGATACAATTTAAGGAGTTTGCTTATCATAATATAGAAAGAGGTGATATGTCTTGGCATCCATGAGAGATATAAAACGGCGTAAAGAAAGTGTTGCCAGCACCGGACAGATTACAAAAGCTATGAAACTGGTGTCTACGGTAAAACTTCAGAAAGCCAAAGCCAGGGCAGAGAGTAATAAGCCGTATTTCACATTATTATACGATACAATGTGCTCCATATTGGCAAGGACGGGTACGGTGAATCACCGTTACTTAAAGGAGAGTGAATCAGAGAGAAAAGCAGTGATTGCTCTTACCTCTAACAGGGGACTTGCAGGAGGTTACAATAACAATATCGTTAAAGAGATTGCGGCAGCATTTACGCCGGAAACAACTGATATATATGCAGTCGGTAAGAAAGGTCTTGAGGGACTTGCAAGAAAGGGCTTTAACATAGCCTATGATTATTCTGAGGTTATGAATGAGCCGTTATATGCCGATGCGATTGCAATTGGCAAGAACGTACTATCGTCATATGAGCAGGGAAATGTGGGTGAGATTTATCTTGCATATACCTACTTCAAGAACACGGTGGTACATGAGACCAGACTTGTTAAGCTTTTGCCGATTGATGTGGATGAAATCATGCAGGATGCGGAGATTGACCGTCTGACTCTTATGAATTACGAGCCGGAGGAAGAGGAAGCTCTTGATATGATTATTCCAAAGTATATTAATAATATAATTTACGGTGCATTTATTGAGGCGGTAGCCAGTGAAAATGGTGCACGTATGCAGGCTATGGATTCTGCTACAAAGAATGCGGATGAAATGATTGCAGATTTGACCTTAAAATATAATCGTGCCCGTCAGGGTTCTATAACACAGGAACTTACAGAGATTATTGCGGGTGCGGAGGCGATTTCTTAATTGTTTTTTGATATTGCACGCTCCCGTTATATATATCTTTTTAAGTCGGGTCGCTTTCGCTTAGTTGCAAGCGCAGCGGTACTAAGCTCGTTAAACTCGCTAAGTACCGGCAGTTGCATGCCTGAGACCTTGCCGAACGAAGTGAGGCTAGTTCGAAGGTACACAGAGGGAATGCCCTTTTAAAAAGATATATAATAACTCGCGCTAGTAATTAAAATAAATAATTAAGAAATTGCTCTTAAAAGGAAAGATATCAAATTAAGGAGAAAAACGTATGGCAGAAAAGAATGTCGGTAAAATCACTCAGATCATTGGTGCGGTGTTGGACATCAAGTTTTCTGAAGGAAATCTTCCTGAGATAAATGATGCAATTACCATTGACACCAAGGATGGCGGGCAGTTGACCGTAGAGGTTTCCCAGCATTTAGGTGATGATACAGTTAAATGTATTGCCATGGGACCAACAGATGGATTGGTTCGTGGTATGGAGGCTGTTGCCACAGGTGGACCAAGTACGGTACCTGTTGGTGAAAATACACTTGGACGTATATTCAATGTATTAGGGCAGCCCATTGATAACAAGCCGGCTCCGGATTGTAAAGAGCATTTTCCTATTCACAGAAAAGCTCCTGCATTTTCTGAGCAGGCAACAGATACAGAGATTTTAGAGACCGGTATCAAAGTCGTAGACTTGCTTTGTCCTTATCAAAAGGGTGGTAAGATCGGACTTTTCGGTGGTGCCGGAGTTGGTAAGACAGTGCTTATTCAGGAACTTATCCGTAACATCGCTACTGAGCATGGTGGATATTCGGTATTCACAGGTGTTGGTGAGCGTACCAGAGAGGGTAATGACCTGTACAATGAAATGACAGAGTCAGGAGTTATCAACAAGACCACCATGGTATTCGGTCAGATGAATGAGCCGCCCGGAGCTCGTATGAGAGTTGGTCTTACAGGACTTACAATGGCGGAGTACTTCCGTGATCAGGGTGGTAAGGATGTGTTGCTTTTCATTGATAACATCTTCCGTTTTACACAGGCAGGTTCTGAGGTTTCGGCTTTGCTTGGTCGTGTGCCTTCAGCCGTTGGTTACCAGCCTACACTTCAGACGGAGATGGGTGCTTTGCAGGAGAGAATTACATCTACAAAGAATGGTTCTATCACATCAGTTCAGGCTGTATATGTGCCTGCGGACGACTTGACAGACCCTGCTCCGGCTACAACATTTGCTCATTTGGATGCTACCACAGTTCTTTCAAGACAAATTGTTGAGCTTGGTATATATCCTGCTGTTGATCCTCTTGAGTCAACATCACGTATCCTCGATCCTAAGGTGGTTGGTGAGGAGCATTATCAGGTGGCTCGTGGAGTTCAGGAGATTCTTCAGAAGTATAAAGAGCTTCAGGATATTATTGCAATCCTTGGTATGGACGAGCTTTCTGAGGATGATAAGCTTGTGGTATCACGTGCAAGAAAGATTCAGAGATTCCTGTCTCAACCGTTCTTCGTTGCAGAACAGTTTACCGGTACATCAGGTAAGTATGTTCCTATCGCAGAGACGATTAGAGGATTTAAGGAGATCATTGAAGGTAAGCATGATGACATTCCTGAGGGTTATTTCCTAAACGCAGGAAGCATCGATGATGTTTTGGCCAAGGTGAACTAAGCAGAGGAGAGATTCTATGGCAGATACTATGAAATTAAAGATTGTCGCTCCTGAGCGTATATTCTACGAAGGTGATGTAACCTTTGTGGAATTTACAACAACTGAGGGTGACATGGGTGTCTATCCAAAGCACATTCCTCTTACAGCGATAGTTGCACCCGGTATTCTTCGTATTCATGAAGAAGATACGGTTAAGGAAGCTACATTGATGTCCGGATTCATACAGGTTCTGCAGGATGAGGTTACAATACTAGCTGAGAGCTGCGAGTGGCCGGATGAG
This sequence comes from Lachnospiraceae bacterium, assembly GCA_017469275.1. GTDB lineage: Bacteria > Bacillota > Clostridia > Lachnospirales > Lachnospiraceae > CAG-590. The sequence continues at coordinate 70,958 of JAFUGT010000009.1, forward strand.
ATTGATGCTAATCGTGCAAAGGAGGCTGAGGTTCGCGCAAGACGACGAATCGAGGAAGGCTCCGGAATTGACATGAATCGTGCCGAGCTTGCGCTTAAGCGTGCGCTGGTACGTCTGAGCCTGAAAGGGTAACCACGGAAATATATTGATAAACAGTTAAGGGATATCTTCGGATATCCCTTTCGTACTTTTTGATTGGTACAGATTGGTCTGCTTTTCTTGACTGCTACATCTCCTGATCTGACACTGTATTATCCATAACACTCCTTTCTCCGAAAATACGGGCAAACATTTGAAAAATGATAACGACACAATATTAAATCCATTGAAAAATGACAAAACATAATATAAAATCAGGTTGAATAAATAAAATGAGGGAGAATTGTTATGAAGTGTATAAGTTGTGGCGGAGAATGCAGACTTACTGATGAAGTATGCCCCTATTGTGGCAGGCAGCTTGTGGAAACTTCCGGTTATCGTTCCGATATAAAAAAGTACAAAGGGAAAAATGAGAAGACACAGAAGATATTGGATAAAGTCGCTTCGGAAAATGTTCCGATGATTATAAGTGTGCTTGTTATGGTTCTTCTTTTGACAGGTATTGGAGTGATGATATATATTAATGATAATGCATATACTTTTCGCGAAGAATTCATGAGAAAAAAAGCTGAGAAAAACTATGAGGGGTCTTTGGCAGAAATACAAAAATATCTGGATGCAGGAGATTACACCGGCTTTGCTGCATATATAGAATATAATAACATTTATGTACATAAAGGTCCCTTTGAAGATTTGAAATTATTAGGGCGATTTGCGGAAAAGTATGTTGAACTCGTTAACTGTGTTGAGAAGGCAGTTGTGTTCGGTGATAATGCCGAAAGGTATAACCCGGAGGAAAGTGTGTCTGATTGTCGGTGGGCAATATGTTTCTTTTATCAGGAGTATGATTATTATAGCTCAGAAATCGAAGAAGATTCCTATAAGGAATATATTTATGATATGAAGAAAAAAGCAGATAAAATCCTGGAGATTTATCTCGGAATGGATGGAGATGAAATCACATCTTTTCTTCAGAGTTCAGAGAACGAACAGGAGGTTTATCTGGAGGAGGTATTGATGCCGAATGAATAAACGAACAATCTTTTCTATTTCAATTATCGTTAATATAATTCTTTGTATGTTTTTCTTATTTTTGTTGATGGATAGTTATAAAGCCATTTATTATGATTATTTGACAAGAGATACTATTGAACAGAATGCACTGAAAAATAACATAGAACAGGAATGTTATGGAATAACGGCTTATCGTTCCCGTTCAATCCGCATAGGAGCCGAAATTCCTAAAGAGGTTCAAGATTATTATGTAATTGGTGAATATGCAGATCTTCTCTTTTTGAAAGAAATACACAAAAGAACCCAAAACAATGATACTGCAAATGATTTTGAAAGCAGGCTTCATGAAATAAGAAATGAAATGCCGGAATACAAATCCATTTTCGACAGTATTGATAAAAGTGTTAAAAAATCCGTAAAGGAGTAAATAGCCATGAAAAAGATGGTCATCTGTGAAAGCTGTGGAGCAGAGTTTGAGCGATCCCTGATACGTTGTCCTTATTGTAAGACCGCGTATCTTCCGGCAGAGGAAGAGGAATATATGGGGAAACTGGAAGGAATACATAAGGAACTTAAAGATGTACCAAAGAATACGGAAAAGAAGCTTGACAAAAAAATCTTTGGCTTTACAGGCGTTATTGTTTCATTGATCATAACAATTGTTCTGCTTACAGCAGGTGCTTTTTTTCTGTCGGGTATCGCGAAGAAATTCAAAGACAGGCAGGAAAAGAAAGAATTTTTACAGAACCAAGGGGTAGTTAGCGAACAACAAGAGGAGAATGAGAAATGATCTGTAAGAAGTGTCATAAAGAGATTGGTATCGATGATCTGAAATGTCCGTTTTGCGGAGCGAATAATTCATTTGCGATGAAGCATCAACAGAATATGAAAAGCTTTGATAAAAGGTATAAGCGGACACAAAAAGATGTTCTGAAAACCGCCGGACATATATCGGGACTTGGTAAAAAAGCAGCAATACTTGCAACACTTCTGATCGGAATGATGGTCATGATTATTATTACTTCATTAAGCTATGCTGAATTGGATTTGGATGATTATTCCGAAGGAAAAACAGATGCGGTTCGAAATGCAGCGGAATATACTAAGAAGATGGACAAATATCTTGAAGAAGGTGAGTATATAGAATTCGCGATCTTTATATGTGAGCACTATACAAGTGACAGTAGAATGGAAGAGTATAAGAGGTTTCGATGTGTTCAGTATCTTGCTAAGGAATATCTTGATTGTATTCAGTCAATGGAGAGGATTACTCTTCGTACCGGGGATGAGGACTATCACTTTGATATGGATGGAGAAATCCACACCTTTTGCTCGCATCTGGAGGGATTCTATGAGATGTATGAAAATATGACGGAGCAGGAGAGGAACGAGAAATATATGGCATATCTTAATGATATGGAAAAGGAATTAAGAACTGCGACAAATGTATATTTTCACATAGGTGATGATGAAATTGATTCCTTTTTGAATCTTTCCGAGGCTCAAAAGGGCGTGAAACTGGAGGAGGTTCTGAAAGATGAAGAGTAACAAGTGGGACGTTATATTGAATATTTTTCTTTTTATCGCAAGTGTGTGTTTTGTTCTTTGCTTTTGTTGGATGATATATTCTATTAAGAACAGGGAGAAGAAGGAAGATCCTGCTAAGCAATACAGAAATGCTTTTGAACGTGAGATAAAACATAAGGCGTATGGTGAAATTACAGATGATTACCTGTTGAAAAAAAGGAGTTATTCTGAACCACCGGTTGGGTGCGAAGACATTTACAGAATAGGAGAATACGCACATGTTTCCTTTATGTTAAAGGTTTATGAAGCAGAGAAAAATGAGGACAAAATAAGGCGTAACGGAGCAAGAAAAGAAGCCTTAGAAAATGAGCTTTCAGTGTATGAAAAATATGGTGATGAGATAGATGTAATACTTGAAGAGGCAGTGTCAGGGATCAATAAGGATTGAAAAGACAATAACGTGAACATTATATAAATGCCGGCGTATTATAATGCGTAAAAACCGCAATATTTCTTTGTGTTTATGCTGAAACTGTGGTATTATAATAACAACTATAATCGACGTGAAGACTAATCGCATATGGGTAGGGGTTTTAATATTTATATTCTAAAGTGGGGTAAAGAATATGAGTTTTTGGCGCGAGAATATGTTTTTCATGAATTTCAAAAACCACATTGTAAAGTGGTATCGAACAGTACTTTTGCCGGTGTTCCATATTGACAATAGCGGGAAACGACAGAAGTTCCGTACAGAGGGAAATGAGAGTTATTCGGAGAATCCGAGTGAAGCACTTGAAACCGTCAATTGGAACAAGGCGGAGATAGTAACTCCGGGTAGTCCCAGACCGTCATCAAAGTCATCACAAAGTATTAATGGTAACCATGGAGAAAGTGATGCAGAAGCGATTCTTTCAAGGATTAATCAGGATAGAGAAAACAAACACATGAATGATATAGAACAGGCAAGGAAAAAGGCTGAGGAAGAAGCCAGACTTGCAGCTATTATGAATGCCAATAAGGTTGATGTGGATTCATTTATTGCTCAAGGGAAAATGCCGCTAAGCAGGCTCAGGAAAAAGCTTCAGCAGATGATAAAGCAGCCGAAGAGATGCGCAGGGCTCAAGAGATAATTGAAAGACTTAACCGGGAGGCGGCAGAAGACGAGGCTAAGAAGCAGGCCGAACTTGATGCTGCAAAGGCAGCAGCGGCTGAAAAATTTGGATAATAAAAAAGCGAAGGGGATAAACCTTCGCTTTTTCAATGAGGGGGGAGAATTCGGGTACACATCAGCATACCCGTATGAAAAGTTCTTACGCCTATTACTATAATGTGAAAATGTGAAAAAAAAGTGAACAAATGGTGAAAACTTTTGTTGATCTTATAACATGTAAATTTTATATATAATCTTTTATTTTTAGTATTTTTGTGTATAATTATTCTTATAACTTTATTACCTAAATATTACTATTAAAAAGGAGATTGTTATGAAACAAAAGCAGACGATTGGACTGGTCGTAGCCGCCGTGATATTTGTAGTGGTGGGAGTGATCAGTGTACTTACCAATGCATTGTCTTCCAAACTCAAATCCAAAGAAGATAATGCAACAAAGAGTTTGGACAACATTATGGATCAGTTATATGGCAGTGATAATCTTGCACTCGCCGATATGCCGACTACAGGTGATTATATTGCGGTAGTACCGATTGAGGGTACTATTCAGGCATCAGGTAATTCCGGTGGGTTGCAGGCTGTTAACGCCGGTGGATATAATCATGATCTGCTTATGAAGTATGTAGATAAATTAATCAAAGCAGATAATAACAAGGGAATAATACTGCGTCTTGATACTCCGGGTGGATCGGTATATGAAGCTGATGAGTTATATTTGAAATTGATGGAATACAAAGAAAAGACAGGACGCCCGATATGGGCTTATATGGAAGCTACCTGCTGCTCCGGTGGTGTTTATCTTGCCTCATCAGCAGATGAGCAATATGCCAACAGGAATACGACAACAGGCTCCATAGGAGTTATCATTTCAAGCTATGATCTTTCGGGACTTTATGAGAAGTTAGGCGTCAAAGAGGCTAATATAGTTTCGGCAAAGAATAAGGACATGGGTTCCATGGGTAAACCTATGACGGCTGAACAAAAGGAGATATATCAGTCTGTTGTGGATGAGGCATATGAACAGTTTGTGGACATAGTAGCAAAAGGAAGAAATATGTCGGTAGAAGATGTGAAGACACTGGCAGACGGACGTATATACACTGCAACTCAGGCGGTGGATAATGGTCTTATTGACGGTATCAAAACTCAGGATGAATTTGACGATTATGTGAAAGACAAAAGTGGCGTGAGTAAATTCTATGAGCCAAGCAGCAGCGCCGGCTATCTTTCACAGATTTTCGGTTCGGTATCAAATGTCAAACCAAAGTCAGAATCAGAGGTGCTTGTTGATTTGATAGATAAGATAGGAAGCGGGGTGCCGATGTATTATGGATATCCATATGGAAAATAGAGCATATGCAGGCTTCTTCGTCAGGATGATTGCCTATCTTGTCGATAGCCTGATAGCATTTATAATAGCCGGACTTATAAAGCTTCCCTTTGGAATTGCAGCCGGTGTGGGACTTAACTCTCTTAAAGCTAATTTTATTTTTGAACACTCATTTATCGATGTGCTCGGTTATGTGGCAGTGGTGGCGTACTTCATTCTTATGACATACTTTACACATACTACGTTAGGTAAAATGCTGTTCCGGCTTGAAGTGGTCACAGAAGACGGAGAATGGTCATTTGTCAATATATTATACAGAGAAACGGTCGGAAGGTTTCTCTCAGATATAATGTGCATAGGTTATCTTGCTGTTATCATTTCAAATAAGAGGCAGGGTTTTCATGATATGCTATGCGATACCTATGTTGTCTACAAGGATATGGTAAGCACCATTACACCTGCATTGGCAGCCACAGGTGGTGGGGCGGTTTCTGGAGCGGAGGCTTGTACGGCTGATACCATACCGGTGCAATCGGGTGGCGAATCAGATATGAGTGAGTCTGAAAAAATTGAGAAGCAGACAGAGGTGTCGGAAATGCCGGAAAATGATTCTTTTAAAGGTACACCAATTGTCTCTGCCTTTATCATGCCCGGTGAGGAAGATGACAAACAGTAAGTAAAATTGTATAAAAATAATAAATGCCGTCAATCCTAGAGATAAAATCAAAGGATTGGGGGCATTTTTTATGTCGGGAAAAATTAAGGTCAGCTTCATGATTGTTATTTGGAGCATTGTTGCTATTCAGATGTACGTAAATTACAGACAGTATGAGAACAAGGCTGTTACTGCCTTTTCTGTCGTGGATGACAGTGTTTCTAAGGAGACGATAAAGGGATATGGGTACTTTGAGACAATGAAACTTGGGGATGTGAGCAGAAAAAGAATGCTTGAAAATCTGGCCGGGGAACTGGGGATAACGGATGGATATACATTTAGCTCCGGTGCAGGAGACGGATATACCAAAATGATACTTACCAAGAAGGGCAAACATGCCACTACTACTTTGCAGATAGTAAGTCTTATGGATGGAGATGATGAAAATGCTGTTCCGGAGCAATATATAGCCATTGAGATTGAAACGGCAGAGAGTACGAAGAAGGCAATCGATTTATATCACAAGGTTCAGAAAGCGTATGATGAAATGGGGGTCAATGGGCAGGTGACAATCGAGATAGAAGCTGAGAAGAGAGGGAATTATGTGTCTACAAAGGGTAGGGGAATATATGAAGACATATTCCGTCAGGTGAGTGCAAAAAAAGTAGACGAAGTAATGGAAAACGGAATATGCACTGTGTACGGATATACCAAAAAAGAAGATGAACATTTGGTGTTAAAAGGAGAAAAGGTTAATTTGCAAGTAGTGTTAAGCTATGATGAAAGTAAGGATAAGACCTATATTAAAATAGGAATGCCGATAGTTAATTCTTCATATTAATTAAAATATTTAAAAAAATTTTGGCAATCTGCCATGGCTTGTCACGAGTCGATGCTATCATAGCATCATCGAAGGAAAATGCTGACCAATAGAGCAGCAGAGTGGTGATATGAATAAAAGGATGGTGGATTGATATGGAAGAAAGAATTTATGAAGAATGGTATGTTGGCAGTAATAGGGATAATGTCATTCCTTTTCCGGGAACTTGCTTTGGGAATGGTGAAGTAACAATAAGTGGTGCAGAACAGCGCTGCAAAATAGAGAGACATTTCAGAAGAAAGATTAGGATAAAACTCCTGTCCTTACTTAGAAGCGGAATTGAATTCGCAGGCTTTTTGACGGCATTTGCTTATATTATGTATCAGGTGTTTAATTGGCTTATGTATGTGTAGAGACGGAAGTGACCGTTGGAGAGGCTAATATTCTTTTATTCCGGTATATGTGTTTGTAATCTGTTTTTTGGACTTCCATGACATATCTTTGAAAAACTGCGCATATAATGATGGATAGATAGAGATTATTCATTATTATTAGGAGGCAGTATGGAACTTATTAAAAAGCAGATCACCAATTATACATGGAAAGTTAAGAATGTGATGCAGTTCACGTTGGATGATACCATTAATGTTCCTGAGAATTTGTTGGATATGGAGAGACTTGTGCTTGTCAAAGGCAATGTTGTGATAGATGAAGTACAGCCCATGGTCGACAGGTTTCAGGTAAAGGGAAACCTTAATTATCAGATACTATATCTGGCTGATAAAGAGAGCAATACCTTTGACAGTTTAAGCGGCAAAGTTCCATTTGTAGAGTATATTAATGCAGACGGAACCAAAGAAACGGATTTTGTAGAGGTACATGCATGTCTGAATGATCTTACGGTTACGATGCTTCACTCCAGAAAGTTGAATCTTAAGGCGCTCATTGGACTTGATTATCAGGTTAAAGAGAAGGAGGAGTTCGAGGCGGTTACTGCTATTGAGGATGAAGGGAATGCAGAAGTTTTAGGCGGAACAATATCTATGATGAGTTTGAATCTTCAGGATAAGAGACCGCTTAATATAACCGAACAGGTGGATATCCCCACTAATAAACCGGACATTTATCAGGTGATATGGAAGAGTATGACAGTGACCAATCCCCAGATCAAAGCCTGTGACGGATACCTTTTAGTTAGCGGTAATCTCTGCATTTTCCTGATCTATAATGCAGAGGAGCAGGATATGCCGGTTCAGTATTTTACAATGGAGGTACCCTTTGAAAAGAGGGTGGATGAATCATCTTCAACAGCAGATATGATATCGGGAAGTGTACTTAATCCGGATCAATATCATATTACTGTTGTTCCTGACGACAGGGGACAGGACAGAGTGCTTGAACTGTCGGCAGATTTCACTCTTGAAACAAAACTGTATGGTCAGGAAGAGATGCAGTTGGTGAGGGATGCATATTCCACAGATGTATTTATAGAACCTGAGTGGAAGGAATTCACACTTCTTCATTTGCTTATGAGAAATTGTGCAAAGGTAAGAGTATCTGAGACAGTAGATATGCCGAAGAAACAGTCGGTTTTGCAGATATGCTATACTGAGGGTTCGGTTTCCGTAGATGAAACTAAGAGGACTTCTAAGGGGATTATGGCTCTGGGAGTACTTTCTGCACAGGTTACATATCTTAACAAAGATGACGGCGGCGCTCTTTCATCTACGACCTTTGATGTACCTTTTGAGTGTGAGATAGAAGTTGATGGAATGACAGGTGATGTGACATATTCCATAGTTCCTTATATCGACCAGATTCAGTCTGTACAACTTTCTGATACGCAGATTGAGATAAAGGCGGAGATATCCTTGGATGTTCTGGCATTTTCCAATGATAAAGAAAAAGCTGTTCTTAATATGGAGATGAAACCAATAGATGTTAATAAGAAAATGGAGCTGCCGGGTATAACCTGTTATATAGTAAGACCGGGTGATACTCTTTGGAGCATAGCAAAAAGACATTATACCACTGTAGGCAGAATTAAAGAAATAAATGGTCTTGATTCTGATATGATATATCCCGGTGATAAACTTGTTATTCTTAAGGAGTGATAATTATAATATCTTATCTATTCTGAGATCCGGACGTTTGTTAAGGTCTATGAATTGTCCGTTTGCCATAATTGATGGTTTTGATGGCACAGCCATATTAGTGAGTATTATCTCTCCCTGAGTTCCGTCATTTAGCAGTACGGTGTTATGGAGATATGTATCTCCTATTCCACGTAAGAAGGGTATCAGGAACGATGGATCGTACTTAGCGTAACCCTCGTCTTCAAACATACGGATAACATGAAAAGGACATATGCCGTCACGATAGCATCTGTTGGCAGTCATTGCCTCATATACATCAACAATGGCAATGATCTTGGCCGCATAGTTCATCTTGTCTCCCTTGATTCCTGTCGGGTAGCCTGTTCCGTCACATTTCTCATGGTGGAGCAGAGCTGCCTGCGCTATGGCTTCATCTACATGCTTGGATTTCAATAATTTGTATCCCTGTATGGGATGCGTTTTGATTATCTGAAATTCATCTGCGGTTAATTTTCCGGGCTTCTGTATTATCTCTTTGGGAATCAATACTTTGCCGATGTCATGAAGCATCCCGGCTACTGTTATCTTCTTGAGCTTTTCATCATCTAAATGAAGCCAGTGTCCGAGAATGTTGGCAAGTAGAGCCACATTTAATGAATGGGCATAGGTAGAATCATCAAAATAACGAATGTTACTGAGAATATCCATGAGTTGGTAAGTATTGGTTGCATGTTCCATTATATCGTTAGCGGAGGCAAATAATTCGTCTACGTTAACGTTCTCGTTTTTCTTGGCTATATCGTTAAGAGAATGAGTAAATGTCTCTGTCTTTTCGTTAAATTCTTCTTCGAATTTTTTGAAGGTGGCACTTTGTCGGAGTTTTTCTGAGTGTGACATTATAGGCGCAGGCGTGCCTGGAGTCTGGACGGGCTTTGGTTCCTCAGCATCTTCATCATAAATGGCAACAGAAACTATAGAAGAAAAATGAAGAACATCTAATATCTCCTGGGTGACTTCTTTATCCTTCTTCACCAAAAGCTGATTACCCTTATATACATCCTCAGCGATTTTCATTCCTTTGGAAACTTTGTGAAGCATTACCTGTTTTACACTCATGCTGTGAATCTCCTTTGCAACACTTTTATTACGATTATAAAAAAATATACAAATAAAGTCAATGTATTCTTGACCTTACTAAAGATATAGAGTATCATTAAGGCGAATATTTTTAGTATGATGGAAAATGCGAAGCAATGCAGTCGCATGTAGACATCAGTTGGGGGGATAATAGCTTTTGCCCCCAACATCATATTATATGTTTCGTACAGTTTAAAGATAAGGAGTAAGATGATGGAGAAATTATTATTTACATCTGAATCGGTTACAGAGGGACATCCCGATAAGATATGTGACCAGATATCCGATGCAGTGTTAGACGAATTAATGCGTCAGGACCCTAACAGTCGTGTGGCTTGTGAGACCTCGATTACTACAGGACTTGTTCTGGTTATGGGAGAGATTACTACCAATGCGTATGTTGATATTCAAAAGATAGTGAGAGATACTATCAAAGAGATAGGTTATGATCATTCTGATTATGGATTCGACTGTAACACCTGCGGTGTTATAACTGCCATAGATGAGCAGAGTGCTGATATCGCAATGGGTGTTGATAAGGCGTTAGAGGCTAAGGAAAATCAGATGAGTGACGAGGATATTGAGGCAATCGGTGCAGGCGATCAGGGTATGATGTTCGGATACGCAACTAATGAGACCGAAGAATATATGCCGTATCCGATAAGTCTGGCTCATAAGCTTGCCAAGAGATTAACGGATGTAAGAAAGGATGGTACACTTCCTTACTTAAGACCGGATGGCAAGACGCAGGTATCTGTTGAGTATGACGAGGAAGGCAAACCTGTCCGTCTTGAAGCAGTAGTACTTTCGACTCAGCATGATGCTGATGTGACACAGGAGCAGATTCATAAGGATATTAAGAGAGAGGTGTTTGATGTAATTCTTCCTAAGGAACTTGTGGACGAAGATACCAAATTTTTCATCAATCCCACCGGAAGATTTGTAATCGGCGGACCTAATGGAGATTCAGGTCTTACCGGACGTAAGATTATAGTAGATACCTATGGTGGTTATGCCCGTCATGGTGGTGGCGCCTTTTCCGGAAAAGACTGTACAAAGGTTGACCGTTCGGCAGCTTATGCAGCAAGATATGTTGCAAAGAACCTTGTGGCAGCGGGACTTGCGGATAAATGTGAGATTCAGCTTTCATATGCTATCGGTGTTGCAAGACCTACTTCCGTAAGAGTTGATACATTTGGAACCGGTAAGCTTTCCGAGAGAAAACTTGTTGAGATCGTAAGAGAGAATTTTGATCTTAGACCGGCGGGAATTATCAAGATGTTAGATCTTCGTCGTCCTATATATAAGCAGACGGCGGCTTACGGACATTTCGGAAGACTTGACCTTGATCTTCCATGGGAGAAACTTGATATGGTGGACATGTTAAAGGGATATCTGTAAGATATTAGATGATTTGTGGCTTGTATATGTGGAGTACTGTGAATAGTAACCATTTGCTAAGTTAAAATTCAATATTTAAAGGATTATAAGATAAACAGCAGGATTTTATTATATCCTGCTGTTTTCAAGTTAATAAATTATTTGATGCTATACAATAATAAGGAAGATTTGTTGGTACGTATAGTCATATGTCTGTATATGACGGTAGTAATTATATTCCGCGTTGAGCTCCCCAGAAGAACAATGCGACAGTTCCTGGACCTGTGTGGCTGCCTATAACAGTTCCTATATTGAATATCTCAACCTTACCGTCGAGATTGGGAAAACGCTGCTCAATGAGATCGGCTACAGCTTTAGCATCTTCGATACAGGCTGAATTGCTGATGAAGCATTTACCATTGTATTCTAAGCCATCTCTCGCCAGTTCTTCCATCTTGTCAACGATTGCTTTGATAACTTTGCGCTTTGACCGGATCTTCTCGCGGACGATTAGTTTACCTTCGCTATTGACGTTCATAAGAGGGCATATATTTAACATATTACCAATGGTTCCGGCTGTTTTGGAAATGCGGCCGCCTCTGATAAAGTAGGTCAATGTGGTGGAGAAGAACCAATGGTTGTCAAACAGAAGATTAGCGGTTGCCCAATCCTTTAGCTCGTCTATACTCAGACCTTCATCACGCTTGTCCGCAAGGGCGTCCATTAACAGTCCGAATCCTGCGGAAGCTGCTAGAGAATCTATGACATAGATTTTTCTGTCGGGAAATTCTTCACTTAACATATTCTGAGCTATGCAAGCGGAGTTGTATGATCCGGAAATACCGGAAGATAAGGTGAGGTGTAATATATCTTTACCGCTTTCCAAAAAAGGTCTGAAATAGTTTGTGTACTCTTCTACATTTGGCTGAGATGTTTTTGTCATGGAGCCTTCAGCCATTTTCTGATAAAAATCGTTGATATCAATTGATACGCCAAGATCATCAGGGTAGGTGGCATCATCTAACATAAAACGAAAGCATAGATATTTGATATCTCTTTTTTCAAAGTGTTCTTTTGATAAATCTGCGGTAGAACAGCAGGATAATATATAATCGCCCATTGGAGCTCCTTTCTTTCCGAATAGTATATATACTGGGAAAAACCAGATTTTTATTATGTATTCTATATCTTAGACAGATTTTTTATTCAGAATTCATGTATAATAATACCATACATGATTGTTAGTTGTAAAGGGAAAGTATGAGCCTTGTGACATGATGTAGTTATCAAAACTACATTGTAAGGTGGATTATTTATTAATAATTTATTATTTGGTATCAAATTTGTAAAAAGGGGGTTGCTTTTTTAAGACTTGTCTATAAAATAGTAGTTGGTAGCTCTATAAAACTTGAAGGTTAGGAGATTATTATGGACAAATTACAGCTTCAAAAAACAGCTAATGAACTAAGAAAACATATTGTGTCTTCTCTTCACGCTGCAAAGTGCGGACATCCGGGTGGATCGCTTTCTGCTGCAGATATTATGACATATCTGTATTTTCAGGAGATGAATATAGATCCTAAGAATCCGGGCAAAGAAGACAGAGACAGATTCGTTCTTTCGAAGGGGCACATTGCACCTGCGTTATATGGTGCACTTGCTCTTAGGGGTTATTTTCCGGAGGAGGAATTGTTGAAATTGAGAAAAACAGGCGCAATGCTTCAGGGACATCCTGATATGAAGGGAACGCCGGGAGTTGATATGTCGGCAGGTTCTTTGGGACAGGGAATATCTGTTGCGGTAGGTATGGCTCTTTCAGGCAAAATGTCAGACGCAGATTATAGAGTGTATACTCTTCTTGGAGATGGAGAGATTCAGGAAGGCCAGGTTTGGGAAGCAGCCATGTTCGCTGGTCACAGGAAGCTGGATAATCTTGTGGTAATAGTTGACAATAACGGACTTCAGATTGATGGTAGCGTTGATGACGTTTGCTCACCATATCCGATTGCAGATAAATTCAAAGCATTTAATTTCCATGTTATTACTATTGACGGACATGATTTTGATGCAATAGATGCGGCATTTAATGAAGCGAGAGAGACTAAGGGAATGCCGACGGCGATTATTGCAAAGACTGTTAAGGGCAAGGGAGTATCCTTCATGGAGAATCAGGCATCATGGCATGGTGCGGCGCCAAATGATGAACAGTATGCAATTGCAATGGCAGATTTGGAGAAAGTAGGTGAAGCATTATGTCAGAAGTAAAAAAGATTGCAACAAGAGAAAGTTATGGTAATGCTTTGGTAGAGATAGGAAGGGAGCATGATGATCTTGTGGTCTTGGATGCAGACCTTGCGGCAGCCACCAAGACGGGTATTTTTAAGAAGGAATTTCCTGACAGACATATAGATTGCGGAATTGCCGAGTGTGATATGATGGGTATTGCAGCGGGACTTTCAATAACAGGCAAGGTGCCGTTTGCCAGCAGTTTTGCGATGTTTGCTGCAGGTCGTGCATTTGAACAGGTACGTAATTCTATCGGATATCCGAAGCTTAATGTTAAGATTGGTGCAACTCATGCAGGAATATCGGTAGGTGAGGATGGAGCAACACACCAGTGTAATGAGGATATAGCATTGATGAGAACCATTCCTAATATGGTTGTTATCAATCCTTCTGATGATGTTGAGGCAAAGGCTGCGGTAAGAGCAGCTTACGAGCACAAGGGTCCTGTTTATCTAAGATTTGGAAGACTTGCGGTTCCTGTTATTAATGATACACCGGAATACAAATTTGAACTCGGTAAGGGTGTTACTTTAAAAGAAGGTAATGATATAACCATCGTTGCAACCGGACTTGAGGTATCCTTCGCATTAGAGGCAGCAAAACTTTTGGAGGCTGACGGTATTAATGCAAGAGTTATCAATATTCACACCATCAAACCGATTGACGAAGATATTATAGTTAAGGCTGCTAAGGAGACTAAGAAGATATTCACTGTGGAAGAACATTCTATTATTGGTGGACTTGGTTCTGCAGTATGCGATGTTGTCTGTGAGAAAGCTCCGACGCCTGTATATAAGATTGGTATGAGAGACAGATTTGGAGAATCCGGACCGGCAGTAGAACTGCTTCACAAGTACAAACTTGACGGTCAGGGAATCTATGAACAGATAAAAGAACAGATGTAATAATTAGTTTTAGCGGTCAAAAGATAAAAGTGTGCATCTGTGCAAGCACAGGCACATTTTTACCTTTTGACCTTGATATCATATTATCAGATTATTCTAAGAAGGTCGTCTACGGTCTTTCTCTTAGGGGCTTCACACTGCTGATCCGGATAGCCTATTGCTATGAGTGCGGCAACTTTCTCACCTTCAGGAAGAGATATGGATTTGGCAATCGCCTCCTCATCAAAAATTCCTAATATTACACTTCCGATTCCCATATCGTGTGCTGCAAGACAGAAGGTTTGACATGCTATACCTGCGTCAAACATCTCCCAACGGTCTTCTTTGGAAGTGGTGAAACTTCCGTCCTTTTCATACCCGCATCTGTTACCGATAACACTTACAACCACAAGTGCCGGTGCTCCGGAGATAATCTCCTTGTTATGGGCAAAACCTAATGTTCCGTTTTCGGCAATATCATTTTTGATATCACTGTTTTCCACAACATTGTATCGGGGAACCTGCGAGTTTTTCCAGGAAGGTGCCATAGAAGCGGCCTCTATAACAGCCTTCAATGTCTCGTGCTCAATTGCCTGATTCTTAAACTTTCTTATGCTTCGTCTTGTTTTGATACATTCTAATGCTTCCATAATAAATGTTCCATCCTTTCTGTTTGGTTGACCATTAAGTCAAAATGCTTTTTGTGCAAGCACATTTTTACCTTTTGACCCTGACATCATAATATCACATATTTGCATTTATTTAAAACAAAACTTGTATTTTAAATAATCTTTAATTGCGCGCTTCCATTTTCTGTGATAAAATGAAAAAAGAGAAATTGTAAGTAAATGTAATAATAGACAGGTTTTGTTGACAGAAGATTGCGATTATAAAGTGAATCGTGGAGGACTACATTAATATGGACAGAAAATCAAGATATTCAGCAGGAATAAAACGCAAGGTCATAGTGGTTGATGATGAGTATGTTAACAGACAGATGCTCGGATTTATAATCAGTCAGAAATACGACGTGATGTATGCGGAGAATGGAAGAGATGCGTTAGAAAAGATTAAGACTGTTAAGACGGAATTATCTCTTGTTCTTCTGGATATAATGATGCCGGAGATGGATGGCTTTGAACTTATTAAGATTATGAAGGATGATGAAGAACTTAGGCATATTCCGATCATAGTCTTAACATCAGAAGAGTCTGCCGAGGTTAAGAGCCTTAAACTTGGGGCTTCTGATTTCATTATGAAGCCGTATAATCGACCTGAAGTAATTCTTGCAAGAATAGGCAGGATTGTTGAACTTAATGAAGGAAGGCACATAATTCAGGACACAGAAAGAGATACACTTACCGGACTTTATAATCAGAATTATTTCTATGAATATGCGGTTCAATTAGATCAATATTTCCCTAATTGGGAGATGGATGCAGTTGTTATTGATGTGGATCATTTTCATCTTGTTAATTCCCTTTACGGCAGGCAATTTGGTAACGAGGTTCTCGTTAAGATTGCAGATACAATTAGAAGTATTCTTTCTGAAACAATGGATGGGTATGCCTGCAGATACGAAGCAGATAAATTCTACTTATATTGTACGCATTTGGATGATTACGAAGTTATCAGAAGCCAGATTATGGAGGAGTTATTTACTTTAGGCGATGACAAGAGGGTCAGAATACGTCTTGGTGTATATTCTGATGTGGAAAGACAACTTGGTATGGAAGAGAGATTTGACAGAGCCAAGCTTGCCTGTAACAGAATCCGCAATAACTATACTCAGGCTATTGCTTATTATGATAACAAACTTCATAAGGATGCTATCTTCGCAGAAAGACTTATACATGATATTCATGATGCCATCGTCAACAAAAATCTTGTAGTATATTATCAGCCGAAGTACGGAGTTCAAGGGGAAAAACCTGTTCTTAAGAGTGCAGAGGCTCTTATAAGATGGAATCATCCGGAATTTGGAATGATAAGCCCCGGAAAATTTATTCCATTGTTTGAGGATAACGGATTGATCCAAATCCTGGATCATTTTGTTTGGGAGGAAGCCGCTAAGCAAATAAGAAAGTGGAAAGATGAATATGGGGTTACTGTTCCGGTATCTGTTAATGTCTCCAGAATGGATATATATGATCCGCGACTTGAGACTAGACTTCTGGATATATTAAAAGATAACGGTCTTGAACCGTCAGAGTATATGTTAGAGATTACCGAATCAGCTTATTCGGATGATTCTTCACAACTTATAGAAGTGGTGCAGAGCCTTAGAGATAAAGGCTTTAAGATTGAAATGGATGATTTCTGTTCAGGTTATTCTTCTCTTAATATGCTTACAATGCTTCCGGTGGATGTTCTTAAGATGGATATGCAGTTTGTAAGAAATGTTCATACAGATGAGAATAGTTTCAAACTCATCAAACTTGTTATGGAGATTGCTGAGTTTATGAACTTTACTGTTATAGCAGAGGGTGTAGAGAACAAGGAGCAATATGATCTGCTTAAGCAGGCGGGGTGTGATCTGATTCAGGGTTACTACTTTTCAAAACCTGTGCCGGCTGATGAGTTTGTTCAATTCTTTGACAAAGATTGACGGTATTATAGATAAATGTATGGAGGGTACGAGATATGTTAACGATGGATGCACTTAAGAATTTTGGGGCAAATACGGATGAAGCGCTGGGACGGTGTTTTAACAATGAGGAATTTTATCTCAAATTAGTTAAGACGGTTCCGTCAGAACCTAATTTTGATCAATTGGTTTTATCAATTGAAAATGGTGATTTGAAGCGAGCATTTGAACATGCGCATGCCATAAAAGGCGTGCTTGCTAATCTTTCACTGACACCGATTTATGATCCCGCAAATGAGATTACAGAACGTCTTAGGGCTGAGGAGAATATTGATTATAAGCCTCTTCTTGATAAGATGATGGCGAAAAGAGACGAGCTTAAAGCTCTATGTGAGGAGTAGGCACTATGCTGTCAGATGCTCCGGGTGTGCTCTGTGAACGGATGATTTATCAAATATATTAGGAGGTGCAATATGGATTCTAAGACAATGTACAAACTTACATACGGATTATTTGTTCTTACTGCAAGTGAGAATGGGAAGGACAACGGATGTATTATCAATACCGGTATTCAGGTGACATCTGAACCAAACAGGGTGGCATTTGCTGTAAATAAGTCAAATTATACTCATGATATGATAATGAGAACCAAGAAGTTTACACTTTCTATTATTTCACAGGATGCAGATTTTGAATTGTTCAAACATTTCGGATTTCAGTCAGGAAGAGATGTTGACAAGTTTGCCGGATTTACTGATTGTAAGAGAGGCTTTAATGATGTCAATTATATTACAAAGGGGACTAATGGTTTTATTGCCGGCTGGGTTACAGAGGCGATAGATCTTGGCAGTCATACATTGTTCGTGGCAACAGTAACTGATATGGAGGTTCTTTCCGAAGTGCCTTCAATGGATTACGGTTATTATCATGCCAATGTCAAACCTAAGCCGCAGGCAGTAGGTACAACTTCTGACGGTCAGACTATCTGGAGATGTACCATATGCGGATACGAATATGTGGGAGAAGAACTTCCGGACGATTTTGTTTGTCCAATCTGTAAACATCCGGCATCAGATTTTGAAAAGGTGAGTAAATAGAGACTTATAATTAGACTGTTTAATAATTCAATATAGATTAGAATAGATAAGGGATTGCAGCTGATAATGCAGTCCCTTATTATCTTATTAATTATGAACCTCTGGTTATGGAATGATTATAATTTTTGATTCCCCCGATGCAGTTGATTACATTATAACCCATATCGGCTAAGAGTCTTGCTGCTTGTATGCTGGAACCACCCGTATCACAGTAGACGATCAATGTGCTGGATTTGGGAAAAGTAACCTGCCCGGATCTTATTTTATCTAATGGAAGGTTAACAGCCATGGGAATGTGACCGCGGGAGAATTGTTCGTATTGACGAACATCTATAATGATAGCATTTCTGGAGATGGAAGTGGGTACGATATTGCGGATGTTGATGTTTTCAAAGGTCATGGATATTGGTCCCATAATGTACTTATTATTATATTATGCAGGAAAATGGAGGATGTGTTCCTATCTATGTAGGCAAACAAAGCTATGAAAAAAGTATCATTAAGTATCAACAAAGTTAAAACCTCATAAACCGTTCACAAAATCTTCACAAAAATTATTAGCACTCACTCTTGACGAGTGCTAATAAAAGTGGTATAACATAGTCAGAAACAAAAAAGAGGGTTTGATAATCCGATAGAATGTTTCTACAACGTATAAACCAGCTACAGTTGTACAGAATATAATATGTACGACTGCGAAATATATTAGAAAAGGAGAGATGACTTATGATGGTACCTAGTATTTTTGGAGAAAACTTATTTGATGATTTCTTTGATGACTTTTTTGATTGGCCTGCATATGACAAGCAGATGAAAGATGCACAGAAGAAACTTTATGGCCGTCGCGGTGACAACATGATGAAGACAGACGTCAGAGATCACGATGACCATTATGAGATCGATGTGGATCTTCCGGGATTTAAGAAGGAAGAGCTTTCCTTGGAACTTACAGATGGCTACCTTACAATCAAGGCTGCTAAGGGACTTGATAAGGATGAGAAGGAGAAGAAGACCGGCAAATATATCCGCCGTGAGCGTTATATGGGCAGCATGACAAGATCCTTCTATGTTGGTGATACAATCACTCAGGAGGATATTAAGGCTGAGTATAAGAACGGTGTATTGAAGCTTACTGTTCCGAAGCCGGATCCTAGCAAGAAAGTTGAGAAGACAAATTATATCGCTATCGAAGGATGATGACGACATATAGATAAGCTGTAAGGGCTTTGAAGGCGTCTGTTTTGATGTGCCCCTGTCTATCGGATGGGGGCATGTTGAGACAGGCGCTTTTTCTGATTCGTTAACTTTCAAAGTAAACAGTCATCACTAAACTTAGCCTTCGGCTTCGTTAAGTGAGCACGTATATTTGAAAGTAACACTCATCTGCGCTCTGCGAACTTGATTCGTTAACTTTCAAAGTAAAAAATATGGTTGTTGTAAATGCAAAATTATGTTAAAGTAATGAGGTTAAAAGAGAGTTCAAAACCTAATCAACACAGGAGATAATATAATAAAAATATGCACGAATTGGAATTGATTGCTCCCTGCCATTTCGGGTTGGAAGCGGTTCTTAAAAGAGAGATAACCGATATTGGATTAGAGATTGTTGAAGTGTCGGATGGAAGGGTAACATTTAAGGGTGATGTATCTGCGATTGCAAAGGCGAACATTTTTGTCAGAACGGCGGAACGTATCCTGATAAAGGTGGGTAGTTTTCATGCAGAGACCTTTGATGAATTGTTTGAGGGAACCAAGGCGCTTCCGTGGGATGAATTTTTGCCTGATGATGGAAAGTTTTGGGTGACAAAGGCAACTACCAACAAGTCAAAACTATTCTCGGGTTCAGACATACAGTCCATTGTGAAGAAGGCTATTGTTGAAAAATTGAAAAAGATATACCGCATTGGCTGGTTTGAAGAGAGCGGTGCTGAATATCCCATAAGGGTGTTCATACTTAAGGATGAAGTTACGATTGCACTTGATACATCAGGAGTTTCACTCCACAAGCGCGGTTATCGACAGCTCGTGGGGACAGCGCCTATTTCTGAGACTTTAGCGGCAGCACTTATAATGCTAACCCCCTGGAATAAGGACAGATATCTTATTGATCCCTTCTGCGGCAGTGGAACATTTCCTATAGAAGCGGCCATGATCGGCGCGAATATTGCCCCCGGAATGAACAGAGAATTTACCGCAGAAAAATGGAAAAATCTTATTCCGAAAAAGATTTGGTATGATGTGATAACTGAAGCGGAAGACAATATAATAAGAGATGTGAAAATGAGCATACAGGGTTATGATATAGATGGTGCAATAATTAAATGTGCCATGAAAAATGCAATTGATGCAGGTGTCGATGAATATATACATTTCCAACAAAGAGATATGAGACAACTATCGAGTCCAAAGAAGTATGGATTTATAATTACCAATCCGCCTTATGGAGAGAGATTGGAGGATAAGAAGGAGCTCCCGGCGTTGTACAAGGATATGGGTAAGGCATTTGATTCATTGGATACATGGTCGAAGTTCATAATAACTTCATATGAAGAAGCAGAGAAATACCTCGGCAGGAAAGCTACGAAGAATCGTAAGATATATAATGGAATGATCAAGTCATATTATTATCAGTATATGGGACCGAGACCGCCACGCAGGCAAAAAGAGGATTAAGAAACAGCTTGATCATATGCTATATTTATACAGCTAAATCAACAGGAATCAAAACTTAATGCTAAGTTAAGTGCTGATACTTTAGTTACGAAATGAAAAGAGGATGAACACATGGAAAAACTTATATTTGCAACAGGCAATGAGGGAAAGATGAAGGAAATTCGTATGATACTCGGTGATCTTGACTATGAGATTCTTTCTATGAAAGAGGCAGGTATCTCTGCGGATATAGTTGAAGATGGAAAGACTTTTGAAGAAAATGCCATGATTAAGGCAAAGGCTATAAGTAAGTTGGCTAATTGTCTGGTTTTGGCAGATGATTCCGGTCTTGAAGTAGACTATATGGACAAACAGCCCGGTATATATTCCGCAAGATGGATGGGAGAAGATACGTCCTACGATATCAAGAATAAGAAAATAATAGAGAATCTTGAAGGAGTACCTGAGGAGAAGCGCACTGCCAGGTTCGTGTGTGCGGTTGCTGCAGCATTTCCTGATGGAAGAGTTATTACAAAAAGAGGTACTATTGAGGGCATAATAGGTTATGAGCAGCGCGGTGAGAATGGTTTCGGATATGATCCTATTTTCTTCCTGCCTGAATATGGAAAGACTACGGCAGAACTGCCGGTGGAAGAGAAAAACAAGATAAGCCACAGGGGCAGAGCGTTGGAGCAGATTAAGGAAGAGTTGAAACTTATGAAAAAATGAAGCTCATAAGATGCAGGTTACGAGGACTTTCGGTGAGAGAATAAGGTTGGTATAAATGTATGCGTATTTTGGTAATAAGTGATTCACATGGAAAAAATGATGACGTCAAGCAGGTTATAAAGCAGGTGGGTGATATTGATATGTTCATTCATTTAGGTGATGTGGAGCGTGGCGTTGATTATATCAAGAGTCTTACGGATGTGGAAACTCATATCATTTCCGGCAATAATGACTATTCCCTTGACCTGCCGGCGACTGATTCATTTATGATTGCAGATAAGAAGGTCTTCATAACCCACGGACACAGGTTCTATGTAGGGAGCGGTGTGGAACGTCTTAGGGAGTATGCGATTGATAACGGATATGATATTGCTATGTTTGGCCATACCCATATGCCTTTTCTTGAGGTGGGAAAAGACGTCACAATATTGAATCCCGGAAGTATATCTTATCCCAGACAGGATGGGAGAAAGCATACATTTATGATGATTGATGTGGACCCGAAGGGTGGATTTCACTACAATGTGGGTACATTGAAATCTTCACTTAGGGACTTTTATGAAGGCTTTTTCTGATGGGTTAAGAGTGGTTGACTTTGAAAATCAGTGGAACTGAATGTTTACAGATTTGTAGGTGTTGCGAAGTGATAAGAATAATCAAAGATGAAAGCCGGGTTAGAAAAGAGATGAATATCGGCTGAAATTAAGTAATAAGAATATTTAAAGAAAGATAATGGGTTATGAAAAAAGGACAGATATTTGAGGGTGTTGTGGAGAAATACACATTTCCCAACAAAGGATATGTTAAAGTTGAAGACAGAATGATATGTATTAAAGGTGCACTTGTTGGTCAGAAAGTGCGCTTTTCCATTAAAAGGCTTAAGAAAGGTGCAGGAGAGGGCAGACTTATAGAGGTGCTTTCTAAGTCGCCGCTTGAAGATGTAGAGCCATTGTGCACTCATTTTGGTCAGTGCGGTGGATGTGCATATCAGACGGTAAGTTATGAAAATCAACTGCGGTTAAAAGAAGAGCAGGTGAAAAATATACTCGCTAATGCAATTTTAACTGTGGATAATAATGTGGATAATGTTGATAAGTCTGACAATTTAGATAATCTTAGTGAAAAATTAGACGTTTATCCGGAAGAACAGGGTAGTAATCTGAAAGTTGAAACAGACGTAAGAAAAGACGCGCTTGGTGAGATTTGGTAAGGAATCAAGGCAAGCCCTGTGACAAAAGAGTATCGTAATAAGATGGAATATTCTTTCGGTGATGAATATAAGGAAGGTCCCCTTTCCCTTGGAATGCATAGAAAAGGCGGATTCCATGATATTGTAACGGTAGATAAGTGTACCATAGTCGATGATGATTACAATAAGATCATTCGTGCCACCAGAGATTTTTATGAGGAAAAACAGGTGCCATTTTATAAGAAAATGCAGCATGTCGGGATTTTAAGACATCTGGTGGTAAGACAATCGGCAAGTAACAAGGAGATACTTGTCAACCTTGTCACAACTACGAGAGATGATTTAAGGATAACAGATGCGAACGGGTTTGACATCATGAAAAATGAGGGAGATGCTCGTGATAATTATGAAGATAGAATAAATGATAAGATGAATAGTCTTCGGGAAGAACTCTGTAAAAAGCTGTATTTAGATGAGTTCGTGGATTGCCTGCTTTCACTTCCCCTTAACGGTAAAATTGCAGGTGTTTTACATACATGGAATAACAGTCTTTCCGATGCTGTAGTTCCGGAACGGGTTGTGACTTTATATGGCAAGGATTACATATATGATGAGGTGCTTGGATTAAAGTTCAAGATTTCTCCTTTCTCATTTTTCCAGACTAATACAAGGAGTGCGGAGGTGCTGTATGAGACTGCAAGATCATATGTGATGGATGGAGGTTCTGTAAACAGTGATAAAGTCGTATTTGACCTTTATAGCGGAACAGGAACCATCGCCCAGATTCTTGCTCCTGTAGCGAAGAAAGTCGTGGGTGTTGAGATAGTTAAGGAGGCTGTGGAAGCAGCTAAGGAGAACGCAGAATTAAACGGACTTACAAATTGCGAATTTATTGCCGGGGATGTGCTTAAAGTGCTAGACACCATAGATGAAAAGCCGGATATGATAGTGCTTGATCCACCTAGAGATGGCTGTAATCCAAAAGCTCTTGAAAAGATTATTAACTATAATGTACCTGAGATGGTGTATATTTCCTGCAAACCCACAAGTCTGGCCAGAGACCTGGAGATGTTACAGGAAAGGGGCTATAGAGTGACACGGGCTTGTGCAGTGGACCAGTTTCCGGGTACGCTACATATAGAGTGCGTGATAAAGCTACAAAGGAGAGATATGTGAAACTCCTTGATTTTAGGCACTTTGAGAGACATATGCTGTTTTCACAGAGTGACCGAAAGGAGAAGAAAAAGGCAATTTCTGACGGTGTGAACGTTTCAGTGGTAATGGAACTGTAGTGAGTAAACACAAAGATTCTTGTTCTTGATTTGATATTGATTTCTAACAGAATAATGAAACGGAATAATTGACTTTAATAAATCTCAGTTGATTGTTTTGTGTGGAGAGCCGCTTATATTCAAGGTTTTGGATGTAGGCGGCTTTTTTCGTTTCTTTTATCCGTTTGCTGGCAGAAGATTTTTAATCAACAGGAAATGGAGGTTTGAAGAGATGGGTAGTAAGCAGATGGAAATGTGTTCTTTTCCGAAAGAGCAGAATAGTGAGGACAGCAAAAAGGATATAATTCATGTTCCGATAGAACAGCTTCATGATTTTAGGGGACATCCCTTTAAGGTGGAAAGGGATATGGCTCTTTTAGAATTGATGCAGAGTATCGGCAAGGAAGGTGTGATCGTTCCGGCACTTGTCAGACCAAATCCGTATGGAGAGGGCTATGAGATGATTGCCGGACACCGTAGGAAAGAGGCTTGTCTGTGGGCTGGTATCGGAGAAATGCCTGTAGTGGTGAGAAATCTGGATGATAACCAGGCAGTCATAGCGATGGTGGACAGTAACTTGCAGAGGGAATATCTGAAACCGAGTGAAAAGGCATTTGCCTATAAGATGAAGCTGGAAGCCATGAAGCATCAGGGCAGGCATGGAACTGTTGAAGATACTTTGTCCCAAGTTGGGACGAGGTCGGATGAACTTCTGGCAAAGCAGGTCGGAGAGAGCCGAAATCAGATAGCCAGATATATCCGGTTAACGAATCTGATCCCGAAGGTGCTTGATATGGTGGATGAGGGAAAGATAGCCTTTACCGTGGCGGTGGAGCTTTCTTATCTGACAAAAGAAGAACAGTATAAGCTTCATGCGGTGATGGATATGGAGCAGTGTACTCCGTCTTTGTCCCAGGCGAACCGTATTAAGCGGATGAGCCAGAGTGGAAAACTGGATATGGATGCTGTTTTTACGGTGCTGTCACAGGAAAAGCCGAACCAGAGGGAGCAGATCAGGATAAGGGCAGATACTCTGGCAGATTGTTTTCCAGAAGATTTTACGATGGAGCAGAAGGTGAAATTAATCGAGAGATTGGTTAAGGACTGGCATAAAAGACAGATGGCGAGGGATGAACCGGCACACAGCAGGTAATCTTGGTTATGAATGAAAGAGAGGTATAGAACAATGAGCAACGAATTATCTTTATTTGAA
>JAFUGT010000010.1 GCA_017469275.1 Lachnospiraceae bacterium
TATGGTTCTGTTTACAGAACTGGTAACGATGGTATCGTGCGATATCATAAAAATGATAAAAAGTAAAGTTACCGATTGGATTGCATCCCAGCCTTTGTTCATTCAGTCTTTACTAGGTGATATGTGCTGGGAAAGTTGAGTGATTAATTATATAGTCACTCACTATATAGTTAGTGCCTGCGATTATGCTAATAGCCTTATTTACATACGGCAATCCACTAGAGAAAGAGAGGAATCACATGAGAAAAAAACACATTCGACACAAAGCTGTTTTGGGAGTATCATTACTTCTACTTACTTCCATTCTATCTGCCTGTGGTAATAATGAAATAATAAATACAGATAGTTCAGAAGATACTTCTCCTGTAAACAGCGAACAGACAGAGGAAGCATCCTCTAATGCCACTACAGAAACTGTTATTGAAGAAGAACCGATTGATATGCGCACTGTCACAATCTCTGAATGGGGATATGATAATCGACTCGAATATATCAGTCAGAATTATTATATGACCGAAATTGACGATCTCTATTATCTGATTGACCAGAATGGTGATATAGTTGCAGATGATCAACTGCCGGAAGGTCTCGGAAATGGATGGGATTATGTCAACACAAATCAACAGGATGGTACATTTATTGTTCGTAAAACGCAGGATGACGGATACTATATCACGGGGTTACTAGAACGTGATTTAAATCCTCTTTACTTAGAGGGAGTGAACAATCCTAATTTACTTTATTTAACCGACTATCGTGATAATCTTTTATTTGCTGAAGAAGATAAGCTTGAAAACAATTCCGTAAACACTCAAGAAAGAATACGTTTTACAGGAACTCTTCCCTCTCAATTTGCGTCATATGGAGAATATGAAAATCATATAAATATACTTAATTCTTCATATAACAAGGTAATCTTTGGTTTTAGCTTCTTCAATATAAATCAATCTCTTTTTTCTTTTACGGAAGATTCCCAGTCTGTTATTAACGAACTGGAAAATAACCCTGATAATGTATTTGATAAAACGCATATTGAACCATTAGTAAAAGGGGACGAATACATTAATATTATGCCTAACCTTCCAAATAAAAACGGATGGATAACAGCTGTAAAGTTGGTTAATGTAATTGTTAGTAACGATAACCAATTACAATATGATTCAACAGCATTTGGTTTCTATAATGTCAATACCGGAGAATTTGTAGCACTTCCTGAAGAGGTAAGTTCAACCACTTATTATGTGGAAGATAACGGCTGTGATATCTGTACTGCTATTAATAATCGCTCAGCCGTTTATATTGGAGAGGATTCTAATGGAAACTCTCTGAAGCGCATTTTCGATCTGACAACCGGTGATTATGCTTCCAATGAAACATATTTATATGCAGAGGTTGGATATCATGATCTGCTTCTTGTAGAGAATACCGATGAGAAGTGGGGGTATATCCATGAAGATGATCTCACGCAGGCAAGTGAATGGTTTGATGATGCTACTAGTTTTTGTAATGGTTATGCAGTTGTAATACAAGATGGAAAAGGTCATTTAATCAATGAAGATTTGGAGACAGTCAGTGAAGAATTCGACGCAGAAGCATCTTATGTGGCTACCAGAGATTATCTAACCTTCTCCGATCTGAACGGACGCTCAGTATTCTTTGTTCAGAGAGATGGACAATATCATCTTCTGACTGTTGAATAATATAAGGAAAAGGAGATTAATACTATGAAAAGAAAAACTACACAAATCAGAAACCGAATCACTTCCGTTGCCCTTTCTCTTGCAACCGCAATACTGTTATTACCAATAGGTATGAAAAATGTTAAGGCAGAAGAGATTACAGTGCCTTTAACGGTTGAAATATTCGACGAGGAAACCGGTGGTTTTAAAGAGGTTCCTAATATGTCCGGAACTTTTACCACATCTAACTCTTCTGTTGATAAATGTGAATTTGATTTTGAATTACTAACCCTGACTCCTCCGGAAGGATATGATGTCGTGGTAAATTGCTTTGTCCTACCTATGAACTCATCAGAAGACAGTTATGTTGCAGCTACAGGAACTCTGATTATTCCTGTCCCAGATGGTTATACAGGCACAGATGCTACTATTCTTTATGCAGGAGCAGGATTTACAGATGGGGGGATTTCTTTACCATTACCGCAACCTCGAGAAATAGTGTTACAATAACCTTAAATGAAAGCTTACGCGAAGAATTACAATCATTTTTAGATGATGATTGGGATATGAAGTACATAGCATTTGCAAAAGATTCTCAATTTGATATTGCACTCAAGAAAGCAGACGAAACTCAAACCACTTCCGAAGCCTCCACTGAGAATACAGTTCAGGATGTAACACCATCTACCAATGATTTTAATGGCGGACTGGCTAATAATGCTTCTGATCTGGCTACCTTAGTTCTGACGGAGGAAGAGGCCGCTGATCTTGCAAATGGCGCTTCC
This sequence comes from Lachnospiraceae bacterium, assembly GCA_017469275.1. Lineage (GTDB taxonomy): Bacteria > Bacillota > Clostridia > Lachnospirales > Lachnospiraceae > CAG-590. The sequence continues at coordinate 2,465 of JAFUGT010000010.1, forward strand.
GTAAAGGTCTGGGTTGCAGTAGAAGATATCTCTGATAACGTATCCTCCAGCGATAAAGCCTCTGTTGAAGCTGCCATCCAGAATCTATCTGCTTCTTACACGGTAGGAAAATATCTCGATCTTGATTTATTTAAGGCTGTCAACGATACACAGACCCAGATTACAAGAACCAATGGAAAGGTTAGTATTACTCTTACTTTACCGGAGGATTTGCAGGGAGATAATCGAACCTATAAGGTAGTTCGTATTCATGAGGAAGCTGCCACCGTCTTAGATATCCAGATCCTTACATAACTGATTCTTACTGATTCCTCTTTTTTTCAGTATTTCATTAATGCGAAGTGATATTGATCCATAATCCATTATCTTCACCTCTCTTATCATCTATTGTATCCAACAATCCTTCATTATTACATCCTTCATTAATTTCAATAATATTAAGTGATTGCCGGAATAACAATTCACAATAAGTTGACTCACTGTATAATTAGCTAGTATATTAAGACATATTAATTCTTATAATTATAAAACAGCCATTCATATAGCATTTTATCACTATATAAACAGCTGTTTTTAATATCAATCGTATAGTTGAAAATAATTCTTATTTCATAAATAAGCCTGATTACATATGGAAGAACTTCTTATTCTCATACTTCGGCTCACAGGTAAGGTTGATTCCTAATTTCTTAAATACTCCTATATCTACCTGCGATAAGATTACGGAGGAATGAACCTCTAACCCCCGAAGCTCCGGCAGCTTAGCATAGGCGGCTTTGGCAACCGGATTCGTGATCGCTTCAATCGACATAGCAATCAAGATTTCATCAATATGTAAGAGCGGATTGTGATTTCCAAGATAATTGACCTTCAGCTCCATGATCGGCTCAATGATCTCCGGAGATAACAGCTTCACAGAATCATCAATGCCGGCAAGATATTTTAACGCGTCAAAGATCATCGCAGAGGAAGCACCAAGCAACGAAGAGGTCTTGGCGGAAAGGATCGTGCCGTCCGGCATCTCAATCGCCGATGCAGGTCCACCGGATTCTTCTGCCCGAATATTCGCTGCCTTCACAACCGGACGGTCAGCAATAGACAGTCCTGCCTTCTGCATCAGAATATCCGTCTTCTGTACCATGGCGTCTGTAGCATCGCCTTTTCTCCGGTCACA
>JAFUGT010000062.1 GCA_017469275.1 Lachnospiraceae bacterium
CCTTATGATTTACGTTGTGATTTTGATGATGCTGTATTGCAGTATAATGTGTTTACGGATGATAAGATAGAGCATTTCACACCGAAGATGTTGAGGCATACAGGCTGTACTATGTACGCAAGAGAGGGAATGGATATATCCGTATTGCAGTACATAATGGGGCATAAGTCAGTACACACAACCATGAAATTCTATAACCATGTTACAGAAGAACGTGTAATAGACACCTTTAAAGAACATATCGAAGCAAACGCATAATTTACACCAATTCTACACACCACACTTGAGATTTCATACACCATTTATACACCAAATGACTGAGAAGTTACGAAAATGTATAATAAGTTATATGAATATCAGATGGTAATCAAACCCAGTAAAATCAATACTTCAAGAAGTTATAAGAACTTATAAAAATCTATAAGAAATCCCTCTTATCTTACGAAATCGTAAGAAACTTAGTCACCGAACTGTAACTATTAGATATTATAATTAAGGCATAGTTGATGAGACTATGCCTTTTACTTTTTTAATAATTATTGTATGAAAAATATTAGTTTGATAGTTACTATTTTGAAAATGATTAGGATTATAGAAATGGAGAATGATTATGGAAAGCTATATAGATCTGGCTGTTAGATATGTGAAGCATAATAAAAGGAGAAGCATACTTACTGTATGTGGTGTGACGGTTTCAGTGATGGTGCTTTATGTAATCCTCAATCTTTTCTGGAGTTACCTATTAAATTACAGAAATGATATCAGAAAGCAAGGTGATTATGAGATCGTGCTGTTCACGGAGACGCGTGAGCAGATTGATAAGATAACTGCTGATGACAGGGTAAAGGATGCCACGGTAGGCAGATATTATTCGTATGATTACTATGCTCCGATAGACTATGAAAATGCACTTTACATCAATACTGATAATCCCTATAGGATGGAAAAAATACTTAAGGAACTTACGGATGAATATCAGGTGGAGGGCACCATCAATAAGGGGCTGGCGGCGACATATCTGCAAGGAGCCGAGTCCAACCTTGTCTATATTGCAATATTGGTGGCACTGCTTGTGTCGTATATATGCGCTATTTTTGGTGTGGGCATAATAAGGAATTCAATTCAGCTTACTATGCTTGAGCATATTAAGGACTTTGGAAATCTCCGATGCATAGGCGCATCAAGGAGCCAGCTTAAGGCTATCATTTATATTCAGGGGGCTTTGATGGAGATAGCGGGAATTGTACTGGGAGTTCTGTTTGGATGGGGTGGAAGTATGATAGGAGGAGCGCTTCTTAGATGGGATTTCGTTGGGTTTCATCTTGTGCCGATTCCCTTTATTGCCATGGCATTTCTGGCAGACCTTTATTTTGCTATGGGAGAAAATGCCAAGCTGGTCACTAAGATGACTCCTGTGTCTGCAATACGGGGAGAGTTCAGGATTAAGAAGGAGAAGCTTAAGAGACGTAAGAGAAGTCTGTGGGGACTTATTTTTGGTCTGGAGGGCGATTATGCATATAAGAATGTCAGAAGGCATTCCGGCAGATTTGTAAGGACTGTTGCGGCCATGTCGTTGGGAATCGCTGCAGCCATGCTTATTTTCGGAATCAGCAATTCTTTAGCGAAAGTGATCTTCGATATGGAGAATATGTTCGGTTATTACCATATATATTATATGTCAGATGTAGAACCTAACGAATCTAAGGATGAGATGATGAAAAAGCTGCCTCCGACAGAACTGTTGTCACAGGTGTCGGCACTGCCGGAACTTACGGAAGGTAAAAGGCTTTATACAAACGGAGCAATGGTGGCAGACTTTGAAAAGGAGTTGTCACATTATACGGAGGATTATCTGAAAAACGGGGTACAAGGGAATTTGTTGGATGCTTATCGTGAATATGAGGATGAGATCAAGGCAGGCGGAAAGAGTGATGTGTGCGTTGGTGATTTTGCAATGTGGATGTATAACATACCATGTTCCGGATATGATAAAGAGGATATTGAACGCTATAAGGATGTGCTGGTGGATGGTACACTTGATGTCAGTGACCACGGCTTGATTCTTGTAAATGGTGGCTATGCAATGTTGGAGGATGATGAATACCGTGACCATGTAGGCTTTGTAGAGTACACCGATTACAAGGTGGGTGACGAAATAGAGTTTTTGGATACAAAGGTGTTCAGAGATCGTTATAATGAGGAGTTAGCGCCTATAACCCTTGCCTATGAGGAGCAGAGAAGCAAAAAGCAGGAAAGATATGACAGCTTTGGAGACGGCGAGCTGACGGAAGAAGAAAACAGTGAAAAAAATGCTCTGTATAAAGAGATGCAGGATGATGAACTGGAATATTATAAGACACGGTATAATCTTATATGTGAGGTATATAACGAGGTCATTGCAGAAGGACATACAGTTACATATACGATTGAGGGTATTGTAAGTAAGGATGTCAATATGGGGATGGGAAGAGCACAGATATCCATTGTACTTCCGCTTAATAATTACTATGCACTTACCAGTACGGATGAAACATGGACTAATGGTATGATGTATCATTTTGACCACTTTCCTGTAGGAACATATATGAACAGTGTGTTAGAGGATGATTATGAAGCGGCGTATACAGGTTCAGGATATGCTGAATATATGTCTTTTGTCAATTCCTACAGAAGCATAATAATTATTGTGGGTTTGATAATACTTTTCATAGTTGCAATCAGTGTATTCAATCTGATTAATACCACCGCAAGTGATATGTACTTAAGACGTAAGGAGCTGGCGCAGCTCAGGGTTTTGGGTGTTTCTAAGAGAAAGCTGTATAAGATGGTAATGCTTGAGGGTGTTATACAGGCAATTCTGTCAAGTGTTATCGGAATCCTTCTGGGTACCGGTCTTGGCTTTGTTTTCTTTGAATCGGTATTCGGAATAATATTCGGATATCATTATGTGTTCCCGGCAGCTGCAATGATCATAGCTGTAACAGTCACGGTAATGATACTTTGCGGCGCAGTGTACTTTCCGCTTAAGAGACTGCCTAATGATGTGGCGGAAGACTTGGCAACGGCAGGGGAGTGACAATTCCTGTTATGAAATCCTGCATGCAGCCGGATGATTAATGTAGTGAGAAAATGTATGCAGTGGGAAAATGTAAAAGTTGTTAATTGTATATAATGATGTATTAGAAAAAGAAAGCTGATAGAAGATACAATTAAGAGGAAAAAGTAGGATGATGGGGGGGAGAATAGTATGGGACATTATACAGACCTGGCGTTTCGTTATATCAAAATGAAAAAAGTAAGAAGCATACTGACGGTGCTTGGTGTGTCGATATCCGTTATGCTTCTATACATTATTCTTAATCTGGGATGGAGTTATGTATTAAATGAGCGTGCGGATATTAGGAAAAATCATGATTATGAGATAGTGCTTTTCACAGAGAACGAAGGACAGATTGAAAAAATAGGAAGTGATAAACATATAAAAGATTATACGGTTGCAAAGTACTATAAGTATGATTATTATTCTCCGGTTGAGTATGAAAACGCAATGTATATCAATACTACGAATCCGTATCGTATGGATGCTATACTGGAAAAATTTGAGTTGGAGTATGGTGTATCAGGAATAATAAATGATGATCTTGCACAGTTATATCTTCAAGGAAGCGATGGAGATATAATGCATGCACTAATACTTGTATATTTTCTTGTAGCATACATCTTTGCAATTTTTGGAGTGGGTATAATCAGGAATTCAATACAGCTTACCCTTTTTGAACAGGTTAAGGATTTTGGTAATTTAAGATGTATCGGCTCAACAAAAAAGCAGATGGAAAATGTTATCTTTTGGCAGGGGGCAATTATCGAGGCTTTGGGAATTATAGTTGGCATAATGCTGGGAACTGTTGGAAGCCTTATAGGCGGATTACTGCTTGAATGGAGCAATACCGGATTTCATATTCTTCCGGTTTTCTTTGTTGTCCTTGCATTCATGTTTGATCTGTATTTTGCAATGAAGGAAAATGCAAAGCTTGTTACGGGTATGTCTCCGTTATCCGCAATAAGAGGAGAGTATCGTGTATCGCCTGGTAAGACAGACAAACACGATAAGTTATCATTTAAAAAGAACAAATTCAAAAAGGAAAAGAGGGGGCATAGATACCTGCCGGAGTTTCTTACGAAAGATGTTACCTTCGGAAAGAAAAAAGATAAAGATTACAATAAGCAGTCAGAAGAGGCAAAGACTAAGAAACGTAGAATAGGATTGATTGGTTTTGTACTAATAAAATTATGTGGTGTAGAGGGGGAATATGCTTATAAAAATCTGATGCGTGCACCGGGCAGATTTTTCAAGGTTGTAACGGTCATGATCTTTGGCGTGGCAGCGGTTATCGTACTGTCATGCGGTGCTCTTTCTGTACTCAGATATGACGAAAAGATCCAGGATATGTATGGATATTATCCCGTTTTTGTGTCATGGGATATTGAAGCTTCCGATAAATGGTCAGATGTTGCATATAATATTCCTTACAAAAAATTAGACGAAGAATTTAAGGATATTGATAGTGTTACGAATGCCAAAAGAATATATACAGACAGTGTATTCGTTGAAGATTTTGATAAGGATATCGAATGTTATTTGTCTGATGATTTTTTGGAAAACACTCAGCTTGATGCTTGGAGAAATGATATAAAACAGGAAGTTGAATCGAAAGAAGGGTCTGACAAAGATAGTATGTTCTATCAGAATGTTCTAATGAATATAGAACATGCAAAGGTTATGGGATATGATGAACGGGATTTGGCAAGATGTGAAAAGGAGCTTGTTGAAGGAACTGTCGATGTGAGTGAAAATGGAATCATTGTTGTACAAAACATATATATGCATGCACGGTCATATTCTGAGGAAGATGAGAATAATGACACGATGTTTCAACAGCTTGAAATGGTCAAGGCTATGGACTGTAAGCTTGGAGATCAGATCCGGTTGATTGATATGGCAGAGTTTAGAAAAAGAATCGGAAATCTGACATCAGTTGAAGAAAGAAAAAAGATTGAAGAATATAAGCGGGAACGTAACGGATTATATAATAGAAATGATGGTTTTACATCGTCCTGGGAGGAAGATGCCAGGAACAGAGAGGAGGAGCTTAGTAATTATATCGATGAATATAATTACCGCATCAGAAAAAAACAGATTGATATTCTTGAGGAAATGAGACAGGAGGGTGTATATAAAACATACACGGTTGAAGGAATATTAAGACATAATCCTAACGGTGAAGGTGTAGACGGTGATGTTTCATTTATTGTACCGGCTTCGCATTTTCATGATGTTGTGGGAAGAGAGGATGAGTATTTTAGTGGCATGATGTATCATTTTGAGCCGTTTTCATTGCGACAGTATGAGAAGGTTGACTGGATGGGGATTTGGGATGAGCTTAGTAACGCTGACGGCAGTTTTGGATACATGGTATCGGATTATGCCGTTTGGGAGAGCGAAAAACATAATATGAGAAATATGACGATTGCGGCAGTTCTTATCGTAATGTTTATTGTATCAATGATTATAATCAATTATTTCATAAATGTTGCAAGTAACATTTATATGCGCCGTAAGGAGTTTGCGCAGCTTAGAGTAATAGGAGTTTCTAAGAAAGGTTTGTTTAAGATGGTTATGTTGGAGGGAGTTATAGCTTCACTTGTCTCATGCGTGGTCGGAGTGCTTATCGGGGCTGGATTAAGCTATGTATTTATAGTCTGGATTACACGCGTGTTTATGTATGCTGATTATGTATTTCCGTGGATTCCGGCAATAATAAGTGTGGTTGTGTCGGTGTTGCTTCTCTGTGGGGCTGTATATCTCCCGCTTAAACATATGGGCAATGATGTGGCGGAAGACTTGGCAACGGCTGGGGAGTGATAATAAAGAGTCGCTTGCGACTCTTTGTGCGCCCGAGCGGTATTGCGTGGCAATTAACTTCATTGCCGCGAGGTGCGCATCCTTGCGGAGCGTTTTTATATAATAGGAAATCCGGAGAAATTTCCCATTATATAAAAACAGGCACCGTCGGTGCCTGTAAAGATATTATATTCAGATATCAAGTGATTTGAAATCAATGCTCAGATCATCATATATATTAACATCGATGGAATCATTAAATGTATATGACTTCACATCAAAGTCATCATCCTGCATATGGTATACAAGTATTCCGGATGTGGTCGGATCAACAATCCAGTATTCACGTACACCGGCATCCTTGTACAGTTTGAGCTTGGTAATGTAGTCATGGCTTCTGTTATACGGAGATATTATCTCTATGATCCAATCGGGAGCTCCGGTACAGCCTCTGTCTGTTAGCTTGTCCGGATCACATATTACACTTATATCAGGCTCAACGATATTACTCTTGTCTTTATTAAGCTTTACGGCGAAGGGAGCGGGATAGACCTCGCATTTGCCACCTTTGGATCTGATATAGGCATGTATAATAGAGTGAAGCTCACCAAGTATTTTTTGATGAATTCTGCTGGGTGATGCCTGGGCATAAATAAGATTGCCATTAATCAACTCACAGCGTACATTTTCCGGTGTGTTGTAGTAGTCTTCTTCTGTATAGAAGTTTGATTGTACCATATCCATAACATGTACCTCCCGATTCAATATAGTGGTTTAAAAATCAATATTATATATAGTGATATTATAATAAATTTTAATTGATTTCAATCAAAAAATAAAGCAGAAAGTAAAGGGCTTTATCGATATAAAACTGTCAGTATTATTTATGAGGAGAAAAAGACTGTATGATTCACTACACAGACTTAGCATTTCGCTACATCAAAATGAATAAGAAAAGGAGCATGCTTACAGTAATAGGAGTCAGTATTTCCGTGATGTTTCTGTACATGCTGCTTAATCTATTATTGTCGTATCTTTTGAACTACCGAGCCTATCTCAGGGATAACTATGATTATGATATGGTTTTCTTTACGGAGAATGAACAGCAGATAAATGATATATTAAATGATCCCCGGGTAAAAGATGGATCAGTCGCAGACTATTATAAGTACAATTATTATGGCTCCACAAACTATGATAATGCGCTCTATATCAATACAACCAACCCATACAGGATAAATAAGATATTCGAGGATATTAAGTCGAAGTATGGCGTGGAAGGCAGGATTCATTACGAGATGGCTGCCACCTATCTTCAGGGGGATGAGGGCAATACCATCTATGTTGCTATCCTTATAGCATTGCTTATATCATATATCATTGCCATATTTGGAGTAGGGCTTATAAGAAACTCCATTCAGCTTAATATGCTTGAACGCATTAAGGATTTCGGACAGCTTAGGTGCATAGGTTCCACAAAGAGGCAGATGCGATGGATCATTTACCTGCAGGGGCTTATATTGGAGTTTTTTGGAATTGTATGCGGAACCATACTTGGCGTGGCAGGAAGTCTGATTATCGGTGCTGTGGTCTCATGGAAGCATACGGGATTTCATTTAATCCCATTGGCATTCGTTATGGCAGCATTTCTGGGTGACCTGTATTTTGCAATGGATGAAAATGCCAGGATGGTGGCGGATATGACACCTGTATCCGCAATACGCGGAGAGTACAGGATAAAGAAGGAGAAGTTGAGAAGAAGAAAGTCAAGGCTTTTTGGCAGGCTGTTTGGGCTAAATGGTGACTATGCCTATAAGAATATCAAGAGAAATCCTGGACGCTTCTACCGTACCATAAGTGCCATGACTCTTGGTATTGCGGCGTCGATCGTTATCTTTGGCGTACTGTCTACCCTTGCAAAATACAAGGAATTTCAGGATGAGGATAATGGTTACTATCATGTCTACTATGAGCATACCCTGATGCCATGGGAGACAGAGAGTGAGCTTATGAATTCTCTTCCAAAGTTTGATAAGATGCAGCAGGTATCGGATATGCAGGGAATGGAGACGGCAAAGAGGATATATACCGCTTTGGTGTCTACAACTGATTGGGAGAAGTATGTTGCCGACCGGTATCTTCAGGAATATATGGATTCGGCTGATGGAGGATTCCTTTCGGAAAATTACGATGAAAACTTTATTCCGGACTATGAGGATTTTGCTGCACGCAATAAGATGGAGGCTTCATCGGTGGCTGTGTGCGGCTATGATGAGGAGGATATGGCAAGGTATCAGGATACTTTGATTGACGGACGTCTTCCGGAAAACGGTAATGAGATGCTTGTGGTCGTAAGTAATTATACTTATGTATATGATGAACTGTCAGATGATGAATATGAGAAATTCCAAAGATTTTTGGACTATAAGGTTGGGGATGCCATTGATATTGTCAATCCTATAAGCTTTCGTAAGTTATTGTCAGAGCAGATGGAGCCTGTTACCCGAAAGTATGAGGAAGAGCAGGAGGAGTTTGAAAGGAAACGGGATGAGGCAGGAAAGAATAATGACGAGGAAACCTATAATGAGATGCAGAAAAAATTGGATAAGCTTGATGGAAAGTATTATCAGGATATTATAAAGATTAAAGGAAAGTGTTACCGCGAGATGCTTGAAAAAGAGGATTATGTGACATATACAGTCTGCGGAATTGTGAAAGGAGATGTAAATCAGGGAAGAAGATTATCCGATACTCTTATGGGAAAAACGGGTGTCTTCTATGAGCCTGTGATCACAATAGTCACAAAGGAGCAGTATATGAAGCTGCTTGGGGTAGATGAGGATTGGATCAGCGGTATGCAGTATCATTTTGACAAGTTAAATGTCAGCCATTACAAAGATATAGATCCACAGGGAATGGATGAAAACTGGGTATTTTCCGATAATATCGGTTATTCTGACGAATATTATGGTTATTCCTACATCTGTTCACCTTACCCGTTATGGGTAGAATATATGCAGGGCATTAAGCGGTTTGTATACGGTGCAGGAGTGGTGGTACTGTTCATAGTGGTGATGTCGGTGGTAAATACTATTAATGCCACAGCCGGAAATCTGTTTATGCGTAAGAAGGAGCTGGCACAATTAAGAGTATTAGGAGCTTCAAAGAGTGATGTTTTTAGGATGGTAATGTTTGAGGGCGTGTTGGAGGCTGTAATCGCCTGCTTTTTGGGAACTGTTTTGGGAACCGGTTTAAGCCTTGGCGTGTATTATGGCGTGTTTGGGGTATTTACTGCAACCAGGTATGTATTCCCGTGGCTGGCGTCAATATTGAGTATTGTTGTTGTTTCATTCATACTCTGCGGTGCAGTATATGTGCCTCTTAAGCAGATGCCCGTGGATGTGGCGGGGGATCTGGTAACGGCAGGAGAGTGACGGATGCGTGGCAGCTAAATATCTGTTATGGGTTTCGTGGAGTTGAATGGTTAGAGATTGACACCACATTTACACCAATTAAAATCTATTGAAAGAGCAATTATGACAAGAAAATCTGAATATTGAAGGAAAAAATCAAGGGGAATTGCAAAAGTGATTTCCCTTTTTCTGATTGATTCACAGTTGTAGATTACAATTATAATATAATTAAGTTAAGTAATTTATGAATTAAAATAAAAGAGTAGTGAATTTTATACGATAGTAGATTATATATTATTTTCGTGTTAATATAACTATGTAGTTATTAAAAGTAATTTCTAAAGTTTAGGTATAATATATATGGTCTTAATCTGAATGCTTAAATATTATATACAATATCGTTTTCGAACGAACAAGACTTTTGACGCTCACATCATATAATTAATAAAGCGATTTAATATAATATCTTAATATATTAAGGACAAAGGTGTTTATTATAGTAAAATTTGCGGTCACAAATTGCGACCGCAAAACAAAGGAGGAATTCTTATATATGGCTGAAGAAGAAAAGAATCAAATAGAATTGGTAGAGAATATAGAATCTCTTGTTTATACCATAAGGGGAGTTCAAGTAATGTTGGATACTGATCTGGCAAGGCTTTATGGATATGAGGTTAAGGCGCTTAACCAGCAGGTGAAACGTAATATTGAAAGGTTCCCGGAAGATTTTATGTTTAAACTAACGGAGAATGAATTAGTAGTTTTGCGGTCACAAAATGTTACCGCAAATATAAGTTCTAAGAGTCGTGCATTGCCATATGCATTTACAGAGCAGGGAACATATATGCTTGCAACGGTATTGAAAAGTGACATAGCAGTTGCACAAAGTATAGCGATTATGCGTGCGTTCAGAAATATGAAACATTATCTGATACAATATCAACAATTTGTGGGGAAACAGGAATTTCAAGAACTTGCTGCCACTATGGATGAACGTATGGGAACAGTTGAGCGGAAAATAGATGAATTATCCAATAATTTTATCTCTGATACGGAACGAAAAGAGATTGTGGTGTATAAAGGACAGAAGTTTGAGGCAGATATATTCTACATAAAAATATATACACAGGCAAAGAAAACAATATACGTGGTAGATAATTATATGAACTTTAAGACCTTGGAACTGCTTTCTCATAAGCAGGATAATGTTGCCGTTACATTATTTACAAATAACTTGGGTAGGGGTAAAGGTAAATTGACCAACACCGAAGTTAATGATTTCAACAATCAGTATCCTACAATGAATGTGAAACCAAACAATGAAACTCATGACAGGCTTGTAGTGGTAGACTACAAGACACCGGGAGAAAAAATCTTTCATTGTGGTGCAAGTAGTAAAGACGCAGGGAAAAGTATGTGTGCAATCAATGAGATATCGGATGTAAAGTTATATTATCCTGTTATTGATAAATTGATACTTGAACCGGATATTACATTATAAAAGTGATATAAAAGTAATATAATTAAAAAGGCAAAATAATAAGTTGACCCCAGGGGAAAAGGAATTCTTGGTCTTAAACCTACTCCCATTCGGGAACCCAGCCTTAATCCTTCACGAGTCAACTTGAATGTATAATAACATAAATGAAGAGTAAATCAAGAGTTAATTGTGGATAATTCTGATTTTAACCGTATGGAATTCCAGACAGTTAGAAGTGAGCCTGATAGATTTATAATGACACCATCTGTTCTAAATCTTACGAAATCGTAAGAGTAAAAATTAAAAAAGTCACGGAATTGTAATATAGCTATGTTATGATGGGTACAGTTAGAGAAAGACTGTACCCATTTTCTATATTAGGAAGAATATTGGATTTCCTTTTTTATATAATAATGGGGAAAGAATTAGGGCACAGATAACGGAAAAACAGTACAAATCATAAAAAGGAGAAGATGATCATGGATATTGTAAGAATGGAAAATGTAAGCAAGGTATATGGAACGGCAGAAAATCAGGTGTGGGCGCTTCATGGAGTGAACCTTACTGTTGAAAAAGGTGAGACTCTGGCGGTGGTAGGAGCGTCAGGTTCCGGTAAATCAACACTTCTTCATATTATGGGCGGTGTGGATTCCCCAACCTCAGGCAAGGTTATCATTGAAGATAAGGATATCACGGCACTTACTGATGAGCAGATGTCGGTATTCAGAAGAAGAAAGATAGGATTTGTTTTCCAGGCATATCATCTGATTCCGGTACTTACTGTGGAGGAGAATATTACTATGCCGATCCTTCTTGATCACAGAAAGCCGGACAGAGAGTATATCGAGCACATCATGGATATATTGAATCTTCAGGATAGACGTCACCACCTGCCAAATCAGTTGTCAGGTGGACAGCAGCAGCGTGCGGCAATAGCAAGAGCTCTTGCGAACCGTCCGGCGCTTATCCTTGCTGACGAACCTACCGGTGCCCTTGATTCCAAGAACGGTGCGGAGGTAATAACACTTTTGCAGAATTCTGTGAAAGAGCTCAACCAGACGCTGGTGCTCATCACACATAATATCGATCTTGCAAGAGAGGCAGACCGGATTATTAAGATTTCGGATGGGGAGATTGTGGAGTAAATTAATGACGAGGAGAATAAATAATATGATTAATAAAAACAATAAGAAGAACCTAATAATTATTTCAACGGTTATCTGCATGTTTGTAACAGTATTATATTTCTTGCAGTATAGTTATGTAGTACATGCCGCCACACCCCGCGTAATGCTTGAGGATTACAGGGTTAAGGAAGGTCAAGTGGTTTCGGGTAAGGATTTCACGTTGGACCTGACACTTAAGAATTATTCGGCCAAGCAGGTCAAGAATCTGAAGGTCACAATAGCCACTGAAAATGGTGATTTTATACCAACAGGCAGCGCAGGAAGTGAGTATATAGAATTCATTGATGCAGGTGAAACCAGTCAGGTATCATTTAAGATGAAAGCAGGTGACGGCTTAGAGGAGAAGTCATACAAAGTAAATGTTACCACTGACTACGAAAATCCCAATGGCTATGAATACAGAGCTGAAGAGAGCATATTTCTTCCGGTAAGTCTGGATCAGAGGCTGTCGGTTACAGACCTTTTTGTTGACAGCAGCTCCTGCGTTGTGGGAGATACGGTTGAGATCAGTGCATCCATCAACAACATGGGTGAAGGAGCTCTGTACAACGTAATGGTGGAGGTTGAAGGTGACAACATAGAAGAAAACAAGAGTTATGTTGGAACGATCGAGAAGAGCAAGAGCGGTAATCTGGATATTCTTACAAAAGCGGATGTTGTAACAGAGGGGTACCACAAGGATAACAAATTGATTGTTGAATATGAGAATAAGGCAGGAGAAACATTTACTCAGGAAGTGTTAGTAGATGTAAGTGTGGGAGTGCCTGTATATGAGAATCTGGAGAAGATAAAAGAGGGAAATGACAACAGTGTTGTCTGGAAAACTACTGCGGAAGTGATCGGCATTCTGCTTTTGATCGTGATAATAGGATATATACTATACCGCCGTCAGAAGAGAAAGCAGAGGATTCTTGACGAGTTCGCAAGATAAAATGTGTTGTTAGGGAAAGCTGCAGACTATTAAGGAGTAGATGGTCATGGGATTTATATGGCGTTTGTGTATTGCAAATATGAAACAGAGAGGGATAAGAACCGGTCTTACCATACTCGGCGTTGTGATCGGAGTTATCTCCGTTGTGTCCATGCTGGCTCTTGGACTCGGAGTCAAGAACGAGCTGCTGTCTGAGGCGACTATGGATGGCAGTGTTACGGATGTCAGGATATATGGCTCTAATGAGGGCAAGCGCAGGGATAAAATGATAACTGACCGGAGAATACAGGATATAGAGGAAATTTCTCACGTCGAAGGAGTCACTCCAATGCTCACGGCAGGTACATATATCAAATATGACCGGTATTCTGCATACATGGAGTTTACCGGAGTCCCCAGAACTTATCTCGAAGCCATGAAACCGGAAAGGGGCAGTGTGCCGGAGGTAAACGGTACAAAGCTCTCTGTCCTTATGGGTGCCGGCGCACTTAACCTGTTCTATAACGAAAACACCGGAGTGTCCTATGCAGAGGCGAAGGCACCAACTAAGGAAGAGCAGAAAGAGATGGATAATAACATAAAGCACTGGAATGACTGGTCAGGAGAATACCTTGAAGCGTATTTGGGTTACAACGAATCGGGTAAGAGCATACGTGTACCGATTACCGGAATGCTTTCAGAATATGATTTCCAGATGTATTGTGATATGGAAACCATGAAAAAGATACTTAAGAGAAATGCTGCCCTCGGAGTGATTGAAGGACAGCCCACAGATGAGGACGGTAACCCTATCAATGAATGGGTATATTCATATGCGGTTGTCAAGGTGGATGACGTGGAGAATGTGGATACCATTGTCAAACGCCTTTCGGATATGGGATATCAGGCAGAGAGCAACAAGGAATATGTGGATGAGGTGCAGCGGGAGATTAAGATAATCCAGATCCTTCTCGGTGGAATAGGTGCCATAGCACTGGTGGTTGCGGTAATTGGAATCGGCAACACAATGACTACATCTGTCTATGACAGAATTAATGAAATTGGAGTACTGAAGGTTCTTGGCTGTGACCCGGATGAGCTTATGGGTTTGTTTCTTTTGGAGTCCGGCATATTAGGCGGTATCGGAGGTGTAATAGGACTTATATGCTCCTATGGCATTTCAAGGCTTGGAATCAATAAGCTGGGAGTTAAGCTTCTGGAAATGCCGAAGAATACGCAGCTTGCGGTGATACCTCCATGGCTTGCCGTATCATCAGTTGTTCTGGCGATTCTACTTGGGATATTTGCAGGCTATCTTCCTGCAAAATGGGCATCTAAAATGAGACCGATCGAAGCGGTGAAAAGAAATACATAAAGGATATTATGTAAACTATCATGGTGAGTATAAATAAATAATCCAAAGGTATGTATAGTTTTACAATTATCATCAACATAGTCTTGCATTATATGCAGGACTTTTGTTATATTAAGAGTTGTTAGTAATGAATACATTTAATATTTGAGAAATCGTGCTCTTTGTATAGATTAACGAATGTCAGGATGGTGAGTTGAGTTGGACAAAAAGGATTATATGCGCCGTGCCATAGAGCTTGCAAAGCTCGGAGAAGGGAAGGTCAACCCCAATCCGTTAGTTGGAGCGGTTATTGTTAAGGATGGGATTATTATAGGTGAGGGGTATCATATGAAATACGGCGGCCCCCACGCTGAGAGAAATGCCTTTGGAAGCCTTGAGAATGCAAAGCTTGCAGAGGGTGCAGAGATGTATGTTACATTAGAACCCTGCTGTCATCAGGGAAAGCAGCCGCCATGCACCGAGGCAATAATAGAACACGGTATATCTAAGGTGTATGTAGGCTCGGATGATCCTAATGAGCTGGTGGCAGGTAAAGGTATTCAGATGCTCCGTGATGCGGGTATTTATGTGGAAACAGGAGTTTTGAAGGAGGAGTGCGATGCCCTTAATCCTGTATTTTTCCATTATATAACCCAGGGGACACCTTATGTTGTAATGAAATATGCCATGACTCTAGACGGTAAGATCGCCACAAGAACAGGGCATTCGAAATGGGTTTCGGGAGAGGAAGCCAGAGATATGGTGCAGCATACCCGTAATGCCCTTGCCGGAATTATGGTAGGGATAGGAACAGTATTAAATGATGATCCAAGGCTTACATGTCGCCTTCCTGACGGAAGAAATCCGGTTCGTATAATCTGTGATTCAAAATTACGGATTCCGCTTTCAAGTAATGTGGTTACTACTGCAAATGAAGTGTCTACAATTGTTGCAACAATCAATCCGCATGCTGAATATAACCGTTTCTGGCATGAACAGAAGGAGGAGCTTGAAAAAGCAGGGGTGGAAGTATTAGTTGTGAATGAAAAAGAAGGCAGGCTTGACCTTAAAGATCTTATGAAAAAACTGGGTGAAAAGCAGATTGACGGAATTTTGTTAGAGGGTGGATCTACACTTAATTATGCAGCGTTACAGGCAGGAATTATTCAGGAAATTCATGTGTATGTGGCTCCTAAGTTTTTTGGCGGCGCCGGCTTTTACACTCCTGTAGGTGGTGAGGGTGTCGAGAAAGCAACAGAAGCCATGGGATGTACATTTATTTCCTCTGAATTGATCGGAGAGGATATACTTTTGAAATATAGGATATAAATAGTTCTTGCATTTTCTGAAAAAATGATATAATATATAGCAGTCGCATAAATAGTGATATGCAGTTGTGGCGGAATGGCAGACGCGCTAGATTCAGGTTCTAGTGAGGTAACACTCGTGTGGGTTCAACTCCCATCAACTGCAGTATGATAAGAAAAAGCAGATGTGAAATTACATCTGCTTTTTCTTATGGCACGCAGTTGCGTGCCTTGCTCCCATGGGTTCAAGTCTCCTCGGCATAAATGCCTCGTCGGTCGGTTCGTCGGAAAAAAGGTTCACCGAACCTTTTTTCTGGCTCCGACTCACCCCATCAACTGCAGTGCCTTGTCCCCATGGGTTCAAGTCTCCTCGGCATAAATGCCTCGTCGGTCG
>JAFUGT010000063.1 GCA_017469275.1 Lachnospiraceae bacterium
TAATTTTCCTCATTACTGTCTTCCGCATTTTTCGTCGCAATATCCGCAACCTTATCAAGCATATTACAGGCATCTGCCTCTATATCAATAATCTTATCCTGATACAGCTTTTTCGCCTCATCAAGTTCACCCTTATCCACCATATCAAGCAGTGTCACCACATATTTATTAAATGTTACCATATCAAGCCTGCATTGATCATAATTATCTTTTTCCTCTTCGCTGTAATCAAGATTCTCGTAGTTGAACATTAATTTTGTATTCTGTTCCTGTATCTTTTCAATCTCTTTCTTGTTATCTTCCTCAGATATATCATCAAATTTCTCCAAAATATCAACTATGCATTTATCAATTCTTCTGACATTGATATTAAGTGTCTTAAGATAATCTACGGTCTTAAGGTTGGTCACATATATATCCTTACCATTTGTATATACTCTTCTTACATGGTAAATACTTGCTATTCCGACCAGAATCAATAGTAATACAATAAAGAAAAAACTGATAAGGAGCTGTGTTCTTATACTTTTACCGAATTTAACTTTTGTCATTATTAAGCACCTCCCTGTCTGTTTTGTTCTTTGTCTTTATCTTCCGGTTTCGCATTTGGGTTCACTTCATTATCTTTATCTGCTTTCTTCTCCGGATGAAGTTTTTTCTCAAGATATTCATCTTCGAGACATAAAAGCAATTGGTCTTTCGGTACAGGCCTTGAAAAATAGAACCCCTGCAGATAATCCGCTCCCATATCTGTAATCGTCTTTGCCATCTCCAGATCTTCGATACCTTCCGCAACAACCTTAAGATGTATAGCTTTAAACATGGCTATTGTATGTTCTAATATTCTTCTTGATGTTATATTCTTCATGGCAGCCCATACTATATATTTATCAAGCTTGACAATTGAAAACGGAAGATCAACGATATAATTGATATTTGAGAAGCCTGAACCATAATCATCCAGTGAAAATGTTATATCGGTAAGCGCAAGTCTTGCCATGTTTCTGATCAGTTTTTCTTCTGAATCTGCCGCCGCACTTTCTGTTATTTCCAGATTAATCATCTTTGGCGGAACGTCATATTTCTTGAGAATCCTCAATATATCCTGACAAATCGTATCCTGCATACACTGAACAACTGACAAATTAACTTCAATAAATTCAATGCCCTTTTGGGCAAGGTTATTACCTGAGATAAACCTGCACACTTCTTCTAATACAATTAGTCCGATTTGTAATATTGTTCCATTGCGCTCGGCAATAAGAATGAATTCTTCCGGTGAAACATATCCGTATCCGTATACATTTAATCTGGCAAGAGCCTCCATTGAATGGAACTTTTTAGTATGCGTATCGATAATCGGTTGATAATGCACCTCGAATCTTCCCGATTCGACTGCTGATATAAGTGCCTGTTCAATTGCAAGCGTCCTGTGCATATCAGCCGTAGCATCCTCGTCAACTTCAAGGAATCTTCCCTTACCTTTGCGTTTAACCTTAGCAACTGCCTGTTCAATAGTCTGAACCAACATACTTTCCGGTATATGTATGGTATGAAGCAGACATATACATGCCGAGAGTTCTACGGTACCACCTTCGGATAAATGCATTCTTCTCTGCACAATTCTTCTTATTCTGTCATATTCTTTGGCACCTTCGGTCTTCTCTTCCAAAACAACAATGAATATATCTCCACCAAATCTATATATACGGTTTTCTCCGTATTCCTCAGTAAGACCTGTTACCATCATCTGCATAATTTCATTTCCACCGTCAACACCATGAATCTCATTGATAAGTTTGAAGTTATCAAGAGCAATAACAAAAATCTGCTCAGGCAGCTTCCTGTCCATATTGATATTGACATGTTGGATAAATGCTTCGCGATTAAGGGCACTTGTAACGGTGTCTTCATATATCTCCTGATTCTCATCAGTAAAATACATAACAAATATAGATAAAGCAGTTCCAACTCCGGCTAACATATATTGTGGCAGAAAAAATTGAACAATGGTAGGCGCCAGAGCGCAGGCAATTATCATCAAGGTTATCATGCATTGTCTGTGTTTAAGGATTCTATTATTTTTGATCATGTATATAACTGAAGCCAATGCATAGAAAGCAACATTGATATACAGATACGAATGATATCTTCCATGCTGATATCCTGTACTGTCAAAATAGAAAATAAATCTTGTCCAATAAGAAGTTACCACCATCGTGATACCAATAATAGCCGGCATCCATATGAAATAAGGTAACGGTGCTACATTCGCCTCAATACGCTGTACTTTGAAATAAACATATAAAAGAAATATAGTAGGAATAATACATTGAAAAGATAAGAAAAGCATGTTCATAATATAGTTAAGCCATAAAGGTACAATGGTAACATCAGCAACAGTCATGCAGGAAACAACATCAAGACAGGTATTCAGAAAACTTACAATAAAATAAATTCTGAATATTCTGTTCTGAAGGTCAGCCACACTTTTTCTGCCAAATACTATGAACATGAAAAAGATCATGAATATAATTGTACATATCTCAAAATCAACATTATAAACCATTGATAAAATCACCTAAATATAAAATAAGTCGTGCGGTTTTCGCAAAAAGTACCCTCAACGTCTTTTTGTAGGTTTCGCAAAATGTCAGTTTTGCACATAAGTGTACAAAACATCTACTTTACTCATTTTATCATAATTAGCATACATTGACCATATTAAATTTTTCACAGAAAAACCATGTATATTACACAGTTTTATACATACTCATTAACTTGTTAAGTATTTCCTTTGCCACATCATCTTTAGACAGAATGGGTAATTCTGAAACACCGGCTTTTTCAATAAATGTTACCACATTGGTATCAGTACCAAAACCCGCTCCTTCAACCTTGAGATTATTGGCAACAATAAGATCGGCATTCTTACTCTCTAACTTTTTCTTAGCATTTTCTATAAGATCTTTGGTCTCCATAGCGAAACCACAAAGAATCTGACCATTCTTTTTATGTTCACCGAGATACTTCAAAATATCCGTTGTCCTCTTAAGGGAAATAGACATATCATCATCAGTCTTTTTCAATTTGTTATCTGCAACCTTTACCGGTGTATAATCTGCTACTGCCGCAGCTTTGATTACAAAATCAGCATCCTCCGCTTCACTCTTAACAGCTTCAAACATATCTGCAGCGCTTACCACCTCAATAATCTTAACAAATGGTGGTTTTGCTATACTTGTTTTTCCCGTTACAAGAACCACCTCCGCTCCTCTTTCCATAGCACATTTGGCGATGGCATATCCCATTTTGCCTGTGGAATGATTGGATATAAACCGTACCGGATCGATGGCTTCCCTTGTAGGTCCTGCCGTAACGACTACTTTCTTTCCGGCCATGTCTTTTTCATAATGCAGTTCTCTCATGATATAGGCGAACAGTTCTTCCTCAGACGGAAGTTTGCCGACTCCGGTATCTTTGCAGGCAAGATAACCTGTTGCCGGATTTATTATATTGTATCCGTAATTCTCCAACTTTTTCAGATTATCCTGAACAATCGGATTTTCAAACATGTTGGTATTCATTGCAGGAGCTATGTATTTGGGAGCTTTGCATGCCATTATGGTGGTCGTGAGCATATCATCTGCTATTCCGCCCGCTATCTTCCCGATAACATTGGCACTTGCCGGAGCCACCATGAATATGTCAGCTCTTTTTGCCAGAGCCACATGCTCCACGTTAAACTGAAAATCACGATCAAAGGTATCCACAAGGCACTTATTAGACGTAAGTGTCTCAAATGTGATGGGATTGATGAAATTAGTGGCATTCTTTGTCATAATAACATTGACATCAGCATGCTGTTTCACAAGCATACTAGCAAGATTAGCAATTTTATATGCAGCAATAGAGCCTGTAACTCCAAGCACAATAGTCTTACCCTTTAACATAGTTTCACCTCACAAATATCTATATAACAGGACTTAATTCACCGTATTTCTCATAATTTGCCACCTTGGCAATATGGTTCTTGTCATCAACAAACACTACGCTTGGTTTGTGTTCTTTAGCTTCCTCAGGAGTCATCTGGGCATAGCACATGATAATAACATGGTCACCGACCGAAACCTGTCTTGCCGCGGCACCATTTAGACATATCATTCCGCTGTTCGGTTCCCCTGCAATAGTATATGTCTCAAAACGGTTGCCGTTTTCCACATCGGCAATCTGGACATACTCATATTCCAATATTCCCGCCTTTTCCATCAGAACGGGATCAATCGTTATGCTTCCAACATAGTTAAGCTCCGCCTGCTTAACTACCGCACGATGAATCTTTCCTTTTAACATATTAACCAACATGTTTGAATCCTCCGTATTCTCTCTCAATAAACTGTTATCAACTAAACCAAGCCCTCGACATTGCAATATTAAAGCGTTTGGAGTTTGATAAACACCGGTTACATTAATATACGATTATCAATAAGTCTTGTACTTCCGATATACACAGCGATTGCAATAAGTACCGCACCTTCAACCTTTTCGATAGGCTGAATCGTATCAAAACTTACAACCTCAACATAATCAATCTTAGCCAACGGACATGTGTTAAGTTTATCGGTGATGATACTCTTTATCTTGGCAGCATCTTTTTCCCCTGCTTCAATGGCTTTCATTGCTTCCTCTAAAGACTGATTGAGAATCACAGCCTGAGCACGTTCTTCAGCAGAAAGGTATGTATTTCGTGAACTCTTGGCAAGACCGTCTTCCTCACGAATAATCGGACAACCTATAATCTCAATATCAAAGTCAAGGTCGATTACCATACGTCTTATAATTGCAAGCTGCTGTGCATCCTTTTGTCCAAAGTATGCTCTGTCTGCCGGCATTATATGGAATAACTTAGATACAACGGTCTGAACACCCCTGAAATGAACGGGACGGCTGGCACCGCAGAGTTTTTCAGGCAAGGTATGCATATCCACAAAACCACAGAAATTCGGCCCATACATCTCTTCTACTTCAGGATGGAATATAAGGTCTACACCCGCCTCCTCACAAATCTTTGAATCTCTCTCCAAATCTCTCGGATAGCTGTCAAGATCCTCATTGGGTCCAAACTGCATAGGATTGACAAAAATGCTGACACATACCTTGTCATTTTCTTTTCTTGCCCTCTCAATCAAACTCTTATGTCCCTCATGAAGATATCCCATTGTTGGTACAAGACCTACGCTAAGTCCCTGCTTTTTCCACTCTTTAACCTGATTTCTTGTCTCCTTAATACTTCCTGATATTATCATATTATTTTCATCCTTTCCGATAAATTATTGTTTAGTATAACTTCTCTAACACATCATCACTTATAGTGTACTCATGCTTTTTCTCCGGGAAAGTACCGGCCTTGACCTCTTTGTCATAGTTTGCAAAAGCCTCCTTCATGATATCTCCGATATCCGCAAAACGCTTGACAAACTTTGGTGTGAAGTCAGAGAACATTCCAAGCATATCCTGATATACAAGCACCTGTCCGTCGCATACGTTACCTGCTCCTATTCCGATTGTAGGGATGGATAACTCCTTCGTCACAATCTCTGCGATTTTTGCCGGAACACATTCAAGTACCACAGCAAAAGCACCGGCTTCTTCGAGAAGTTTTGCATCATTTATCAGTTTCTTTGCTGCCGCCTCAGTCTTTGCCTGCACCTTAAAGCCGCCAAACGCATTGATTGACTGGGGTGTAAGACCAAGATGACCGCATACCGGAATTCCGCATTTAACAATTGCTCTTACCTGCTCGATAATCTCCTCGCCACCCTCTAATTTGACAGCTCCGGCGCGCCCCTCTTTCATAAGACGTCCGGCATTTACCACTGCATCATACACATTTGTCTGATAGCTCATAAAAGGCATATCGCAGACAACCAATGCATTCTTTGCACCTCTTGAAACCGCAGCACTATGGTGAATCATATCCTCCATTGTTACGGAAATGGTATCCTCATATCCGAGTATTACATTGCCAAGGGAATCTCCGATAAGGATTGAGTTAACCCCTGCCTCATCTATCAATTTTGCCGTAGAATAATCATATGCCGTAAGCATTGATAATTTCTCGCCTTTTTCCTTCGCCTGCTTAAATGTTAAAACTGTATTCTTCATATATATGTACCTCCTTCATCTGACAGATATTTAGGTAATTACATCCCAACAATATTTTTCAGTTCTTCGTAATCCCTTTCAGGATTTTTCTCTTTAGCAATCCCAAGAAGAATCTCCGCGCATGTCCTGTATAACTTCTTCCCGTTATCATCAAGAACATCCAAATGCTTCTTCACAGTCCCGATATCATTTCTTTCAATCGGACCTGTAAGGGCGCTTACCGAACCATCTTTTATGACATGTTCAACATTAGTCATAACCAGCGTCTTAGTATACTTTCTGGCCTGTTCCTCACTAAAGCCGCATTCCGTAAGTAAATGATACCCTGTATCTAAAACTGCTATAACATGATTACTCAGGATACTTGCCGCAGCGTGATACTTAGGCTTCGACTCCTTTTGAATGCTGACGGTTTCATTGCCATAGGAGTGCAATATTTTTTCCCAGATTGAAACTGCATAAGGATGACCTTCCAGTGTAAAACACACATTATTAAGTTGTTTGTATGCGGATTCTTTGTCGCTGAATGCGAACAGAGGATGAATCGATATTGGATAACCACCATAATTCTCGATTCCTGAAAATACATCAGATGATAAGGAGCCACTCAAATGACAGATTATTCTGCCCTTAATCAATTCTTTGTCCAGGCCGTCCCATACTTTCTTTATCTCTCTGTCAGGAGTAGATATGATTATGGAATCACTCGCCGCTATCACTTCATTCGGAGTGTCAAACATCTCCGTTTCCGTAAATGCCGCCGCCCATCTGGCTTCTTCTTTGATTAAACTGTAATATCCGGTAACCGTCACATCACATCCTGTATAGTTGCCGTTCCCGAGTCCCCGGTTAACGTCGTTATAACAATTCGTGATGTCAATTCGACCACATGTAAGATACTTCCCTATACTGCAGCCTGCCTTACCGGCGCCTATAAAACCAACTGAATTAGTTTTGTTCATGCCATCACCTCACTTTACAAAACGATTACACAATCATGTGTATCCATAATTCGTAGTGTAACTGTAAGTGACAACACTTATCATCGATGCAGTTTCCAGTGAAACCCAGTAAAACCCGTGTTGCACTGTTAATCGAATACCGCTCGTCTGTAATGTACCATTTATTTACATGATAAGCAAGTTCTTTTTTCTGAACAATCTGTGAAAGCAAAAGGTTTTTGGCTCGCAGATGTAAAGTTACTGTGAATAATGAATGCAGTCCTACTTCTCATAAAACTTCCATTTAAGTCCATTGAGAACAGCAACCGCAGAAAAAGCCGCCGCAGTCATTAAAACATATACCATAATAAGTGACGTACTTCTATCAAACACCTCAAGCATATCTTTTGTGGAAAATGCAATTAGAAATCCGGGCATAAAAGCAATTACCGCCTGACAAAGAACTTTAATTATCACACCTCTCACGGTCATCTTCTGCTCGATAAAATATATAAGCGATACAATAAGCGCAATCCCTATAACGGTAAGCAGAATTCTTTCATATCCCGACATGAGAAGTTCACCCACCGTAGTGTTAAGTTTAGAATCCTTATTTTTTGTATATTCCAAAATTGTTCTGACACCCGGATATCCAATCAGAAATCCTGTTTCCGAAACTGTATATCCCAGTCCCATAGCAATTGCCTGTTTAAATGTAATCTGTCTCTTAAAAAGCATCACTGTTATGACCTCAGGTATTACTGCAAAAATGGCACCGAAAAGTGCCACAACAAACAAATATGCAATGTAATGTGAAGACATAAATGTTATAAAATCCGTATGATTAAAAAGATATTGCAGTCCGTTCTGCTTAATCCCCCATTGCATGCCGGCATAAAATAATGCCCCCAAAACAAACAAAAGTATTATTCCTTTTCTCTCATCTCTGTTCTTAATGGCAAGCACCATAAAGATTATTACCGGAATTGCTATACATATTATCAAACTGCACACCAAAGTTAAGATTTCCACCACGCTTCCGCCTCCGTCCAAAAACTATTACATCAAACCATTACATATCATAAAAAATATATACTGTAAAAGTTATATATTCACTGCCTAATCAATGATGATAATTCACAAGTCTGGCAGAATACTCATCTGCAATACTCTTATATTTTCTATAATCTTTTTCTTTCAAAGTGCCGTTTTGAAGATACTCATCCAAAGTAGCATGGAGCTTCTTTAAGGCATCATGCGCAAGGTCCTTATAATTATTCTCAAGATTCATCTTCATTTCATTCATAAGACCATCAAGTTCTATTTTCACACTTCTTTTAATCATCAAAATCTCCCCCTCATTATACTTATCAATTACGCGATTGCGAAACGCTCAAATGATATGGTTCATTCCACTATCGTGATAACATCCTTAAGTATATAATTAAATGCCGGTGCAGATGCGTTCTCATTCTCTATATAACCGTTTTTCAAATCAATTGTATTATTCGGATCGTCCGGATCAACACCGATATAATCACCTTTAAATACTACAATCTGATTCTTTTTGAATTTGTTAATTGTATCATTAACCATTTCTTCGGTGCCGTCAGCAGCTATCAAAGAGTTTATATCAAGTATTTGAACCCAATCCTGCTCGAAACCTCCACCCACATCATTACCATGGACGTTACCTGTCACATTCTTTTCTATCTCTTTACCATGTAATACCGCTTCTACGGCAGACGTAATATATTTTGACCAGTTGATTCTGGAACTGGCCAAAGTTGTTGTAGGTGCAACGTCCATCATACTTTGATTATATCCTATGTGATATACAGTACTGCCCTTTTCGAAAGCCTCTTCACATGCAACTGCCGGACCAATCGTATCCGAATGCTGAGAAATGATAACACAACCGTCATCAATCAATTCCTCTGCACAGCTTTTTTCCAAAGTATAACTGGTCCAGGTATCCGTATATTTCACTTCCATAACCGCATCCGGAACTATAGTTCTAACACCTAAGATAAATGCAGTATATCCGGATATAACTTCCGCATAAGGATAGGCTCCCACATAGCCAACTTTCGCCTGTTCCTTTGTAATGACGCCCTCATCTATCATCTCTTTGAGCTTCATTCCGGCAATAATACCTGTGACATATCTACCCTGATATATCTCACCCATAAATGTGTGGTAATTAGGAAGCGGCTCATTACCTGCATTATCTCCCGTTGCCTGACAGAATTGTATGTTGGGATTTTTTTTTGCAAACTCCTTGGCAATGTTTTGATACCCATAGCTGGTTGTAAATATAATATCGCATCCTTCTTCGACAAGACCGGCTAACGCCTCTTCTCCTTTCTCCTCAGGAATATTAGTCCTTGCAACCGTTATGACCTTTCCATCATAATTATTCTCATCCAAAATCCTCTGAGCTTTAATAAAATTATTAGTATAAGGTGCGCTCTCATCACCGTCATATACAAATCCGACCTTAATGGTCTTCTCTTCCTCTTCCTTAAATACCAATAAACTCAAAGCAGCATATATACCAATTACGACAAGGGCAGTTACTACTGCTGTTATTCTCATTCTCTTCATTAAGATTCACTCTCCTTGTCATTATTATTTGATTGCTTATTATCGGCTTTTGTAACTTTTTGTGAATTAGAATTATTATAAAGGGCATCCACATCTATCTTGCCGTCTTCAATCAGTTTTAGCATTATATCGACCATCTGAGGATCAAATTGCGTTCCCTTGCATCTTTTAATTTCACTAAGGACATAATCGAAATCTAATTTTTTACGATATACACGATTAGCAGTCATTGCATCAAATGCATCTGCCATACCAATGATTCTGCCGTATAACGGTATATCTTCGCCGGATAACCCCTGAGGATATCCCGTTCCGTCATATTTCTCATGATGATACAAAGTACCGTCAATAGCGTGCTCCACAAGTGTAAAATCCTTTAATATCTCCGCACCTCGTGTAACATGTGATTTCATTATTTCATATTCTTCGTCCGTTAATTTACCCGGCTTATTAAGTACCCTGTCAGGGATTCCTATTTTACCTATATCATGTAAAAGAGCAGCTTTACGGAGATTTTCACACTCTTCCTCCGAAAACCCTAACTCTTTTGCTATCAAAACACTGTAATCAGAAACACGTTGCGAATGTTGACTTGTATTCTCGTCTTTTGCATCAACAGTCTTTGCTATGGCAAGAATCGTCTCATTACCCATTCGGAGCTGATTTCTTGCAAATTCAAGTTCTTTTCTCTGGTAATTGATAGTTCTCTGTATCTGTGTTCTTGCGATAAACCATGTGAACCATATAATAGCAAGCATTGCAACTATAAGCATATACATATGAAACCAGGTTGTATCATATATCTCATCTTCCTTGATTATCTCGAATACGCTTTCCTCTATCACATTCTCATTCTTATCATCTAATACACATAGATGGAATTTGTACTTACCAGATGGAACATTAGTATACACTATACTGGTCAATTCACTTTGCGGCAATGTTGTTATCGGTGTATCAAATCCTTCCAGATAATATTCTACATTCGGATCATCCACAGTATAATTAATAACTTCGGGAATTATTTCTATTTTGCTGGTATCCCTGCTGACATATAAAGGCTCTCCACGCTCTATAGTATGAGCTTCATTGTCAAGATACACTGAAGATATCATCATACGATAAGATTTTCTGGTAACACTGTAATCATCAATATTCATACGATAAACGCCATTATCACAGGAGAGATATAAGTTCCCTTTGTCATCCAAATAATCCCATGAATTAGCGGTCAAAGACGCATTTAACCCCTTCTTTGTATCAAGCAATTCATATTCAGGTTTATCTAAGGAATTAATAATTTCGCTTCTATCAGTCACATATATACCCGCACTGCTTAATACAAACAATCTTCCATCGTCAAATGGCCACACGTCATAATTATTATAATACGGAAAATTATCCAACATACTGATGTTGTCATATCTGTCCATATAACACAGTCCGTTGCTGGTTACGATATATGCCCCTTTTTCAACGGGATCTTCTACTATTCTGAGTATAACATCCGAACTCAATCCATCATTGTCGGTATATCTTCCTATAACCTCACCATCTTTTATTACTGCAATACCGTCACCATCAGTACCGCACAATATACGTCCGTCCGACAATTCTGCCAGACATAGGATCATAGCCTTAGAAAGTCCGCTCTCATAAGGAATAGTCTTCGTCAAAATATTGCCTTCAAAAAATCCAACACAGGTATCACAGGAAGCAACAATATTCCCATTTGAGAGTTGAATTATGACTCTCGCCCAATCACCGAATTGCTCCTCCGTACTGTCAAAAGTGGTAATTTCTCCGTCTTTTTGCACATGCCAAATCCCCTTACCGTAGGTGCAAATCCACAAACTTTCATCAGAGTCAACCATAAGACACCTGATACGTATATCCTTAAGTTGTTCGGTAAGCTCATCTTCCACAGGAATATTGGTCTTACTATTGATTATAACAAGTCCGTTATCAGTACCAACGTATAGATTATCATTCCACATGGTTACGGCATTTACTACTTTACCTGACAGTCCTGCTGAAAGGAATAAATCAGTAAATGGTGATTTAGATAATTTCAAAAGACCGAGTCTTGATGATGAAAACCACAAATTCCCCTGATAATCAACATCCATATTGTCTATTGAATTATTAAACGAGCCTGTATTGATCATAACGAATTTATTAAAGGAGTCCACATAACCTATTCCGTTATCAGAACAAATATACATTAAGTTATCGTCAGTAAAGAATACTCTGTTGATCGTATTCAACTCCTTACAACTGATAACTCCCTTTTTCTCAAATTTATCTGCCGATACATCATAATAATAAATATTACCGGAAGATGTTCCCACATATAGCATTCCGGATTTATCAAATGTGGCACATGTATATATCTCCTGTTCTGCGTTTAGCTTCGCTCTTGATATAATGCTTTCACCATTTATAAGGTACATATCACCATCATTGGTTACAGTAACAATCTCACCCTCATCATTAGATGTAATGCTATGAGCATATACTATTTCTTCCAATTCCTTCACCATACCAAGTCCGCCATCAAGAGTCATTATCTGAAGACTTGATGTAGTACCGATATAATAATTACCATTTGTCGATCTTGTAATACATCTTACGGAATTAGCCGGAAGACCATCCGACTCATCAACAACATTGGTTATCTTTTCGTTAATCGCTATTGACAGACCATTATCATTAGTTCCAATCCATAATCTTCCCTCTTCATCAAGATAAAGGCAATTAACATTTCTTACCGAGTCATAATTACTCATAAATCTGAACTCACTGCCGTTATAACGATAAAGACCTGCATAGGTTCCCACCCACAAAATACCGTCACTGGTCTGTATCACGTCATTGGCTTCTCCACACGGAAGACCGTTCTCACTGCTATACACAATCTGAATGTTATTTTCAAAATCAGAATTTTCAGCATTTACAGTAAGACCGTTCATTCCAATGCCACATAATAGGGCTATGGGAATAATCGCAGCCGATATATTCTTTTTATTTCTAAATCTGTAAAATTTGATAGATAGATAAAGAATTAATAACGTTATTACTTTATCAAGAAAGTCCACATAGAATTCTCCGATAGAGGCAGCAAAAATATGATTGACATCCTGCTCTAACAGATAAGAGTAGACACCGTCTCCCCAAATATTACCGACCTTTCCATCGAATAAAAGGATGTTAAGGGGAGTTGAAATCATGACAGAAAACAAAGTAACAATAACACTTGCTGTTAAAGTTCCGAACAGAGAGTCAAATAAATTCTTTTTTGCAGCTATTCCCACACTAACTCCGATAGCAACACTTGTGATGCCGTATATGAAAGAAGTCGTATCCTTAATACCATACATAATATTACCTGCAAGCCCTACAATCGCACCACAAAAAGGATCGCATACATATGCAGCATAAACAGTTCCAATGGAATCCATCCAGATTGGAAGGGAATAATATGCAGCTATAACTTTTCCAAAATAATTTATCAATATCATTAAAACAATAAATATAGCAATCTTATAAGTTTTCCTTGTAATCATTTTCAATCTCCATATATCACCATGTGTTCACTCGCAAAATATCCGATTTGCACACAAGGGTGCAACCACTTTGCTCATTATATCACGTCGACTGTCGTCTCCGTGTGTTTTTTCGCAAAAGTGCGTTTCATGCAAGCATGACGCACCTTTGCTCATTATATCAAAACATCCAAAAATAATCAACGCATTATCAAACAATCCTGTAACTTAACAAAAAATCCGATAACTTATCAAAGAATCCGGTAACTTATCAAACAATCCGGTAACTTAATATTATATTCATCATATTATATAAATATAATCAGTTTACACATTTTTTATTGCATGAGGTATCATAAATGTCATCAGTAAAAAAAATTCCTGCCATTGTTTCCGGTGCCGTCCCCTTTCACGACAGAGGGATTACAGGAAAGAAGGTTACAATTGCCATTATGGATTCAGGGCTTTCGCCACATAACGAAATTGCCGCCAACAGAATACTTACCTTCAAGGATTTCATATATGGAAAAAAAGCTCTGTATGATGACTATTCCCACGGAACTCATGTTACGGGAATTGCTGCTGCCACTTCCATCGGAATAGCACCTGAGTGCAATCTGGTAATACTGAAAGTTCTAGATGAACATGGCAACAGTGAAACAGATCTCTTCATACATGCTATAAAGTGGATACTTACGAATTATCTGATCTATAACATCAGAATTGTTAATATATCTATCGGTGGTAACAGTGAAGAACTCCGTCATGAGAACAACAGATTAAATGTGTGGATAAAGAAATTATGGGAACACGGAATCATAGTATGCTGTTCAGCCGGTAACAACGGTCCTGTAGAGGGTTCTATATCTGCTCCCGGTAACTGCCCTGAAGTAATAACTGTCGGCTCCTATGACGGACAGCATTTTTCTTCGGCAGGACCACTACGCCCATATATAACAAAACCGGAGCTGGTCGCTCCGGGTTATCACATATTAAGTTTGAAACCTCACTCAGGCTATTCTATCAAAAGCGGTACTTCCATGTCTGTACCTTTTATAAGCGGATACTGCGCCCTGATGTTACAGATTTGGCCTGATTACTCCAACGATCAGGTCAAAATGCATCTTATGGAATCCGCCTACAATGTTCCGTATCTGCCTTATAACATGCAGGGTGCCGGAATAGTAAGCCTTAATAAGCTTCTATCCTTTATTCTTTAACACATAGGTAATTGCGAAACCCCTTTTCTTTCTTTTGCCTTTGTGCATATTATGCAGTTCCATTGCAGGCACGTTCTCACCCAAGAATCTCGTCAAGAAAGCGGGAAGCCGTAAGCTCCTTATTATAATATTCCTTAACTTCATATATATGCAGATGATGTCTTGCGCGTGTCATAGCAACATAGAACATTCTTCGTTCTTCCTCAAGTTCTTCAGGAAGAACTGCTTTCTTATATGGTGTAAGACCTTCATTCGCTTCGGGAATCAGGACCACATCATATTCCAAGCCTTTGGCGCTGTGCATCGTAGTGACTGCCACGCCTTCACGGTTATCCTCTCTATCCTGCCTGCTGTGCTCCTCAAGTTTTCTTCTGTATATTTCAATACTGTCAAACCATTCGATATATGAATTATACTGTCTTGCCATCTCGGAAAGTTCACAAAGCACTTCATAAAGATCATCCACATTAAGATGTCTGTAATTTGCATAATCTTTGAGATAAAGATCATAGCCTATAGCTTTTCTTATAAAATTAACTGCTGCATAGGGCTTTAATTTGGAAAGGGTTTCAAGGTCGTATCTCATTTGTATAAGATTGTCCTGCGCCCAATCCTTACCTTCATACCGCTTTATCATATCATCAAAAGAAAAATCTTTTTCCGTAAGCATTTCCCTTGAGATATAACGGTTTGGTCTGTTGATTATTCTAAGGAACAGAGACCTTTCCCTACTTCCCATGGCAGCATTTATATAATCAAAGATATTTTTTACGACAAAATGATCGTATATACACGGAACCTTATCTCTTGTATAAAATGGTATATTATAATCCATAAGAATTTTCACAAGATTGCCGGCCTGAGCATTGGTTCTGTATATTACACTCATCTCAGAATAAGGAATTCCTTCCTCATGATATTTTCTTATTGTATCAAGAATCTCGCTGTTTTCCTCATTTCTGTTCTTCACATGATGAATATATATGGGTTCTTCATAATCACCACTGCTTGAAAGCCGCTTCTCATATCTTGCTTTGTTATGCTTAATTAATTTCTCGGAACCGTCAACTATATTCCTGCTGCATCTGTAATTCGTACCCAAAAGTGTAGTTTTGACATTTGGATAATCTTTACCAAAACCTAACATTATCTCAGGCTTGGCCCCGCGAAAACCATATATACTCTGGTCATCATCTCCAACAATGAAAAGATTGTTATCCGGTGCAGCCAATAATTTTGTAATCTCGTACTGAAGCTTGTTGATATCCTGAAACTCATCCACCAATATATATTTGTAGCGCTTCCTAAGACTTGAAAGAATATCCGGTCTTTGCTTAAGAAGCTCATAGCAATACACCATCATATCATCGAAATCAAGCTTGCCATTATGAACTAAACAGTTTTGATATTCCTTATATATGTCTCTAAACACTTCTTCTCCAATGACAGAAGAATAGAAATGCTCCACGGGAATCATATCTCCCTTCATAAGACTTATCTCTTTGAGAATATCAGATATCACTTCATCTTCGTCATCATATTCAAGTCCGCTCTTTGTAATTAATTCTCTGATAAGTTTGTATTTGTCATCGGAAGATATAATATTACCTGCGTTGTAGCCATAGGCAGTTTTAAGTATATAGAAGAATACGGAATGAAAGGTTCCAAATGTAACACTACATTCCGTATTTCTTCCCGACGATTTATCAGACTGTGACAAATCGCCCGTTCTTTTTCTCTCATTATTCAATACATCAAGAGACATGAACCTGTCCTTCATCTCTTTAGCACTCGCCCGCGTAAATGTTATAACAAGAATATTAGCGGGATTAATATGTGCTTCTTCGATAAGATATTTTATGCGGTATACTATAGCCGTAGTCTTACCCGAACCGGGACCCGCAAGTGCGATCATCGGCCCATTCACATGATGTATTGCTTCAAGTTGTCCTTTATTAAACTCAGGCATTGCCTGCTACCTTAAGTTTCTCAATACCAATCTCAATACGTCTTAAAGATTCTTCCTTGCCAAGAATATCCATAATCTCAAAGGCACCGCCCGGTGTCATCTGTTTTCCTGATACTGCTGTACGAACAGGCCACAGTCCGGTTCCGTTCTTGATTCCTTTATCCGCAATATACTTCATCAAAATATCATGCAGATTATCCAGTGACCAGTCATCAACATCTTTCAGTATTTCATATTCTTCACTGAGAATCTCTAAAGAATTCTCGCTGTTAGTTTTCATTTTCTTATGAGTGAAAAGAATGGTATCATAATCCGGCAGTTCCTCAAAGAAATCAATGTGCTCCTTAATATCGGGAAAAACTTCAATACGAGTCTTCACCAGTTCAAGTATCTCATCAATCTTGACATCTCTTGTAATGACCTCTTTGACATAGGGAAGTGCCATCTCTTTGAATCTGTCAAAGTCCATATTCTTAATATATTCGCCATTCATCCAGCGAAGTTTAACCATATCAAACACAGCCGGAGATTTGGAAATATGCTTATAATCAAATACTTTAACAAGCTCCTCCAATGTGAATATCTCCTGATTATCCTCCGGACTCCAACCAAGCAATGCCACAAAATTAACAATAGCCTCAGTGACAAATCCCTGTTCTAACAAATCCTCGTAAGAAGAATGCCCGCTTCTCTTAGAAAGCTTCTCATGATTCTCATTGGTAATGGTAGGACAATGAATATAGGTTGGTACATCCCAGCCAAATGCCTGATATAGTCTGTTATACTTAGGCGATGACGAGAGATACTCCTATCCCCTTACAACATGTGTAATCCCCATTAAATGATCGTCTACCACGTTGGCAAAATTATAAGTAGGAAAACCATCTGACTTAATAAGGATCATATCATCAAGCTCATTATTGGGAACCGTTATTGTTCCATAAAGCTCGTCCTCAAAACTTGTCTCACCCTCTAAGGGTACATTCTGCCTAATAACATAAGGTTTGCCGGCCGCAAGATTAGCCTCAATCTCTTCCTTGGATAAATGCAGACAATGCTTGTCATATCTTCTGATACTCTTGCCGTCCACAACCTCCTCTTTTAGATTGTCAAGCCTCTCCTTATCACAGAAACAGTAATATGCCTCGCCCTTGTCAATAAGTTTTTTGGCGTATTCGATATATATACCCTTCTTTTGACGTTCACTCTGCACATAAGGACCAACACCGCCATCTTTATCAGGTCCCTCATCATGAATTAGTCCTGTTCCTTCCATTGTACGGTATATAATATCCACTGCGCCTTCAACATATCTCTCCTGATCTGTATCCTCTATTCGCAGTATAAAATCTCCGCCTTCATGCTTTGCTACAAGATACGAATACAAAGCAGTACGCAGATTACCTACATGCATTCTACCTGTTGGACTCGGTGCAAATCTTGTTCTTATTTTGGTCATAACCGCACTCCTTATCTTCCGCAACACTGCTTATATTTCTTACCGCTTCCGCAAGGACATGGATCATTACGTCCAACCTTAGGCGGTTTTACCACAGTCTTTGAAGATTTTTGAATCTTATATAATTCTTTTCTCCTCTCAGCCGTAAGCAATGGCTCCCACTCTTCAAGGGTATATAACCACTCCGCATTACAATCAACCATATTCATATAAAGTTTCTCAAGATCAAAATCAAGAGACACCTTAGAATCCTCGTCAATATCATCAAGATTATTAGAAGTCTTCAAACTATCATCAATACCATCTAAGAAACCTGTCATAAGTTCAATTGTTGTATCATATTTTTCAGCAAGTTCCTTAACTGTTCCCTCTACAACCTCATCAGGGTTTGCAAGCAACTGCTTGTAGATTCCCTGTTCAACTCCAAAATAATTAAGCCAGAACTGTTTTCCCTCAGGTGTTCTGTCATCATACGAATATGCGTGATCTCTCCAATCTTTAAGTAATCCCATTTGTCTTACCATCCTTTTTTGTAAATTTCTATTAACTAGATATACTTGTATTATGATGTTGCGGGCAAAAGATTTTTGCCCCCAACTGATGTCTACACATGACTGTATTGCTTCGCAATTCCCGTCGTGCTAACAACAGTCATGATTATAGCAAATACCATTTTATTTTTCAAGACATGTATATAATCAGCATCAGGTGGATATACTTATAACATCTGATTTCTATACAGAGAACTCAGATAAATACTTTATCCTCCCCTATTACGGAGCCGCATGCCGGCTCCGTTCCCCTTAATATACAATCATTTTGTCTCTTGCTTTTCGTCCTCAATGCCTTTACTTTCGGTATTATCGGTGTTCTCATCTCCTGTCACTAATCTAGTGAACCACATGAACACCCACAAAACCACAGGTACCACAATCATCAAAAACAACATTCCAAAGAAATACCTGCTTCCTGTCACAGCACATACAATCGTACCTATAATCAAACCTATTATAACAACGACAGTTAAAAGCGCCGTAATTCTTCTTACCTTATCCATATCTTATTCCACAATAAACCTTTCACTCATAATATTTCACCCGTATAAAATCCCAGATAAAACACTTTCTTATTATTCTTCATCTCCGTATAAATTTTCAAGCCTATCCTTAACACTTGCCTCATACCCCTCTTCGGAAGGTTCGTAAAACACCTCATCTTTGATCTCATCCGGCAGATACTGTTGCTTCACGAAATGTCCGGGATAATCGTGGGGATACATATAGCCCACATGACCTAATTCCTTAGAGCCTTCGTAGTGGGCGTCCCTTAGATAAATCGGTACCAGACCGGTCTTTTTCTCCTGCACAGTTTTCTTGGCAGCAAATATGGCATTTGTTACCGCATTAGATTTCGGTGCTGTAGCCACATATATCGCAGCGTGAGCAAGTATAAGCTGTGCCTCCGGCATACCTACTCTCTCTACTGCCTGAGCACATGAAGTGGCTACAACAATTGCCTGTGGATCTGCCATACCCACATCTTCACAAGCACATATCATAATTCTTCTGGCAATAAATGTTACCGATTCTCCGGCTTCTAACATTTTTGCCAGATAGTAACTAACCGCCTGCGGGTCGGAGCCTCTCATACTTTTGATAAATGCGGAAATGGTATCATAATGATTATCCCCATCCCTGTCATACTGATAGGCTCTTCTCTGAATACATTCCTCTGCAACGGGAAGCGTTATATGTATTATTGAATCCTCAGAGGGTTTTGTAGTGAGAATTCCAAGTTCTATAGCATTTAATGCACTTCTTGCATCTCCATCGCACATATCCGCCAGAAAATCAAGAGCATCGTCGTCTATCATGGCATTATATACGCCCATTCCCTTTTCCTTATCATAAACCGCGCGCTTTAAGAGCTCCATTATGTCTTCTTTTGACAGGGGCTCCAGTTTGAATATATGAGATCTTGAAAGAAGCGCCTTATTTACCTCAAAATAAGGATTCTCCGTAGTAGCACCTATTAATATAACTGTTCCGTCCTCTACAAAAGGCAATAGATAATCCTGTTGCGCTTTATTGAATCTATGTATCTCATCAATAAAAAGAATAGTTCTTTTCTGATACATGCCGTAATCATTTTTTGCCTGTGTCACAACTTCTTCCATATCCTTCTTACCGGAGGTTGTGGCATTCAAAGTCTTAAAGACTGAACTTGTGGTATTGGCAATTACCATGGCAAGGGTCGTTTTTCCCGTCCCCGGCGGTCCATAAAAAATGAGCGAACTCAACTTGTCCGCTTCAATCATACGATATAACAGCTTATCCTTCCCCATAATATGTTTTTGACCAACAACCTCTGAAAGCGTTGTTGGTCTTAATCTCTTTGCCAGCGGGGATTCATTTTTCATATTTGTCTCTCTCATGTAGTCAAATAAATCCATGAAAACACCTCTGAAATATTATTATATATTCTATTGTCAGATAACATCACGAATACGTATTATATATCAGTTGTAATCATCATTACTCAAAATCTTAAGTAATCATCATTTTTCAAAACCAAGTTTAGCCAATAATTTCTCGAACTTATCAACAACAATCGGTTTGCATATATATGCGTCATAGTCGTTGCTTGCCTGAGCATTATCTATAACAACCTCATCAAGTGCACTTATCATCATAACTTTCGCCCGGTTATCCGAATGAACATTATACTTATTCTCAGCTTCTCTAATTGCTTCTAATGTCTTATATCCGTCAAGTCTTGTCATCATGATATCAAGACAAATCAGATCAAAAAAATCTCTTTTTTCCATAGCAGATACAGCTTCATCTACTGCAGACATACCATTATCTACAGCTACCACTTCGCCGTATTCACCGAAAATCTTTTCCATAAATCTTCTGTTAACAAAATCATCATCTGCAACTAATATTTTCATAAACTCCTCCAGAACAATGTCTCATTGTTAATCTCCCACTCTAATTAAGACTTATAACATATTTACATATATTATTTCAAGTGAATTTATTAACAGTTTTTGTTGTTATTTTAGTAACATTTTTATAACAATTGTTAATTGATTTTTTCTTTGAGGAATTTGATAAACTTCACTCCAAGGGTCTGCGATACCTGTTCATGTGTGATGTTGTCATTTTTCAATCTTCTGTTAAGAAGATCTCTGTTAAGTGTCCCTAAAACTATATCCGCCAATTCTTCAGCAGTAAAATCATTACGAATCTCGCCCGCATCAATTGCCATCTGAAATTCACGTACAATGAAATTTCTTCTTTTGACAAGACAATCAGCTATCATTTCTCTAGTATTGACGTTATGAAGAAAAACCTCATAATTAAGTGCTATCGCTGCTAATTCTGGATATCCGGTATAATTAGTGGCCAGCATCTTGATCAGTTCAAGCGCCTTATCAAGATGCGGCATATCTTTTCCTTCGATAGTAGCTATAATACGTTCGTCATATTTTGTAAATATTCCTATAACTTCAACCAAAACTTCTTCAATGCCGCCAAAATAACGATAAAGCAATGACTCTGACATGTTCTCTTTCATAGCAAGAGTCTTGGTCGTCAAAGAAGCTATTCCTGCCTCACTAATTATTTCAATAGCTGAAGCTATTATTCTATCTTTTCTGTTAATAAAATTATTATTCATATTCAACCCCCATATGTGTGAAGCTGATTCCAGTAATATACATTTTATTGTATGTTATTGTTATGATTTTGTCAACATTGATGAAATTGTTTTTCATTTTTTGAAATAAAATAAAGTTATATCAATTATTCATTAAATATTGTTATATTATCTGCATTTCTGTCATAATAATATATATTGTCAGATAGAAGGTCGATCAGTCCAACGGATGATTTGTTGGCATCTGATAACAAATTTTTCAGAAATTCCGGATCAGTCTCATCATCCTCCGGAACAAGCATTACTTCATGTACACTTGACGGCAATATGTATATATTACACCCCTGAACCTTGGCAAAATTCTTAATGACATTATCGTATAACAGACATCCTGCACCAAATGCTTTAGACTGATTGGTCAATATATAGATATTAACTCCCAGCTCACAATTCCTGATATTATTAAGTTCCTCAACTATATCCTCCGATAATTTTTTCATCATTTTTTCATCAAAGGTGTCAAAAACCAGTTTTGAAAGCGGTTCCATACACCATGGGTATCTGTGCATAGTATTAAAAAGTGCTGTCTGAAATACTTCTTCTATATCCGTCTCCCAATTATTATACTCCTTATATGTTATCATTATCGTTGCAAGTCCGTATACATTCTCGTCAATAACATATCGGAATGTCACCGCCAGATCTAAGTATTTTATATGTGGACAGTCCTTCAACATATCTTTGTTAAGCTCATAATTAACAACCCTGATAACCAAATTATCTTTGACATTCGTGTAATCGGAAAAATCCACCGGACATATATCAGATTCATTTTTCTCATTTCTGTATTGAAATATAATTTCTGCAAGAATAAAGTCTAAAGGCTTCCCCATAAGATAATTTTCATAATAAGGTCTCAAATATATATTGGGACTGACCTGTTCACCCTCTAAGTAGATAGATACAGCATCCAGAATTATCCCGTTATTCTTGACAACCTTCTGAATTATTATATCACAGTTATCGTATTTTTCCTCGGCTTCACGCTTTAACTTAAGCCTCTCATCCTCTGTAACACCTGCCCCCTCCGCAGTATCGACATTAATTTTATCCATATCCTCTGATATCATAATCTCTTTATAGCAATCTGCCAAATTATCTTTAACATAATCTAAAAAATCATTATAGTTCATTATTCATATTTCTCCTTTATTTCAATAATTATAAGGAGTAATGAAATAATTATTCATACAATAGGAAAAATGCAGGATGCCTGCAAGAAATTCATAAAAATCGGGGAATTATATAACTAAAAAAAGAAATCCTATGAAAGTAATTTATACTATATAAGATTTCCTTTTTTAAGTCAAGAACTTTTTTAGCAAAAAATTATTTATTTTTAATTATTCGTTAAGTATTTTTCAAAAAATTCCACCAGCCGCTTCATCTCTTCGTCTGTACCTATGGTTATTCTCAGATAATTGTCAATACGCAGATTGGCAAAATATCTAAGATAGATTTTTTCCTTTTTTGCGGCTTCAAATAATTCCTTAGCCGGTACCCTGTTATGTGTTGCAAAAACAAAATTAGTTGAACTTTCAGGATAAGAAAATCCTAATCTTTTTAGTTCCTTAGAAAACCATTCTCTCGTATTCTTTACCTTAGCTATCATATCTTTAAAGTAAACATCATCTTTGATACTCTCAACACCAAGTTTAATTTGAAGATAATTCATTGTGTAGGAATTAAATGAGAACTTAACACTGTTAAGAGCACTTATCAATTCCGAATTTCCCATAGCATATCCGATTCTAAGCCCCGCCATGGATCTTGATTTGGAAAAAGTTCTTACCACCAAAAGATTGTCATAGTCGTCAATAAGTGAAAGAGCACTCTCCCCCGCATAGTCAATATAAGCCTCATCAACTATCACCACAACATCACGGTTATGGTCAAGAATCCCTCTAATATTGTCTAATGGCATATACAAACATGTGGGTGCGTTAGGATTAGGAAATACTATTCCTCCGTTCTCACCATAATAGTCTTCAATATTGATCGAAAAGTCATCCTTTAACGCCTTGGTTTCATAAGGAATTCTAAGAAGTTTTGCCCATACATCATAGAAACTATATGTTATATCCGGAAACAATATGGGCTTGTCTGAATTTAAAAATGTCATGAAGGACATAGCTAAAACATCATCCGAGCCAATCCCTACAAACACCTGATCATTATTAAGTCCATGATATCCGGCAATGGCGCTGACAAGCTCTAATGCCTCCGGGTCCGAATAAATACGGAGTTTTTCTAAATCCATCTTCAAATTTACCACCTTAGGCGACGGCGGATAAGGGTTCTCATTAGTATTAAGTTTAATAATGCCTTCTTCCTTAGGCTGTTCTCCCGGAACATAAGGCTCAACAAACCGCACGTTTTTCTTCCACTCCAACAATTTAACAATCTCCTTTTATCCCGAATTATCAGTTAATTAATTGCGAAACGTTAATTTACTCTTTCTCTGCATAATTCGAACGTTTCACAATCACCTATGAATATATATTTACGATGTCTCATTCATCTTAGCAAGCTTTGCAGCCTGGTCGGCTGCGGTAAGACTGTCAATGATTTCATCAAGATCACCATCTAACACCTGATCGAGGCGGTGCAGAGTCAATTTGATCCTGTGATCTGTAACACGTCCCTGTGGGAAATTATAAGTTCTGATTTTCTCTGATCTGTCACCTGTTCCCACCTGACTTTTTCTAAGTTCCGCCTCTGCATCATGAGCTTTCTGAAGTTCCATATCATATAACTTTGCCCGCAGTACTTTGAGCGCCTTATCTTTATTCTTTAACTGACTCTTCTCATCCTGACAGGATATTACGATTCCTGTAGGTATATGAGTCAGTCGAACCGCTGAATCTGTAGTATTT
Organism: Lachnospiraceae bacterium; assembly: GCA_017469275.1. GTDB lineage: Bacteria > Bacillota > Clostridia > Lachnospirales > Lachnospiraceae > CAG-590. Next base: position 24,506 of record JAFUGT010000063.1, read on the forward strand.
ACACACTGACCTCCATTACCGGATGCTCTAAATACATCAAATTTGCAATCATTTAAGTCCAATTCGAAATCCACCTCTTCCGCCTCAGGCATAATCGCAACAGTCATTGTTGATGTATGAATTCTTCCACCCGACTCAGTCTCCGGAACACGCTGTACACGGTGTACACCACTCTCATATTTTAATCTGGAAAATGCACCCTTTCCATTTATCATAAATGAACATTCCTTATATCCACCGATTCCATTCTCATTAAGACTTATAAGTTCTGTCTTCCAATGCATCTTATCAGCATATTTCTGATACATACGGAACACTTCTGCGGCAAACAGTGCTGATTCGTCACCACCTGCACCGGCACGAAGTTCGACTATAACATTTTTATCATCATTCGGATCCTTTGGTAGAAGAAGAATCTTAAGCTCCTGTTCAATCACCTGTACTTTTTCTTTTGAGTCATTAAGCTCTTCTTTTGCAAGCTCACGCATTTCCTCGTCTTTTTCTTCTTCAAGCATGGCAAGGCTATCCTCAATCGCCTGTTTTGCAGCGAGATATTCCCTGTATTTTTCTGCTATAGGTGCCAATTCACTCTGCTCTTTCATAAGTGAAGTGTATTTTTCCTGATCATTTAATATGTCCTGATCTGAAAGCTGCTCTAATACTGACTCGTAACGTGCTAATATATCCTCTAATTTATCAAACATTCTTTTTCTCCATTTCTATAATTAGGTTAGACATTTGCGAAATGCGTATTTACTTTTTCTTTTTTGCGCATATTATGCAATTCCAACACAGACACGTTCTCACTCCGTTGCTCACGCAGCGGTAATGAGCATCAACGCTACAAATGTCCATATACCACCCGATCCATACCTGCATAATCCTTCTTGATAACCACCTCTGTAAAACCGGCATTTTTCATAAGTGATAATACCGCATTTCCCTGATTATATCCTATCTCAAAAAACAGATATCCGTTATCGCCCATATATTCCACTGCCTGTCCCGTTATCGTTTTATAAAAATCAAGACCATCCTCACCACCATCAAGAGCAAGATGAGGTTCGTGTTCCTTCACCTCAGGCATAAGTGTATTAATCACTTCACTCTCAATATACGGCGGGTTGCAAACAATTATATCATATTTCAACGTTCGGTCTTTATAATACTCATCTTCAAACAGATTACAACACACGACATCAGCGTCCGTAATGTTGTATTTATCAAGATTTTTCTGCGTAACCTTAAGAGCGTCTTTCGAAATATCACTTAAAGTAAGAGCTATATTATTATGATACATTTTCAGCGAAATCCCTATGCATCCGGAACCGCAGCAAAGATCCAACACTCTTACCTCTTTGCCATTAAATGACGCATTTGAACTGTCAGCATTATCTCCGTTATCAGATGTATTACCCTTATGCATGTCAAACAGCTCATTAACCGTCTCTACAAGCACTTCCGTATCACTTCTTGGAATAAGCACCTTCTCATCAACAAAGAAAGTGTAATCCATAAAATGAGCTTCTCCCATAATATACTGTAACGGATAATGTTCGCATCGAAGTTCTATCAGTTTCTTATATTCTTCCTCTTTTTCAGGTGTAACAGTCTCGCTCCCATTGATAAGCATATACATATAATTGACACCAAGGACATGCTCTAACATTACCTTGCGCTCATACTTCGCATATTCATTACCTGAAAGTTCCAGCTGTTCTTTGCCATAATCCAATAATTCATTTATAGTTGACATAACACCACCAACTTAACTCAAAACAAATATCTGCATTTAAATATGTTCTTTTAATCAAAATCCTTCAAGATCATCAATTTCAAGCTCGTTATCCTGCGTTTTTATACCCTGAGCTTCATTTACCGCGTCTGCATACGCCTTACCATATAAAACCGCCTCAACCGCTACAATGGCAACCTGTATCATATCCTCATCCGGCTCTCTGGTAGTGAGCTTCTGCACCCACATTCCCGGTCTGCTAAGCACATTCCAGAAAGAACTATCACTTCTTCCTGCTGCACGAATAAATTCATACGATATTCCCGCAACCACCGGCACCAACAATAGTCTTAAGAGAAAACGCAGCCACATCTGTTCGGCAGTAATGAACATGAAAACTATAATACTCACTATCATCACAACAAATATAAAACTTGTACCGCAGCGCTTGTGATACCTTGTAAATTTCTTGACATTGGCAGGTTTCAAATCTTCACCGGCTTCATAGCAATTAATGGTTTTGTGCTCTGCCCCGTGATACATAAACAACCTGTGAATATCCTCCATCTGTGCTATCAAAAGAACATACAATAAGAATATGGCCAGTCTTATGATACCTTCTATCAAAGATAATACAAAATGATTACCTATCCATTTTCCTAATAACTCAGCAATGCCTGCAGGAAGAAACATAAATAATCCAAGAGCAAGGGCTATTGAAATCACAACAGTTACTCCTAACAACACATCCTCTGCCTTATCCTTGAATATATCCTTAAACAGTCGATCAGCCTTTGTCTCCTCTTCGTCTTCCTCAAAAAATGATGAGGAATATGTCAACGTCTTCATGCCGAGAACAAGTGCCTCTACAAAATTAGCAATTCCACGAATAAATGGTATCTTGAACACAGGATGTTTCTCTCCATAAGACTTATACTGATGAAATTTGACGCATATATTATTATCAGGCAATCTCACTGCTGTTGAATATCCACCCGGACCTTTCATCATTATTCCTTCTAAGACCGCCTGTCCTCCAAGAGAACCTTTGGGTATATGTTTTTCCATTACATATATTCCTCCTATATAAACAAAAGGGTTGAGATTACATTCAATCCCAACCCCTGATCATTACTAGTTTGCCTCGTTAACACCATACTTACGATTGAATTTCTCAATACGTCCACGTGCCTGAGCTGACTTCTGCTGACCTGTGTAGAATGAATGGCACTTTGAGCAAATCTCAACGTGAATCTCTTCCTTGGTCGAGCCGGTCACAAACTCATTACCGCAGTTACAAACTACTTTTGCCTGATAATAATTTGGATGAATTCCTTGTCTCATTATATTACACCTCTCTAAATATATTGGCAGATTCCAACCCGCCTGTTAAAACTTATCAATCTGTAGGACTATATTTTGTCCAAACAACTTTTGTATTCTACCACACAACCACAATTATTGCAAGCATTTTTTATTATTAATCTTTTTTGATCCAACCCCAGAAATCATTGTTAGAAAAATCCTTTCCGGATTTATTGGAAATCAGATAGTACTGAATCTTCTTCCCCTTATATGGTCCCGAAGCAAATTCATTAGTTCCGCTTAATATTTTGTTTGAATTGTTTTTTCTCGGATTATTATCTGACCAATCACCGTTGTAATAATAAATGTGAGGTGAATCCTCCTTGTCTATATAAAGCGCATAAAATACAGTGTACTTGTCTTTGTCTGTCACTTTTGCCGTAGTTGAGTAATTACTCCCCACTGCTATCATATAACAATACGGTTCATTATCACCTGTAAGATCGGCAGTTTCAAGTACCTTCTTTGCAAAATCAGTATTAGTAGCATCACAATCACCATTATTACCCGGAGTTTTAGAACCAGGTATAATACTTGCATTTGCTGCAACTTCACCTCCGGACTTAGCGTATAAATCCACAAGTCCAGCCTGAGTTGCCGTCATAGCATTTCTTGCATTTAATATATATTGTTGCTTTTTCGCTCTGTCAATATATCCCATAAGAGCAGGAATCAATATGGCCGCTAAAATCGCAAGAATCACCAGAACAACTATAAGCTCAACCAGAGTAAATCCGCTGTTTTTTCTATTATTAAATTTTGAAGGTATTTTTTTACGCATAACCATAACCGCCTTATAGTTCATTCAATAATTCTATCGGAATAACCCGGTCTTGGCTTAACATCAAAATATCTAAAACAGACATTTAATCAAACGAAGCTACTCTTCTAAATTCTTCAACTGTAGTAATACCCTGCTCCATAAGATCTATGCAGCTCTCTCTAAGTGTCTGCATACCCTGATGTTCAATTGCATAATCTTTAATTTCCTCTGTAGTTGCACCTTGCGATATCATTTTTCTAAGCGGCTTATCAATTACCAATATCTCATGAATAGAAATACGGCCATTATATCCTGAATTGTTACAATGATTACAACCATGTGCAACTTTAACTAACGGAATATCTCTTCCGATAAAATGTTTGTCGTCCTCCGAAAGCGGAGCTTCTGTACAGCAATAGGTACATACCTTTCTAACAAGACGCTGTGCTATGATTCCGTCTAAAGCACTGGATACCATATACGGCTCAATACCCATATCCACAAGACGGATTACCGATGAAGCCGCATCATTTGTATGAAGTGTGGAAAGCACCAAGTGTCCGGTAATGGCTGCACGTACTGAAATATTAGCCGTCTCGGCATCACGAGTCTCACCGACCATTATGATATCCGGATCTTGTCGAAGCAATGCTCTAAGTCCTACTTCAAATGTCAATCCGGCAACAGGATGTACCTGCATCTGATTAAGTTTTGGCAGATTCTTCTCGACCGGATCTTCAATCGTAGATATATTAACCGGTCGGTTAGACAGTTCCGCCAACATCATATAAAGTGTTGTTGATTTACCGGAACCTGTAGGTCCTGTCAGATAAATAATACCGTTAAGCGAACCTAGCATTTGCTGAACTTTCTTATAGTTTTCCTCATTCATACCAAAGGTACCCGGATGATCGATTGCAGAATTGTTTGCAAGCATTCTGAGAACTGCTTTTTCCCCAAAGGTGGTCGGTATTAGAGATACACGGACATTGACTATCTGATTTCTGATACGCACACGAAAATGTCCATCCTGAGGAACACGACGTTCAGCAATATCAAGCTCGCCCATAATCTTTATACGCGCAATAAGTGATGCATGAATATTCTTTTGCAAAGTAACATATTCCACCATAGCGCCATCTATACGCATACGAACCATTGTATTTTTTTCAAAGGGTTCTATATGAATATCCGATACATTATCAGCATATGCCTTATCAAGCAAACTGTTAACGAGATTGATTATAGGTGTATCGTAGGTTGCATCAGATGTATCAATCAACATCTCGTCCACACCGCCGTCATCCATCTCTTTGTTGGCCGCCGTAACCGCCTGTTTTGCTGAAATCTCTGCATAATAGTAATTAATAGCATTAAGGAGTGGATCCTTCTCAGAGATAAGAAGTTCAATAACCTTACCGGTTGTCTGTCTTATATCCTCAATACCATACAAATCAAGAGGATCATTAACAACTAACTGCAATCTGTCATTTTCAAGTCCCACCGGAAGCATACAGTAATTAGTGGCTAGCTGTTCCGGAATGAGATCAACCGCTTCAATATCCACCTTCATATTGGATATATCTATCATCTGAATGTTAAGCTTCTCAGCCAAAGCTCCTAACATCTGCTTCTCGGTTACAAAGCCAAGCGTAATAAGAATCGCACCAATACGCTCACCCTTGTGTTCTTTCTGATAAGCCAAAGCCTCACCCAACTGTCCGTCAGTTATATATCCCATCTCAATAAGAGTATCGCCAAGACGAAGTTTTCTTATCGCATTATTATCTACCATTCCTCCCTGTGCCGGAGCCGGTGCAGGCGGAGCCGGTGCAGGCGGAGCCGGAGCTGACGGAGCAGTAGCCATCGGTGTCGGAGCCGGTGCAGGCGAAACCGTTGAAGTGCCAGGTACAGTCTGTGTCGGAGTTGTAGCAGACATTGATGTGTTCGATTTATTGTCAAAATCTCCAATTCTTAATTTCATAGATTCTCTTCACCCTCTATACATTATATATTAGTATCATTTTATTCATAGCAAAATTAATCAATCGACAATTGTTTCGGTTGCCTCTTCGCCGGATTCATCTGACGAACCAGCTTCAACTTTACCTTCAGTAAGATCCTTAAATGCAGAACCGTCATACATATACATCTCAAAATTAACAATCAATCTATTGCCACTCTCCTCTGCAACCTGAACAAGTTCTCCGTTAACATACTCAAAAGGAAGAGATGTGAGATCCGTCCACTCGTAAGAAGTAACTCTGAATGCTTTATTGGTAATAATCTCATCAAGCAGTGCCTGAACTTTTCCGTGATCACCATATACATCCAACATAAGAGAGGCAGCATACACATCCGCAGGTGTTGTATCTTCAATATTGTACATTCCATCTTCATTATTGATGGAAGCAAGCGCTTCTATATCAACCATGCCATCTGACGCCTTTGTAGTGCTGCTATCCTCAGTGTCTTCAACATTGTCCTTATCATTTTTATCTGATTTAGCATTAGCGGCTGTATCCTCATCGGCAGCTTCTTCCTCCTCCAGAACATATTGTGCAGCTTCTATCGCTTTTTGCTTAGCCGCCCACGCCTCTGAATTAACATAGGCAAGAAGCACAACCGGATCTTTGGGAGACTGAATACTGAAATTATTAACCTTAAGTCCATATCCCAAGGCTTTATTGGTAACCAATCTGTCCACATCAGCCGCCATCTGTCGCTCATAATATCTTGAAGACAATTCATCTGTCATTTTCTCAGCATTGCTCTTGAATTCCTCTATCATATCAAGCTGCATAATCTTCATCTTGATTGAATCGTGCAGAACCTGCGCATCATCAATTTTTTCTTCTATGGAATTGATTTTCCTGTTAAGCGGTCTGATACCAATTATAAAAAACAGTGCAGCTATGACAATCAGACCTAACATATATAATAGTTTTTTATCTCTTGCTGTTATTCCGGTCGCCATTTACTCACCTCCCCGCACTTTCCGACAATATGCATTCAAGATTGGCAACCCATTGTCCGGAGCTGTTAATCTCTGAGTATCCCGTATAATTAACTTCAAAGAAACAATCCTCTGCATCTAATCGGTCTATAAATGTGTTGACCATCTCCACATCCTGGAATTTGGCAGTAATGCCAATCTTTCCCTGTGTTGAATCATAACTGTCAATAGTGACATCTCCAAGCCCCACTGCTGCTTTCTTGATTATCTTATCAATCTCAGATGTAGGCAATGGATAACTGTCTATATTCTTGTCAAGCAATCTAAGAGCATTAACATGACCGCTGTATAATTCCACATTTGCAGCAGCCTTATCATATTCGGCTGCCATAGAAAGATTAGCAGGATTAGTATTGTAATCCTCTAATTCTTTGAGTTCTTTGTTCTTATTAACATAAGTAACAATGCGCGATACGGTTATTATCAGCATCAGGAGAAATACAGCCACATAAGGAACCGCAAGTTTAATGATTTTATTACGTTTTTCATGATCAACTATTTCACCCTTGCCATACATCTTTAAAAGATTCTGATGGTCTGTAAGTGTCATAAGACCTGCTGTCGGATAAAACAAAGTATCCAGTGAATCTGTTGAATATGAGAATTTAACCCCACGCATTACACTTATATTATATACAACAACATTCTCAGACAAATTCATGGATATTGCTCTTTCGACATTGGTTGCATCCTCTAATGTCATTCCCGCAAGATAAATCTGAGAAATCGCATCTTCTACCTTTTCAGACTTGGAGAACTGTTCAATCTGGCTGACCGTATTAGAAATCTCACCGGCAAATTCAAGAGTACCCGGCTGATTAAATGTACGGGCAGTTGTTGAATAGAAATATTCTCCTTTAACAAGATAAATAGCTGTAACAGTCATCGCATCCCTAAGCATAACAACACTGTTTTTATCCGGTGCAAAATTAAGTTTCTTTAGAAAGTTAACGGATACACCGATACCACTGTTGATTTCCTTAAGTTCAATGCCCGCACCCGCAAATACATTAACATAATTGGCTATGAATTCCACATCCGCAAGTTCAGTACATACCTTCATGGTCTTATTTTTTTTGTTCTGGCTTATAACATAGAAACCTAACAATCTCTTGCGCTCACCACTTCGCTCTTCAAACTCACGCTGCAGATATATGTCTGCTTTATTATGCGACATAATCGGCATATCAATCACTCTGACTGATATCTGAGAAGTGTTGATAACAAGTCTTATCCCCTTTTTCGGCAGCTTATGTGTATTCCACATTCCTGCAAGAGCGTATTGAATTCCTTCAGGATCTGTAATTACACCATTTAAGAAGCTGCCCTCCGGCATTGGAGTTGAGTAAACATGACTAACCGACACTCCTTTACCATTGCTCTGTCCTGAAAGCACTTCTATGTCTGTATTAGATAAATAAACAGTTAGACTCATATTCGTCCTCCTTACATATTGCATCCATTAATAGGTAATTGCCTATATATCCGCTTAAATAATTACTGTGCACCGATAGACTGATAAGACTGGTATATAGGAACAATTACAGATATCATGATAAATCCGACTATTACCGCCATAACAACGATCATTGCCGGTTCAAGATACGCAACCATCTGACTTATTGCACGCTCTGATTCAAATTCCATATCATCGGCAATCGAGTCGAGCATAGTATCAAGTGATCCGGCTTCTTCACCAACACGGATAGATGATTCTATCTTCTTAACAAAACCATCCACTTTACCTATGGCTGAACTTAAAGATTCGCCGGCAGTTGTATCGGCAATAACCTGTTTGAACTGCTTCTCTATATACAGGTTACCAATTGTCTTACTTGCGATATCAAGACATGTAATAATAGGAATACCTGATGAATATAAAGAACTTAATGTCCTGGCAAAACGTGCAGTATATATGACTTTGAATAATTTACCAATCTTGGGAATATGAATCTGGATTCTGTCTAATACGTAGCATACAGCCGGTATTTTCTTAAGAAAATATATCAATAGGAATACTGTTACCGCTCCTATAATAAGAGCATACCAATAGGCAACAACGAAATCGCTTATTGCAAGCATAATCCTTGTAGGAAGTGGCAACACCGGCATAGAAGCAAATAGTGAATCAAATTGCGGCATTACAAATCCAAATATAACCGCTACCACTAATACTATCAAACCGCTAAGAATCTTCGGATATGTCATGGCACTTTTGACCTTGGCATTTAACCTGTCTTCTTTGGTATATTGAGCAGATATTCTCATTGCCGTATCATCAAGACCACCACTGGACTCTGCCGCACGAAACATATTAATTATGAGCATCGGGAATACACCCTTCATGGATTCCATTGCAACTGAAAGAGGAACGCCCTGCATAACCTCCTTAGTAACATCATTATATATCTTTCGTTCATAAGGAGTCACCGCTTCATCTTCCGAAAGCATCTGCAGACATCTGACAAGAGGTATACCGGCATGCATCAATGTACCTATCTGCCTCGCAAATTCCGCTAAAGCCTTTGCCTTAAGAGGCTTGTAATTGGCTGTTTTGGTGAGATCCTTTGCATCCAAAAGCATCAGCTTCTTCTGCTTAAGTCTGTCGTGAAGATCCTGCTCATCAGCTGCTATCAGAACACCCGTGACAGTACCGCCTTCGGCATCCTGAGCTTTGTATCTGAAATTGGGCATAAGCTTATACCTCCAAGGATTAATACTTTTTTCAAAATAATTGCGATTAATATATATGATTGCATACCTGTCAATGAATATATTCAATCATATGATATGGCTGTCAAAAGTACCTTTTGTTCCCCCATGATATACGAGTTGCTCCATTGTTTCATAATTCCCACAACTTAGCAAAAATTGGATTCATCCATGAATATATGCAGCAAACTTCATATATGCATCGATAATATCCATTCCGCATATTGTAGCAATCATGTATCCCGTACAAAGAAACGGTCCAAAGGCAAAATGATCTTTTTTTCCCTTCTTCTTTCTGATAAGAAGAATAATCCCATATATTCCGGCAGCAAAAAGACCTATAATAAAACCTATAATAGTAAGCTGCCATCCCATTATAAGACCTGCTGCAGCAGATAACTTGACATCACCGCCACCGAAAGCTCCCGGTATAGCATACATAATCAATAACATTGGTATACTAATACACAATGCCCCGATAATATGATCTATCAAAGAAACTCCAGAAACAACCAACAGTGCCACTACTGCAACATACAACATTACAATTATGAATCTGTTGGGTATCTCCATTGTATCCATATCAACAAGAAATACTAAGTCCAGTATACAAAAAAATACAAAAATCGTCAATAAGGTTAGCAATTTCCATATGTCAAAATGTACCACAATATCTATCGGCGAGGACAGGATAAATGCACTTGACAGATCATCCACATCTCCAAATCTGAAAAATACAAGTAATGCAATAATTCCACCTGCTATCTCGTTAACAAAATCTCTTACAGACAACTTTTCACCACAATATCTGCATCTTCCTTTAAGAAAAATATACGAAAATACCGGAATCGTCTCATAGGGCTTAAGCTGCATTTCACAACTGTCACATTTAAAATGCTCCTTAAGTATTTTCTTCTGTTTTGGAAAACGATATGCAATAACATTAACAAAAGAAAATGATACCGTTCCAATCATCCACGCTAATATAATTGCAAGTATATATAAAAAAACTATCATCTTATTCAAATTCCATTTCTATAATTATATTTATGTAATATTTCGATTTTGGGTTTCTCTCGAAAGAAGTTACATAATATATCAACTTTAGCCTTCCCCTTGAGGGAAAGGTAGTGTCAAAGACGCCGGATAAGGTGTTCAAAATTCTGAATTTTATACATCATTTATTCTTGTTTATAATTGAATACAATCAAACATCATTCGTATTCTAGTAATTTTAATGTATAATATCCCTTCCATGTCGAAGTTCCATCACTTTGTTTTTTAAAAATAATTATGTATCTATCTTTTTGAAAAGTAAATGCAACAGGATCGTTGTTCTCTGCATCCCAAGCCTGAAGTACAATCTCTCCATCTGCATCTGCCATTTTTAGCAACTCTGCTTCCATTCCCTTTGTCATACCATTCTTAGCTAACGGCTGATATAATGTTCCTCCAAGTCCATATTGTTCTACAGCCTTCATCTTCATGGCAATCCGAATATCCTTAGCCTCTCTCATTGCATGTCTTGTTCCCGAATTAATTCCAAACCAAAAAAAGACAACACATAAGATAACCGCCACAATGACTGCCGCGATTACTATGGTCGCAATTATATTTCTTCGATAATTAGTGGTTGTTCCTACAACCTGAACACCGTTTTCTCTTTCTTCTGCCATATAAACCTCAAATATTGATTATACCATTCCATGATATTTAATAATTAAAAAATAATAACCCTCCTCCAACATATTGGAGGAGGGCTATATATAATCAAAATGTATTATTACGGAGTAGTCGTAACTTCTGACCATGTTCCATTCTTCATCTGGAGATGTTTTCCTGTTGTTCCGTCAGCAGAATCAAATGTAATATCTAACTCTTTGATTGTAAGGCAATCCTTAGTACCGGTAGTGCTTCTAGGTGTGTAAGAGATCTTTGTAACGGAAGTCGGAGTCACCATATCATTAATTTCATCTTTTTCGTCATCTGTAAAAGGATGTGCTGCAGTAAGTGTGGTTGATGTCGTTGCATATACTTCATCAAGAACAGCCTGTGCAGCTGTATAGATTGAACGTGCTTCCTCATAATACTTTGATTCCTTAGCTCTGTCAATGTAACCCAGCAATGCAGGTACAAGTAATGCTGCAAGGATTGCAAGGATAACCAATACAACGATCAACTCAACGAGGGTAAAACCTTTCTGATCCTTCTTAAGTGCTTCAAGTCTCTTTCTCATAATAAAATCCTCCTTCTACTTATAAAACTTTAAAACTATTGCGTCTCACGCACACTTAATATGTGAATATTATATCACTTTTAGTTTGATTTGTAAAGAGTTTTGTGAGATTTGCACATAACAAATTGTTAAAAATTACAACAATTTAATCATGTAAATACATTCTATATCTTTACACAGTATATATCGGATAGAAATATTTAGAAATTAATAGTTATTTAAAAATTATTTTAACATATATCACTTATCACTGTACATTGTCGGTTCCAACTTATAATATACTTCGTTCTGAATGTCTATTCTTCTGGTCTTTTCATAAACTGTTTCCGAAGCACCCACTGATTCATCAATAATCTTCTTAACAAATACAGTTACATCCACATAATCCACCACATTATTACCACTGCCATCATCACGCGGTTTAACAGAAAACTCAAGGTCTATAATATAATCCTGATACATCTCTTTGGGAAGCTTTTCCTGTGCATGCCATACGACTTCGCATCCTGATGTCAATGAACTAAAGCTTGTAAGTCCGGCCGCATATGTTCCGGGACCAAATTTGTCCATAAAAAGATTAGCATATTCACTGTTAGTCTCTTTCATTTTTCCATAATAACGCATGGACAGATAATTTGATGGCAGAGTAGCCTTAGTAGTTGTTGTTCCCTTAATAGTTACTTCTCTTAATTTTTCATCTTTTCCATCTATCATATCCGCGTTGCAGCCTGCGGTATCAATCTGCACCGCATTTTGTCCATCGTTAATATTGGATGCAATGAACTCTATTGTTGTCCCGGTATAAATGCCGCCATTAACATCAGCAGCACCACTGCCATTTCTAAGCTTTACATACCCTGCTCTCCCGTTATCTGACGCCTGCATTGTCCTTATATCCTTCTTAAGTTCTGACAACACAACATCTGCAACGGTATAAGACCTCATTCTTTGCTGTTCATCGAAAAAGAAAATGATAGCATGGGAAATGCACATAGTTGAAGCAGCCAGAAAAATCGCAAGCAAAGCAAATGTAACAATCAACTCTACCATTGTCACACCTTTGTTCCTGTTTTGCATTCCTTTGTACTTACACTTCTTTGTTATCATAATCTTTCTCTCTTTCTGAAAGTTTCAAGGTCAATCAATCACCTGTAGAAAACATATATAGTTTTCTGACATTATTATCTGTCATATCATTAGTGATTTCGTATTTATCATCAGTTTTTTTGAAGGATACATTGACCGCGCTAACACTGTAATCAAACTCCGGTATAGAAGCTCCGGTACTGTCAGTTCCCGAAAAAGTATAAGTTACTGTATTACCCGATCCTAATTTGTAGGAAGTGCCATCTTTAAACTTATCAGCAACCACCTTTTCGAACATTTCATTATTGCGATCTATGTCCGTCGCTTCCCTTAGCAGATTCGATGCAAATTTCATACAGCTGTACATTATGACCATGACTAGTGTAAGCATAACAAATGCTACCAATATCTCTATCATTGTCATACCTTTGTTAGTATTATTCTTCAATATAGTTCACCTCTATTCGCCATCGTCCAAAGTGTAATGATCGTAATATCCTTTAAATTCATATGCAGGCGTACCGCCGTTATCTGTAACAGCATATCTGCATACACAAGATGCCATTGTATGGTCGCCATCAGAGACAGATATGGTAATAACCAAGTCACCTCTAAAGACCTGGTTTCTATCAAGAGTCATATCAATAGCGCCATAGACACCATTAGCTCCGGCAGACAGGTACTCTTTATCCGGCGCATCCGCATCGGAATTACTCATAAATGAATCAATATGGGCCACAAGTGGATCAGACGATACTCCAGACATTCCTTTGCCTTCAAGCCTTGTCCTTAACACCTCTGAAAATGACATTGCCTGTTGATAATATAACTCATCACGTCCCTCATCATTAACGGTTGCAAGCATCTGGTATGCAGACATAAGGAGCGTCAGGGATAGGATCATCGTAACCGCCATGACGCAGACCACTACGATCATGGCTGCGCCGCGGTTTGACTTTTTCTTTTTAACCTTATTAAGTTGACCATATTTACTTGAACTATTATTATTCAATATTCACAGTCTCCTATTTTTACTCTATATTAGGATCAAATTGTAATTTAATCATTCCTCTATTATACTTATTATAATCCTGAGGCATTTCGTTATTACCATCTAGATAAGTTATTCGTTCGATGAAGTACTTCGGTGAATCAGTTCCCTCGCTGTAATCAATGGTCATGGAGGTCTTATCGTGATGAGCATCAAAAATATCTTTGCTTATTGCGATTTCCGTTCCCGGAACGAAGCCCTCTTTCTCATACACACTCCATATGAAAATACCATAATTATTAAAATCATAATCCTCAATATTAATATCACTTGGTATAGATAATTCTACATTAATCTCTTTCGTGTCACCTGCATTGATATATGTATATTGATCTTTATTTGTCCTTGCAAGTATAACAGGATTATCGTATTTGCCTTCAATTTTAGTTTTCGGTTTTCCAATAAGAGCAATCGCAAATCCCTGTGCATCTTCAGGACATTCAGCAGTGGTATTGGTATATGTAAGTTTGGTACGGAAATTAACTGTATTAGTCTCTTTATTTACAGTATATACCGTATCACTCAATTCATACTTTGTGCCATCAGCTACCGGACTTCCCTTAGCCGGAATATATACAGACGCTTTGAAATCTGCACTACGCTCTACCACTTGACCATCTGAATCTTTTTCGACTGCATAAGCCACAAGTTTGAGTTTTGAACCATTAGCGTTATTATATTTTTCCATCAATGCAAGATATGGAATCTGTACAGAGCTAAGTCTGTTTTTCAGTTTTCCTCCTTTTGCAGGATCAAGTGATATCTCATACGGCACATCAGCATTTTTCTGCTTACCTTCAACTTCAACATATATCTTAACATTCTCAATATCATATCCTTCATAGTCAGAAACATTATCAAGCTGAACCACATCACCGGGATATCCGCAAATGTTAACTGACACTTCCGGAACAGGTAAAGGCTTATTCATAAGGAAGCATATAGGATTTGTATATGCTGAATCAGATAGTACATCTTTATACTTAACTCTGACCAGAACATAGTAATCATAATTGTCCCAATCAAGCTGCTTTGACACCTTTGTAGGCAGTGAAACTTTATAATGCGACGTCCCCTGGTCAAGATTGTCTATATTGTCATATACCTTTTTCTTTCCATTCACCTCTTCTTCTGTAACATCAACAAGGTCTGCAGCAGTCGGAACAACGCCCTTGCCAACACGATATAACCTTACATGAATATCACATTCTATATCAGAACCATCAGGTGAATAATAAGTAGGATACATCGTCCATTCTACATATTTAACTTTACCGTCGTCAACATCATGAATATCATCTGTAACGCCATCACCCATTTTCTTAACGCTGGAAACCGTATTGGAATCTTCACGATACAGAACATAATATTTCTTATTATTAGTAGCTGTTGTAGTATCAGCGTATGTCTTATCCGCAAGCGGTGTAGCATAGTAATACTTAGGAGCATCCACACCTTCGCTGACATCAACAATAAGTCCCTTATTTCTGGCATTAACAAATTTGCCATTCTGGAAACAGCCAAAGGTATCTGATTTTGCATCTTCTTCGGACATCTCACAATACTGCCACATGAATATATCCTTATCGGCTTCCTGCGTATTGACCGATGCCTTGGCATACCATACTGCAAAGTGGAAATCCGTATAGTCATCGATATTGATATTACTGTCCTTTCCACCGACCGATATATCCACATCCTTATAGTGTGAGTATACATCCGTAGCTTTTTGAGGCCCCGAATCCATCGGCTCATCCTTACTCATATAAAGGGTTACCGTCTCTCCCGTTTTCTTATCTGTAGCATATATCTCATATCTGTAGTACTGTGTCATATCATTACGGGAATTATATTTTATTCTACTCTTATAGGTAAGCTTATTATATGTTTTATCAGTTTCATCAGGCGCAACAGTAAATGTGTCACTTTCAGCATAAAGATTAACACTTGTACTTCCCAACAAATTATTATCAGGCATATACAATTGTTTTTTAGAAGGTGTTACATGCAGGCTGTCCGATGGCAAATTACCTTCACTGTCTGCCTTGTATGTATAATAATTTTCCCATTTTGTAGGAATTACTGCTGCATAATCATAGATGCTATCTATTGCGTAATTACCCGTCTTATTCTTAGTTTCAGAATTAATGGTAAGCATCAGAGTATTATTATCTCTGTATATCCTTGTTCCCGGTGCATATTGATCCGCATTGGTCACTACCGCATACCATGTAGGAGTTCTGTCCGTACA
>JAFUGT010000064.1 GCA_017469275.1 Lachnospiraceae bacterium
ACCATGTTATCAATCTGGGCTATCACTCCGGGGCGATTAACATATTCAAGAGGGTATGCATGAACACCAGGATTATCATTTAACCAGTCATACAAATCTCTTGAACCCACAGCACATCCGAACACGCCTTTTCCCCTGTCGATTCTTTTCTTCTTATTAGTCAGTTTTCCCGAAAGATATAACTTAAGATATGCGTCTGAACATAGCTCGGTATGCATTCCCAGATCCTTCAAATCGGACTCGGCAAGAATCTCACCCACCGCGTTAGGGGTAGTTCCTATTCCAAGCTGCAAAGTCGCTCCGTCAACAAGATAAGGCAGTATCAACTCAGCAATCTTCCTATCCTCTTCTGTGGGCTCAGCAGCTTTAATATCCGGCAGAGGTTCATGCACTCCCTCAACAATATAATCAACCTCAGAGATGTGAATACATTCATCATATCCACCACGAATTTTGGGAAGATGCTCATTTACCTCCACAATGACAATATCCGCCATTCTTGCAATGGGTGCGGCAACTCCGGTATTGACGGAGAAATTGAAGTATCCATGCTCGTCCATAGGAGTAACGCTGACCATAACCACATTGACATCAAGAAAAAATTCATAGTAGGCTGCATTGTTGTAGAATACCATCGGAATATAATAACAAAGTCCCCGGTCGCAAAGCCTTCTCTCGTAAGTGGAACAATGCCAACTGTGATAGACAAAATGTTCCTTGCTCTCATCGCACTCTGCCACTGCAATAGGTCCTGATAAAAGATTCCCCCGAATCTTAACATCAAAAAGCTCATCCCGCCTTGCAGCTAATGCTTTATCCAAAAGCTCCGGCTTTCCAAGACAAGATGTATAGTCTATCCAGTCGCCGCTCTTGACCACAGAAACTGCCTCTTCCGGTGTCCTTAGCTTCCTCCTGTATTCCCCCATAAAATCCTTAACCATTCTTCTTCTCCTTATATTCGATCATCAACATCGGCTATTGCGCAAAACATTAATACAGTTGATTGTCTTGTGCATATTATACAGATTCCATAAACAGACAAGTTCTCACTCATACATCTGCGCAACAGCCGCAATCACATTCTTATTCTGCTTCCACACGGTAGGAAACTGACTACTTGGCACCGGCGTAGTATACATCCCTATCTCAACCGTAGTGGAAGGAATATGTTTCTTATAATTGATATAATTAGCAAATCCCGGTCCCGGTTCGGTATATAGATATGAGTAACCCGTAATACTCTTAATTTTTGCTGTAAGCCTCTGCATCTTCTTACTCGTTGTTTTATCGCATTTATACCCATGAAATACAACATTTCCCATAGCATGATAACTTACTGTTGCTTTGGGCTTATAGGTGTTAACAACATATAATAACGCCTTGGACTCCCGCTCAGAAGCAGGTCTCGGCCCGCCGTACCCTGCATAACAGGCATACTTATTGAGACTTCTTCCTCTTGGGAACTTATAATCAAACTGACGATTGATATCTACACCTCTTGCGTTGGCTTTCCAATTGGACGGATTACCTATCCCTCTCATTCTCTTAAGCTTCTTACGCAGGGATTTGCTCCGGAGTCCGTTAACTCCCTTTTGAGCCAAGGTCACTCCGTCAGGATTGGTCATTGGAACTATATGGACACACACCTTATCAAAAATATCATGGTAAGATTCACCTTTGTATCTCTTATTATAGTTCTCCAGATAATATTCAATCTGGCGCATTACAAGCTGTGAACACATATATTCCCTGGCATGAGCCGATGCCTGAAACATAACGCATTTGGGCGCCTCAGGATTACCTAAAACTATGTCATGAATATTCCTGTTATCAACAGTTTTGCCAATGATGCTTACATGTATATAATCAGGATACTTTTCTGAAATTTTATTTATATCATTTAGCATCTCTGTATATGTGTACTTTTGATGTCTGGTATTAACTATTTTACCATTACTGTCGGAGGCTGATACATTAATATCGACGTGCAAAATGCATAGCCAAACCAACAATATCATTAATAACATTTTTCTAATTTGTTTATTCATTTTTATTTGTCCTTAGTCTTTATTACAGGTGTAATTAACTTACTGCCTACAAATATAATGCGAGATATTCCAATATTTTCATTCGAATATCCCGCATTTAATTAGTATAATCATAGCATAAGAATCAATTTTCTTCAATGATTAATATTTATTTGGATAGAATTTCGTAAATTTCATATTTAGAAGCTGTGACCACCGCCACCACCGGATGATCCTCCGCCTCCGCCGCCTCCGGAGAATCCCCCGCCTCCGCCGGAGCTTCCACCAGAACTGCTTTCAACAGGATCATATCTCTTTGTCTGACTTGTATATACTGCATTTGCATTAAGCAATTTCTTTTCAACAAATATACCGTTAAGCAGTTCCTTTCTGCTTGGTGCCTTTGATTTTGCATATGCTCTCACTATTATATAATTGAATAACAACGCAATTACTATCGCAAGAAGTGCGTTGCTGATATACTTCATAGGCTGTGCAATTTTGCGTCCCTCCAAAAGTTCAAACTCCTGTTCAAAAACCTTGGATGCACATGTATAATAATCCTGCTCCGAAGCATAAGTATACACATTATCAGTAATTATATTGGCATAAGTTTTGGTTACCGTATCATAAACATCACCGTCTGAGAATATATATACTTTGCGGTTATCCATATCAATCAGAAAAAGAGAACCGCTTTCCTTATCAAACTTGTTGTGGTAATATCCGGCTGCATAAGAATCAGCTGTCGAATTATTGGCATCCACAGTGTGAAATGCTGCATTTCCATAAGCTGTAATTTTTTCCATCTCCGAAAGTAAATTTTCTCTCTCGGAATCATTCAAAAGGTTAGCTTTATCTTCAATTATCGCCTTATAATTCGTAGTCGGGTTGACATACTCATATATATTTTCATCCAATTCTTCGGCATATGATCTGTCGGACAACACTGCTATAAGCATACACACGCAGATTATCATCAAAAAGCTGTGTTTGCTGTAAATTTTATTAAGTATCTTACGCATTGTCGTCACCTCCCTTATAATCAAACTGCGGTAATCTTCTCGTTGCCAACAGGTTATAGCAGCTTATAATATCGATAAGAACCACTGCAATTGATACAAGAATCAGTATTACCACTCCGTAATAATATACATCTTTAACAAGGTCAAACATAGTTACAAACAATGCAATAACTTCGGCAATTATTATCCATAATATCGCAGGAAGTCCTTTTTTTGCCTCAATCTTTTTGAGTGCATTCATGCCCACAAAAAAGGCTATTGCCACTGTTACAAGAGAAATTAAGCATGCTCCAACCCTGCCAAACGCTATCGCCACCATACTAAATAAAGACAGAAGCGGTCCACCTAAAAAGAATATCAACAGAATAATTAAAATAGTCGGTATTCCATTTCCCGATTTCTTGGTTTCTGAAGAAGTATTCTTGGTTTTCTTTTTATTTTTAGAACTGTCATATGCTACAGTTGTTTCATCAAGTCCTGCCTTTCGTGCTTCCTCACGTGCCTTTGCTTCTCGTCTTATACGTGCTAATCTGTCAGCCTCAATCTTACCTTTATCATCCTCATCATTTTCTTTCTTTGCAATCTTGCACAATGCAGCAGCATATACTATTCCGGCAATTGCAGCAATAACTGCCGCCACAGAAACCAGAGTAGTCGGAATTATAGTCAAAAATGCATTAAGTAGCAGGAAAATAGGAACGGCCAGTATTCCGGCTCCTAAAAGATATTTTGCGGTTGATACCGGAAGGTCTGCATATATCTTGCCCGTCTGTCCGTTAATCGTTGCATATGTAACACGATCACCGTTCTTATACGACATAAACCATACAGGGAACATAGCAAGATCTACCGTCTCAAGCTTTGTATGAAATGTTGTCGAACAGTCTTTGGGAACTTTCATTTCATATTTCGAAAACTCTTTTTCCCTCTTTACAAAGGAGAGAGTTTCTTCATTAGCTATTTTCTTTGCGTCAGCACTGTATAAATCCTTGCCCAGATCATTGGTATCGGCATAGAAACCGCTCAGTATCGAAGGGGTGAACTCCTTCATGTGCTTCACATCATACGGAGCAATACTCTCACTGATGCTATCGGCAAACGAAGATGAACCGTCATAATTAATACCTTTATAATATGCATCCAAATCTCCTGTAAGATTATAATGCTTTGTAATAATATAGTCACCACTCCTGTGACTTTTACTACCATTAAGATTAATCTTGCCTTTCTGCGATAAAAAATACACCCAGTAAGGCATATAGATTCCACGAAAACCATTGATCTTATCAGGATCCTTAAGATTTTCCGGGGCATAAATAAACCGTCTCATAAGTTTTCCGTATTCACTTTTACAATCTTCTTTTGTCTTCTGGAAAGGAATAATAAAGTTAGGCTTCTTCTCTCTGCTTATACGACTTGTAAGTATAGTAGATGCACCACAGAAACTGCAGAAACCTGCAGCGGTATTATCTGTACTTAATATCTCTCCACCACATTGAGGACATGTAAAAATTGTTGCCTCATAGTCCCTCTGTTCTTCTCCGTCCTTATCCTTGGTTATCTGATAAGGATCGTAAAATGCATTACAAAATGCACATGATAACTGTTGCGACGGAATATCAAACTTAAGATTACCGCCACATGCAGGACAATCATACATTCTCTAATCAACCCCCATTCAAGTTCAAAATATTATACATTGTAACACAATCAATTCTAAACCGCTACAAAAAAAGATCATGATGCCTAAACATCATGACCTTTTTCTCAAATATTTATAAGCAGTCAATTATAATTTAATCGTCTTCTTAAACGTCTTACCCTTAACTCCTGTCACCTTGCCCGGTTTCACTTTCTTCCAGCCACAGACTGTACATACTCCTTTAACAAGATTATGTTTTTCCTGAGTTACTCTTTCCTCATGTCCACATACCTTGCAAACCAAAGTTGCATTATGTCCTTTTGCGGCGGCATCAGGAAATGATGAATCCGAGCAATACTCTGCTTTTTTAACTTCATAGTCACATTTCTGTAATGTGTTATAGCCACACTTAGTACATGTCAATCTGTGCTGATCATCACTGGCATACTCAACCTTTCCTCCGTTATAATCATGCGGCTCGATAGGATCTTCAAAATCAAGAGTTGCACGATTACACACCGAACAGGTCACTGAATATTTGTGCTTATGTCCCTTCTCATATTCCGATTCCCAGTCCTCTGTCTTCTTAACTGTATTTGTATTAGCCTTGTGATCACACACATATCCGCATAGTTTACACTTAAGACTACCGTTGGTATCAGCAGATACCCAACCTCTATCGTGAGGACATGTTTCCTGTGATGCAGCAAGACGTGCAACAGGTACACGGAATGGTGAACATGATACATAATCAAGTCCGATCTTATGACAGAACTCAACTGATGTAGGATCTCCACCGTGCTCGCCACAGATACAGATGCGAACGCTGTTTTTATTCTCAATCAGATAATTCTGTCTCTATCTTGTCTGTTGTATAAAAATCTTCTTACTTCCATAATTTTTCTATCATCCATGTGTATGACAACATAGTAAACAGTGAAATTCTTTACATAAATCCTATATGCAAAGTATATAATAAGAATGTAGGATTTATCCAAAATAAAAATGTCGGAAAACCTACATTCTTATTTTGTATTTATATCATAACTGTTATGCTATCCCGGGAGGTAAATGCAGTTATGAATAAAAACTTAATAGGAG
>JAFUGT010000001.1 GCA_017469275.1 Lachnospiraceae bacterium
CTCTGTGCCTCATCGATTGCCGTTTCTTGGGTATATCCCAAGGTAACTTCTTTAAAATTCTTATTTCTAACATCCGGTTCCTGGGAAGGCATCGGATTCTTTGTCATACTCATATTAGGCATTCTATTGCTCCTCCTGGCATAGTATATTATTACTGGTGCTTATCATGTGATTTAAAAAATCAACTTTACCATTCTATAACTCCCACATAATACGCACGAAAAAGTTATATTAACATTTTAAGCTTTCGCATTCAGAAGATTGCACGTTTCTTCTCTGGCTTTTGTCTCAAATGGTTTGTAGACAGAACCTCTTGCCATTGCCTCATCAAAATCTACTAAGAAACCATCAAAATCCGGTCCGTCAACACACGCAAACTTAGTCTCTCCGCCAACAGTCAAACGACATCCGCCACACATACCGGTACCATCTACCATGATAGGATTCATACTTACAATTGTCTTAACATCATATTTTTTAGTTGTAGCCACAACAAACTTCATCATGATAAGCGGTCCGATAGTTATAACCTCATCGAATTTCTCGCCTGCCGCCAATAATTTGTCAAGCGGTTCCGTAACAAGACCTTTGTCTCCGGCCGAACCATCATCAGTCATTAATATGTAATCAGAACTTACTGCCTTGAATTCATCCTCTAAAATAATCAAATCTTTATTTCTGAAACCGACAATAGAGGTAACCTCACATCCCTGCTCATGAAGTGCCTTTGCAACAGGATATGCTATAGCGCAGCCAACACCACCTCCAACAACAGCGACTTTCTTAAGACCTTCTATCTCCGTCGCTTTGCCAAGTGGTCCAACAAAATCCTGAACATAATCATTTTCATTTAATGAATTAAGAATCTCCGTAGCCGCACCAACAATCTGGAATATAATATCCACAGTTCCTTTATCACGATCATAGCCGGCAATGGTAAGCGGAATTCTCTCACTGTCATCTTTTGCACGAATAATGATAAATTGTCCCGCTTTTGCTTTCTTAGCTACTAAGGGTGCTTCAATCTCCATACGCGTAACCGTAGGATTGAGTACTTGTTTTTTAACAATCTTGTACATATCTTTACCTCTTTCCCATGTCATAAATCTTGTACATTATAACCTTTTTTCTTATATATGAAAAGTATTTTTTCAATTTTATTAAATATATACAATAAGGCATATTGTTCTATGTCATTTTAGTAATTTGAACTCGATGATACATAGTCAGCGTTAAAATGCATAAGGTCATTCTCAAGTCTGACAAATCCATACTTTGCAAAAGTTTTCTCTACCACTCCGTTTCTAGGGAAGGAATAGGGATTACTCTTAGGTTTATAGAAAGAACCCACTATTATCTTCTTCTTAACCTTTCCATTCTTTTTATAGGTGAACCTGTACATAGGATTTTCGTTACAATTCATATCTATCGCTGTACCTACTGTGTGATATGACCAGGTGGATTCCTCCGGACGCCACCTGTAAGAACCGGCTTCATAGATTGGAGGTTTTGACTTATCCTTATACAACTCCTTATATATCTGCTTGATAGTCGCAGCATATTTCTTGTTGACTGTTATCCATAAGGTTCTTGAACGTTTCGCGCCTGAATGTTTAGCATGATTCTTGAAATCCCATACCTTAACGGTAATCTGCTTACATGCTTTTCTCGCCTGACTCTCAGACTTTGGCCACTTGTAATTAAACTTTGTGTTTTCTGCATTATAACAGAAATAATAATCCATAACTCCATGAGAAGCATACATAGTAGTACTTTCAACTTTCTCACCATTTACATTCTTATATGTTCTGATAGCAAATAGATAGCCTTTGCCATGGGAAGCCTTCTTATATTTGAAACTCTTTTTTTCTGCCGATACCGAACCTACATATTCATAAGGCATACTCTTTACTTCAGCCGGCACAAAATCATTAGATTCAATCCCATCAGTTTCTAAAGAACTATATGTGTGCAAAGAGACAAGCAATTCATTATCAAATTCCTTCATATATATATTATATCCATCAATCCCGGATACCGAATTCCATTTGATTGTAAATGTTTTTGCTTTTGTTGCCCTAACATTTTTAATAGAACTCGGAGTCGTCACAACTGCCACCTTAAGCGGGCTGCTATATTCTCCATATGCAGTCGTCTTTGTCGAATCATCAATATATCGCACCTTATAATAATATACATTCCCCGACGTCGCAGTATTATCAACCATATCAACATCATAATTTTTCCTGCTAAGCTCTTTGGTTGTTACAAGTTTGTAATCTCCATCTTCTTTTTCAGAACGAAAAAGTTCACACTTTGAAGGATAATATGAAGAATAATCATCGTCATCATAATAATCACCATAATACCAGTTATTATTCACATTACCATTCTCACTGACGGAAAGAGTAACAATTCCACTTTCAGATACCTTTACACTATTAAAACCCGCCTTCTCCGACAGGGTCTTAGTGTTTGTCTGTGTCGTGTCAGAAGTTTTGTCTGTAGTTATGGCTCCGGTCTTCTCAGATATATCAGTGTCGGTATTCGTTGCTCCAACATATAAATGTGGCATTAATGTAAATGAACCCAACACCAACGCAATAATAATTGTTTTTCCAAGTTTATAACGAGCATAATTCCTTCTCATGATCCGTTCCTCCTTAGTAAATAGATTAAAAAATATAAAACAATC
>JAFUGT010000065.1 GCA_017469275.1 Lachnospiraceae bacterium
ATAAGAAAGACCGTCAGCCAGCCTCTTAATATTATCTTCAATAGGCTTAATAGGAAGTGCAATACCTATAACTCCTGTGGAAGCAACTACAACTTCTTCTGCATCAATTCCAAGCACATCTGCTGTAAGCTCACACATTTTAGCAGCTGTCTGCTCTCCATCCCTATTACAGGTATTTGCATTCTTTGAATTAACAATAACAGCTTTTGCCCTGCCTCCTGTCTTTTCAAGATTTTTTTTAGTAACAAGAATTGGAGCTCCCTTAACTTTATTAGTGGTATAGACCGCTGCTGTATTACATACGGCATCACTTACCACCATTCCCAGATCATTCTTGTCAGAATTACCATCAATACCATTTGCATCAAGATCCATTTCATGTGCGGCTTTCATTGCCTTATCAATTCCACTGTAAACTCCATTGGCTTTGAAACCCTTAGCAGCACAAACACCGCCATCCACATAAGTATATCCTTCAAATTGTTTCATTATGTATAGCATCTCTCTTTCTTTAAAATAATTACTTTAATAATTCAGTTTATCATTTGCACTTGACATATTGCAAATTAAATTGCATTATATCATAAGCATCGTAATTGCGCCATCCTTGGCGCAAAAAAACACTCGCTTATGCTATATATACTTCCATGTATGATATATATACTTCCATGTATAATATACCACATATAAAGTGATTTGAACAGAATTACATTAGAAAGGAAAATTCATATGACTAATTTACCTACTGATCCAATGATACTTCTAAGCTATATCAACACAAAGCTGCGTGATGAATATTCCGATTTTACCAAAATGTGCGATGATCTGGAATTAGATGCTGCAGCAATAGAACACAAACTGTCTTCAATTGATTACCATTACAATCCTGAACTTAACCGGTTTGCATAAGCTGCCGGTTAAACTTCAGCATTATACTCAATTATGCCTGATCATCATTTGGGGCGTCTTTATTGTCATCACTAACGTTTTCAAAATCTCTTTCCGCTCTATTTTGTGCATCTGTCAGCTTAGATTTTCTATCAGTTTTTTTATCGTACTCTGCCTTTTTATTTTTTATGGTTTCACGGTAATTTTTTTCTTCCTGCCTTCTTATCTTCTCACTTTCCTCTTTTCTCTTAGCCGCTTCTTCCTTCTTGTGCTTATCAAAAGAAAATATCGCTGTACCTTTCTTTACCAAAGCATGATCTATAGCTACAATCTTATTAGTTCCGGGATTGATATAATCAACATCATAGTAACTGTCGGAATCAACAGGAAGTTCTTTTCCTGATAGTTTAGTTCTGCATATAGTACCTACAAGAGCATACAAACATGCAAAACAGGGGGCTCCGAGAATCATACCTGCAACTCCGAAAAATCCTCCACCCACAAGAATAGCAAAAAGTATCCACATGCTGGACAGATTAAGTCTGTCACCCAATATGACCGGACCGATAATATTGCCGTCCACCTGCTGCAATATCAGTACAAAAACTGCAAATATAATACCGGATTTCAAATCTACCAACATCAATATCAATACCGAAGGTATAGCCCCGATAAATGGTCCAAAATATGGAATAATATTCGTCGTTCCAATAATGATACTAATCAATACCGGATAATCAAACTGTACAATTGTCATAAATATGTAACATATAAGACCTATGATAAATGAATCAATTATCTTCCCACTAATGAACCCTCCAAACACCTGATCCATAAACCTGACACTGCGTATCAACTGATTAGCTAAATTAATATCAAAAAAACTATATGTAAGTTTCTTCACTCCTGCCACAAGAACTTCTTTTTCAAACAAAACATATACAGATATAATTATCGCAAGAATTACATTTAGCATTAACTTCAATCCACCTACTATACCACTTGTTATGCCGGCAATAATCTTATCCATATTAGGCAATACATCATTATTAAGATAGTCAATAGCCTGAGAATATATTCTTTCCGATGCAATAAGAAGGTATTGACTAACTTCTGAATTTTTCTTGTCGAAAGACATTATCCACTCGGAGATATGATTATAGTAATTAGGTGCTTCTTTAACAATCTTAACCAATGATTGATATATCTGGGGAATAACCAGATAAAGACCACCGATTATAAACAACAGCAACAGAACTAATGTGAATATTAATCCCAAACCTCTTGAAAATTTACCTGTATCGTTTTTATCTTTAAATATAACGTTACCGATTGGAGTAAACATATAATGCTCAAAGAAATTGAGTACAGGGTTAAGCAGATATGCAAGCACGAAACCTATTACAATCGGAAACATCGTGTTCCTTATCATTGTCTGAAACCGTTGATATTCTGTCTTGTGTTCCAATGAATAGTTGAACAACAATGACAATATTATTACCACTAATGCTGTGGCGCCCAATTTTACATATTTGTTATTGAACTTCCACTTCAAGATATCCCCTCCTGACTATTAGTCAACAACCTATTATTGATAAATGAATTATTTGATAAAAAGTTCTGTAATAAAAATAATATATTCATTATAATGCAATAGTTTTTGTTAGTCCATAAAAAAATAAAGAGGTCATCCTTAAATGACCTCTTTAACTTTATACATATCTACTATAAGCTACCTGTTTGTAAAAATAAATACTATTTTATTGAGCCGGTGTTTCCTTACCAACTTCAACTACAGACTTTGCAAGTCCTGCTAATCCCTGAATCTCAGAAGGAATGATTATCTTAGTAGCCTTACCGTCAGCAGCTTTGCCAAATGCCTCAAGACTCTTTAACTTAATAACAGCATTGCTTGGTGCAGACTCATTAAGTAAAGTAATACCATCTGCATTAGCCTTCTGAATTGCTATAATAGCTTCAGCCTGACCTTCAGCCTCGCGAATAGTTGCTTCCTTCTTAGCCTCAGCACGAAGAATTGCTGACTGCTTCTCAGCTTCCGCTTCAAGAATAACAGATTCCTTATGTCCTTTAGCACGAAGGATTGCTGATTTCTTCTCACCTTCTGCGATCAGAATCTGCTCACGACGTTCACGCTCTGCCTTCATCTGCTTCTCCATGGCATCCTGAATAGCTGCCGGAGGAATGATATTCTTAAGCTCCACACGATTAACTTTGATTCCCCATGGGTCTGTCGCCTCATCAAGGGTCGCTCTCATCTTGGTATTAATTGTCTCTCTTGAAGTAAGTGTCTGGTCTAACTCAAGATCACCAATAATGTTACGAAGTGTTGTTGCTGTTAAGTTCTCAATTGCCATAATCGGATTCTCAACACCGTAACAGAAAAGTTTCGGATCTGTAATCTGGAAAAATACAACCGTATCAATTCTCATAGTAACGTTATCTTTAGTGATAACGGGCTGCGGTGCAAAATCAACAACCTGCTCCTTAAGTGTAACTCTCTTTGCCACCTTATCAATTAACGGCATCTTAAGATGCATACCCACTGACCATGTACCGGTATAGGTTCCAAGACGTTCAATAACATAAGCATGAGCCTGAGGAACTATTCGTATACTGCTCATCACTATTATTACAACAATAAATAATAAAAATACCAAAAAACCAAAACCTGCTCCCATAAATATAATCTCCTTTTAATAATTATTATATAAGATTAAACTTCAGAAATAATTTCTTCTGTAAGTTTATCTTCGTCTGCTTTCTCAACAATCAACTTGACCCCTTGAATCTCTAAGATATGTGCCACATAGCCTTCCTGAATGACCTCGCCGTCATTTTTTGTTCTCGCTGTCCATTCCATTCCGTTAATCTTAGCTCTACCGGTCTCTTTGATATTATTGATTTCCTCAATAACGACCGCGTTCTGTCCCACCAGCGCTTCTACATTGGTTTTTTCTGTCTTGGAATCAAGATGTTTAATCGCCCATGGTCTTGTAAATGCAAGCAGTGCTACCGCTACAACAACAAAAAGAATAATCTGAACAACCAGATTAGCACCACAAAGAGCTGCTATGGCAGCTACAAATGCACCTCCGGCAAACCATATTGTAGTAAGTCCGAGGCTTATTATCTCTATTACTATAAAAATCGCTGCCAACAAAAGCCAACATAAAACCTCCGAACCAATAATCATGCTCATTGTCATTGCTCCTTTCTATAAAATTAAGTTAATAGGTAATTGTCAAATCATCATTTACCATCATAGATTAAAAGTGAATCAATGTCATACTTAGATAATCTATCTCTACCCTTAAGACCTGCAAGCTCCATAACAAATTCTATCTTTACTACTTCTCCGCCAAGTGATTCAACCATTTCGATAATAGCCTCTATCGTTCCTCCGGTCGCTATAAGATCATCTACAATAACAACCTTATCTCCCGGTTTTATCGCATCTTTGTGCATCTCAATAACGGCAGTTCCATACTCAAGGGCGTATTCCTTTTCTATTGTCTCACAAGGTAACTTTCCTTTTTTTCTTACCGGAACAAAGCCCTTATGATATGCATATGCAACAGGCATACCGAATATAAATCCTCTTGACTCCGGTCCCAGAACAACGTCAAAATCTACACCTTTAAGATTTTCTATAATTCCATCTATAGATTTTTTAAGTCCATCGGGATCTTGAAGAATAGATGTTATATCTCTAAAAATAATCCCCGGTTCCGGAAAATCCGGTATACTCCTTACATATTGATCGATTCCATACTGATCCTGCATTTTTATCCTCCTTATTAGCAGCGCCAAAAAATATATATTATTATAACATAGTTTTTTAAATTTTAGAATACAAGAACATATTTTTGTATTTTAATATTGTATCGCTAACATTATAGTATAATCAAATCTCCTTTTCAACATTGTTTTCCATTACCTTCCAAATACTTTATGCCATTTATTATAGCTATCCATATAAATACTACACATATAACAAACAATATATAACCCGGCACATACAATTTTTCTCCGGTTATATTCATTATCATTACCAACGGAGAGCCCGGAGATGGGACATTCAAAAACCAGTAATTTGTACCAAGCAGCTTATTAACAGGCATCATACACGCTATTCCAACAAACCCAAACAACATCGGCATCCACAGTTCTATAAACTTAGGCACCACTTCTCCTGAAACAAGCAGGCAAATCCCCCACGCTACAATTAAACCATGAGAGATAAAATCATGAATATGCATGTAATTCCACAAAGGATAATCCACCCAGTCGGGAAATATCAGAGCACTCATTGCTCCCGGCACACATAAAGATACATATATCACACCGACAAATCTCCAACCTGTAAAGCAATAAACAGCTCCTATCCATAACGCCATACCACAGAGATGAAATGGTAGATAGTATCTGTCAAAATGACCGGTCAATATCAGAACCATGTCACGATATATAGATATTGCCGGCATAAGAAATCCGATTATTAGTCGTATTTTTTTTCTATCTAATATCCTGCTCACGGATTTATTCAATGATGTTCCTTTATCCTTATAAGAATGATCACCTGTTATTACAGCATTTTTATATAAATTAGCGAAGTTGATGGAAAATGCTGCAATTAAGATAAGCCATATGATATGGCATAAACCAAACATTTCAAATCCACTTCCTTCTGGCAGATCAGTTACATATTTAAAAAAGTTCTTCATTCTAAAGACCTCGTTATATTTTCTATATTCGTTCAAATCATTATTTTTAAAATATTCCCATGAGTAATTATTATAATAGCCTTCTAGATATAAAACAATTCATATAATAACCTATTTTTTCATAAATTATATAAAGCATATCTTCCCGGAGTATCACTATGGGCTTTCTTACCTGGATAAAGGAACATATTCGTAAAAATAAGAATTATATATTTGTAATGCTACTGGCCGTAACCGTATCATTTATAACGCTGACTGTATTTGATAATCAAGATTCGTCCATCTATCGAAAAAAAATGTTATCAAATATTAGAAAAGCAGATTCTTTCAACTCATTTCAGGATGACTTATTCAGATATGAAGTTACCTCAAATTCAATAACAACAGCCTATAACCTACGCCATCCTGAAAATTATAACATTCCTGTGCTTAATCCTGTTTTGACCGATTTTTCTTATAAAGATTATGCTTCTGATTATAATAATAATATTTCAAAGAAAAAAATCTCTAAAATATCTGAAAAATTAACTTCATTTAAAAATGATGATTTATCAGTAAATGACCGGATAACCTATGACCTTATCCAAAAATATTTGAAGTCAAGCTATGATTTTTATGATTATCCTTATTATGAATCTCTTCTGGGCAAGACCACAGGTGTTGCTGCTAATCTTCCTGTAACATTCTCTGAATTTCCCCTTAACACAACTTCAGACATCGAAACCTATCTAACTTTGTTCAAACAAGTCCCGACTTTCTTTGACAATATAATAAAATATGAAAATGAACGTATCAAACATGATATGGGAACCCCGGTATTTATGCTAAAACAGACCGAAAATCAACTTACCGATTTTATCAAAAACCTTAAGACTGATAATAATTGTTTCATTACTACTTTTGAAGAGAGAACGAAACACACAGAAGGCTTAACTCAAAAAGAACGCAGTAAATATATCTCGAATAATAAATATTATGTCAACTATTATATTGTGCCTGCCTACGAGAGATTATTAAAATATATACATGCCAAAACAACTTTAAGCGATAATTTTCCACATCCCGACCTTCCCGCCAAAGATATTCCCTATGGAATCTGTATTTACCCTAAAGGCAAAGAGTATTATCAATTAGTTGTTAAGAATCTCACAGGCTCTGACAAAACCGTCCCTGAGCTTACCGAATTAACTGACAAATCGCTTAACAATGCCCTTTCCGATGTACTACGAATCGCCACAACTGATACCGACGCTTACATGTACTACTGCGACCATCCTGTTGAAACCGGCTACCATTCACCTGAAGGAATCTTAGATGCTCTTTCGCTTATGATTCGTGATGATTATCCTATACTCAAATCATCTGTGGGTTATAATGTTAAAACAGTTCCGGGCGCTCTTGCCGAAATGGTTAGTCCTGCATTTTACATGATTCCCGCAATAGATGATTACGAGAATAACACCATATATATTAATCCGTTATATACCAGTGAAGAAAATGGTAACCTTTTCACCACTCTCGCTCATGAAGGATTTCCCGGGCATCTCTATCAAACGGTTTATTTCAACTCATTAAATCCTGCTCCTATCAGGCAAATCCTTGACTATCCCGGTTATGTTGAGGGTTGGGCTACATATGTGGAATTAAATTCTTTTTCTCTTATCAACTATACAAAATATAAAGAAAGTCTTCCTATACTCTACCGCTCTGATGCGATAATCAATCTTGCACTCTCCACAAGAATTGATATTGGAGTTAATTATGAGGGTTGGACACTAGAAGATACCTGTAGATACTTCGAAGAACTTGGCTTTAACAGCTACTACGCTCCGGACATTTACTCATATGTTGTGGAATCCCCGGGAAATTACTTAAGTTATTTTATAGGATATCTTGAGATAGAAGATCTTAAACAGGAATACAGGAATTTGAAGATGGAAAACTATACGGATAACGATTTTCACAAAGCCCTGGTGGATATCGGGCCTGCGGATTTTGAAACTATAAGAAAATATATGTTTCAGTAAATTTGTTTGTATAAAACAAAATTTTCATGTCCATACTCTAAATAACCGTAAATTAAGTTTACGAGAAATTTGAAAGGAGTATTACCATGAGTAAATTAACAGAAAAAGAATTATCTTCACTCAATGCACTTTTGTCGGAAGAAGAACTTCTGGTGAAAAAATTTGAAAATCTCGCAGAACAGGCAACTGATTCAACAGTAAAGAGCGAAATGCAGGACATCGCAACAAGACATCAATCCCATTTCAACAAGCTCTACAGTCATTTAAGTTAAGGAGGAGTAAGATTATGGCACAGTTACAGGAAAAGGACATTTTAGGAGATGCCCTGTCAACTCAAAAACATTGTACAGATAATTACAACACATTTTCCAATGAGTGTTTACACGAGGATCTTAGAAACACTATGTTGGATATTCTCGCAGAGGAGCACACTATGCAGCAGGAAGTATTCAACTCCATGCATGAGAGAGGCTACTATCCTACACCGGAAGCTGAACAGAAAAAAATCGATGAGGCAAAGCAAAAATTTTCTGCATCATTTAAGTAATAACAATATATATAACCAAAAATCCGGTATAGCCTGAATAATGCAGGCTATACCGGATTTTTATTATGATTATTTTATTGTTACCTTAATTTTCTTTCTTCCTACACATCATTAAATCTTTTAATCATAAATAATTAATATTTGGGATATACTAACCATATTTCACTCATCAGAACATTTTTACTCCATTTTTGTCTTGTAATCAAGACAGAATTTTTGTATAATTGTTTTACAGATTGGAGGTGTGGTCATGAACAGAGATACCATAAAACAGATTATGGTTGATCAAAAAGAAATCTACCTGAATAACCCTTTGATAGCCAGACATTATTCTTTAGAGGAAAATGTAAACTATTGTTTTGTAGGCATCAGAAGAACAGGAAAGTCTTATATGATGTATCAGCAAATCAAAGGTTTGCTTGATAAAGGTATTCCATTATCGCAGATTGTCTATGTTAATTTTGAAGATGAACGTCTTTTGGAAATGACAGTTGACGATCTGAATACTATTCTGGAAATCGGAATAGAGCTAGCCGAAGCAGGTATTAAGCCTTATCTTTTTCTTGATGAGATTCAAAACATTGATGGATGGGAAAAATTCGTACGCAGAATTGCAGATATGAAATATAAAGTAAGCATTACCGGAAGTAACAGCAAAATGCTCAGCAGTGAGATTGCATCCACATTAGGCGGACGTTTTGTCATCATGCACATTTTCCCATACTCCTTTGCTGAATATCTGATTGCAAACGGAAAAGAAATGAATTATTTAGATACCATTAGTACAAGCGAAAAAGCCGATGTAATTTCACAATACAATGAATATATAACCTTTGGTGCATTCCCTGAACTTGTAGAAATCAAAAATAAAAGAACCTTTCTAAGCAGCATTTATCAAACAATCTACCTTGGTGATATTATTACAAGAAATAAGATCACAAATGATTTTGCCATTAAACTTATATTGAAGAAATTAGCAGAATCCATTAATAAACCATTATCATTTACAAGACTGACTAACATTGTTAAGAGTGCGGGAACTGCACTTGGCAAGCAGACTGTCATTAATTATGTAGGCTATATGACTGAATCCTATCTCATATTCCCACTTAAAAACTATGCTGCAAAGCTTGTTCAGAAAGAGACATCTCCCAAATACTACTTTATGGATACTGGTCTTATCGGATTGATGTTACTTGATTGCAAATCTGCTCAGTTAGAAAATCTTATTGCCATAGAACTAATCAGACGCTATAAAATTGAGAATGTATTCTATTTTGAGAGCAATGTCGAAATCGATTTCTATGTTCCTACCGAAAAGCTTGCTATACAGGTATGTTTGCAGGTTCTAGATGATATGGATACCAGAGAACGTGAGACCAGAGCTTTTGTTAAGCTTCACAAATTTATTCCTGATTCAAAATGCCTTATCATCACAAACAGTTAAGAATCTTTTCTGGAATGTGAGGGCATACCAATTTCA
This sequence comes from Lachnospiraceae bacterium, assembly GCA_017469275.1. Classification (GTDB taxonomy): domain Bacteria; phylum Bacillota; class Clostridia; order Lachnospirales; family Lachnospiraceae; genus CAG-590. The sequence continues at coordinate 9,691 of JAFUGT010000065.1, forward strand.
GTAGTTCCTGCCTGGAAATGGCTTCTGGACACTCCTAAAAATAAGCAGATTTAAACCTTATTCACACTAAACGCGATGGATATAAAGAATACAAAAGCTGTAAATATATCTGTAAAAAAGAAAGTGGGTATGGAACGAATAGTTCCATACCCGCTTTTTCTATCATTTTCTGTCTGTCTTAAACTTTTTTGTCTTTCCCCATTTTCCAGCACCTGCAGCATTGCTGTATCTGGCTTGTACATATACAATTTTCCCTTTCTTGACCTTCAAAGTGAATGTATTTTTAGCGGACGCTTTCATACTCTTCCATTTTTTAGCACTGCCTACTCTGTAGCGAATCTGATACTTGGAAACATTGTCAATTACCTTAACAGTCACCTTGGCTTTCGCACCTTTAACATTTTTAATTTTAGCGACAATGCCTTTTTGTGGTATCGAAACGGTTGGTTCTGTCTTTTTAATACTTTGCCCTGAATTATCTGTAGAAGTTTTTGGATCATTTGCAGCCGGTTCCGGTGTTGTAGTTTTAATTGCAACCCAGGTGTATGTCCACTTGGTAGTCATACCCCCGACCAAAACCCCCATGCTTGCCTGTCCGCGAGAGGTCTCAGCAGTAATGGTTATAGTATCACCCTCTTTTTTGCCGGCAGGTATTTTATAATAGACCGTCTCACTTCCCGACCAAACGTGGTTTGGTCCTGTTGTAATAGAAAGATTGGTTCCGTAAGAAGAGTCATCACTCTTACGATAAAATCTTATTGAATCATTCAAATATACGTTTGCATAATTACCACACAGATAATTTTTCATGTTATTATCTACGGAAGCAGAAATATCAAAAGATACTGTCTGACCGGCTTCAAGCTTAGACGGAGCCAGCGAATATGTCGTTATAAAATTACCTTCAACATATCCATAAGCATCAGATGTAAAAGAAGTAGTTCTAAAATGCGTTATAGTATTATTTTCCTTATCTTCCTTATAACTGAGTTTATGAGAGTCTCCATAATATTCTTCAAGTCCCGCCTCCGTTACAGGTCCTGATGTGAGTGACCAGTATCCCGTCTCCGCATCCTGTGCTTTTACATTATTGCCAATTAGTAATGTGATACAAAGAAATAATATACTTATCCCGACAAATAAAGTATTTTTTTTATTTTTTCCCATATCAAACAACTCCTCTCCTCTAGGTAATATTACTTTTATTACACATTATATAAAAGCATTTTTATTGTACCATAAAGGCGAACAAATCAGCAACAAATATATATTTATTTAGTCTCTTGCACATCTGTATAGAAGGTCTTCCCAACGTCTGTCAACTTCTTCCTGGAACTGAACGATAAGATCTTCATTTCCCTTCTTGAACAAGTGTTTAAATCTTCCCTGTGGACGTAAGAAATCCTCGATTGGAAGCTTCTTCTTAGGCTCATAGTTAAGTATCCATTTACCATGGTCTACCTCAAATAAAGGCCAGTAACAAGTCTCCACACCTAACTTACATATCTCCATAATATCCTCCGTAGGATATCTCCATCCTCTCGGACATGGAGCCATAATGTTAAGAAATGCAGCACCTTCGGTATAGATTGCTTTCTCTGCCTTAGTATGAATATCCTTAAAGTTGCCGAGAAGCGTTGATTGACCAACATACGGAATATCATGAGCTGCAAGTATCGTAGCCAAATCTTTACGATTCTGCATCTTACCATTCGACTTGCTTCCCACAGGTGTTGTAGTTGTATCAGCATACATAGGTGTAGCTGAAGAACGTTGAATACCTGTATTCATATATGCTCCATTATCATAACAGACATATACAAAATCATGATTTCTCTCCATTGCACCGGAAAGTGACTGAAGTCCGATATCATAAGTACCACCGTCGCCACCAAAGGTAATGAACTTGAAAGTATCGTCAATCTTACCTTTACGCTTTAATACATTATAAGCAGTCTCCACACCACTCATGGTAGCTCCTGCATTTTCAAATGCATTATGGATATAACTGTCTTCATAAGCTGTATATGGATACATAAATGTTGACACTTCCAGACAGCCTGTAGCATTACCTATAACCGCTTTGTCTCCCTCGTGAAGTGCACGAAGTACAGCACGAACTGCAATTGTACCACCACAGCCTGCACACATTCTATGTCCCGGAGCCAGACGTTCCGGTTTATTCATTTCCTGTTTAAAATTATAACTCATCTCATCCGTCTCCTTACCTTATACTCTCTCACTCTTGATATCATTAACCGAACCTTTTTGACCGGTTCTGGTCACCGAATAACTTTCACCACGCAGACCGATATATCTGTATTCCTCAAAAGATTTGCCCTCTTCTACATAACCGGCTAATTCTTTGTAAATACCTTCTGCCTCTTCAACGGTAAAGTCTCTTCCACCAAGACCATATATGAGATTAAATGCTGTCACATTCTTAGCATAATCATAAAGAGCAGCTTTGACCTCTGAGCCCAAAGGACCGCCTTTACTTCTGAAGCCCTCACTTCTATCCATAATAGCAACAGCCTTACAATTTGAAAGCGCTTTTGCAATCTCAATATCCGGGAATGGTCTGAAAACCCTTAATTTAAGGAGTCCGACCTTCATGCCCTCTTCTCTTAATTTATCTACTGCATCCTTAGAAGTACCTGCAGCAGATCCGATAATAACAAATGCATAATCAGCATCTTCTAATCTATATTCCTCAAAGAACCCATAGTTTCTTCCTGACATTTCTCCAAATTCTTTACCAACATCAAGAATTACCTGCTTAGCATTTTGCATTGCTGTATTCTGTGCCATCTTTGTCTCCATATAATAGTTGGAAACTGCATAAGGCCCCATCGCCATAGGCTGCTCTGCATTTAAAAGGTAATTCTCCGGATTATATTCTCCTACGAAGTTCTTAACCTTATCATCTTCAAGAAGCTCAATATTCTCAACCGCATGGGAAGTGATGAAGCCATCCTGACAGATCATAATAGGAAGTCGTACATCCTTATGCTCTGAAATCCTATATGCCTGAATGAAATTGTCATATACCTCCTGATTATTCTCAGCATATATCTGAATGAAGCCTGTATCTCTTGCACCCATGGAATCAGAATGGTCACAGTTGATATTGATAGGACCTGAAAGTGCTCTATTTACAAGACATAATGCTAACGGAAGGCGGTTAGAAGCAGCCACATATAACTCTTCCCACATAAGAGCAAGTCCACATGAAGATGTGGCTGTAAGCGCTCTGGCACCTGCTGCCGATGCGCCGATGGTAGCACTCATGGAACTATGCTCACTCTCCACCGGAATGAAATCTGTATCCATCTCTCCATTTGCTATATAGTTAGCAACATACTGTGGTATCTCTGTTGATGGTGTGATAGGAAATGCCGGCATAACGTCAGGATTGACCTGCTTGATTGCAAATGAGATTGCCTCATTTCCCGATAATCTCTCTCTTATTGCCATTATTATTGTCCCTCCTTCATTGAAATAGCATCAAAGGGACAAACCTTTGCACATATTCCACATCCTTTACAGTGGTCGTAATCAAAGTCCTGTCTCTTGCAATCCACAACAGGAATTGAACTGTCCGGACATACCGGAACGCATAACAGACACTGCTTACATTTATCACTGGCAAACACAGGAGTCTGCGTTCTCCATTCTCCTGTATGAAAAGCCTTTGATGTTCCGGAGCCATATATCTGGTTACCAACAGTCAAGTCCTGCCACTGACTCTTTTCTGTAATCTTACTTATATCTGTTGCTGCCATTTACTCCACCTCCTCATAAGCCATACGAAGTGCCGCAAGGTTTCCATCAACAACTTCAGGCTTCTTTGCAAATTTATGTCTATAAGACCCTTCCATCTCCCGGAAAAAATCTTCTTTTGTCATAACCTTACTTATTGCTGCAATAGCTGCAAGCATTGGCGAATTCGGAAAATATCTTCCTAGACATTTCTCTGAAATCTCTCTTGCATCTAATGTATATACTCTTCCCGGATAATCTTTGAGATATGGTTTTACCTCATCAGCGCTCTTTGTTGTGTTGATGACTATAGCGCCCTCCGGATTAAGTCCGGCGGTAACATCCACGCTCTCAAGCAAGGTCTCATCCACAACCACTACATAATCAGGATCGTATATATTAGAATGAACCCTGATTGGGTCTTCACTTATACGGTTATACGCCGTAATCGGTGCTCCCATACGCTCCGGACCATACTCCGGAAATCCCTGTACATGTTTTCCTGTCATAAATGCTGCGTCAGCAAGCATCAACGCTGCCGACTTGGCACCCTGGCCACCGCGACCGTGCCATCTGATCTCTACTGTGTTTTTCACTTTTAACACTCCTCATACTTTTTTCTACACATAAAGAAAGTGCTTAACGCACCCACAATCGCCATTATAGACACGTTAAACACTTTTGTAAAGTGAAAATATGAAAAGATTTCATTTTATCCATGAATTCAGTTCACTTATAATTCTATTCATTATTTTTGTGATATTCTGACCATTATTATAGATAAATCAATCATTTCTTTATCTTTATTTTCTTTACAGTACTCCACTTACTGTAAACTATCTTATTATCAGAATCGATATATGCCCGAACACGAACATAATACTTTTTCCTTTTTTTCAGTCCTTTGATCTTTAAAACAGTTCCTCTAACATTCTTAGTACTTTTGTTCTTAGTAAACTTCTTGTTAAGAGCATAAGAAACCTGATACCCGGAAACGTTACTTACTTTTTTCCACTTTACGGTAATTAACTTTTTCTTATTATTTTTTAGTGATAATATCTTAACTTTTGATTTTGACAGCTTTGCAATCTCTGCCTGACTATACGTTATTTGAGGATTCCCGCTATCAGTATCGCTTCCGCTTGTACTGTCACTGCCTTTGTCATCGGTATTACTGCTATTACCGGGGTTGTTATTGATACCCGACCCGGATGTATCCGGTTTTTTAGGAATCACAGCGTATTCAACATGACTTGAAAGATTCTTACAGACTCTCTTTTTTAATCCTTCATTTTCTGCATCAGCGGCTCTTACCACTTCCCAATCTCCCCAATCATGACCGTTATCGGTATCAGGTGAGATCACCAGATCCAATTTGTTCGTGACCTCATTAGCAGCTTCCGAATCATAGAACAGCTTTTTGCAGACATTACATACATAATGTGCTTTGCTTCCGCTGTTAAAACAATCGGGTACTGTTGCTGCCACAAAAGAAACCTGATGTTTTACACATGTATTCTGACTTTCTTCTCCCGAACTTCCCGAAGATGTTATCGTATATACCACGCTACAGTCACCGGTCAATTCATAATCTGTATTGGTGAGCACAACATCAATAAGATATCTTCCTACTTCAACAGGTTTTTCATCAACATATGAATCCGTCGCACTGTCATACTTCTTGCAAGTAACCCTGTAATCTTCACCTTCAATAAGATCATCAACTGTTACTACAGGCATCTGAATTTCACCATTGTAAGATGTCTCTCTTGCCGAAACACTTATATTGCTACTGTTTAGTAATTTCGGAGAAATAGTAAATGTGCGCTCAATCTCTCCGGTATAGTTACCAATTCCTTTCATCACTGCTTTTGCCTCTCCGGCATGAATATTGTTGGAATACTCTATTGTATAATCTGTGTTTTCAGTAAGATATATTCTGCGGTCTGTTGTCTGGTCGGACTGTTGTACACCATTAAACAAAGGTTCAACCGGCAATCCGGTATATGACGAAAGATTCGGAGCAGCATTCTTGAATATATCGACCGTTTCTTCATTATCTGATATGTCAGCCTGATCAATCGTGAATGTTCTTTCAAGACTGCCCTCAAAATTTCTAAGTCCCTTTACCGTTACTGTTGATTCCCCTGCATTCTTATTATCAGCATATGTAACAACGAATTCCTTGTCTTTGTTAAGGGCTGCTTCTATCTCATCTCCACCTTCAAGCTTTCTGTATACTTTACCGTCTTCGTCAAGCCATTCAACGATCACTTCAGGTTTCTTATCAGTATTATCATATACAAATTCATTTTTATCCAAAGATATTCTGAAAGAATTTTCATCAGTGATAGGAACTTTGGAGGTTGTAAAATCTCTTGACACCTCTCCTGTACAATTACCTGTTCCCTTAACCGTAACTGTGCCATTTATAGAGTAAATCTTCGTTCTGCTATCATCCATAAAGGTAACCGGCCCGTATTCTATACTGGCACTGCCGACTAACAACGGATTACTGAACGAAGGTTCTACCGATGGTATTCCACCGTCTTTGTCGTAATCAATACTCCATGTAAAATCTCTTTGTTCCGGCCATACTACATCTTCTTCTTTTATCTTATATGGATTGATCGTAAAATAGATTACCGCCGCATAGTCATACTCACCCAAACCGGTGACATATATTGTTGATTTGGTATTGGAATTCGAATTAACTTTGATATTGTTATCATATGATAATTCGTAATCTACTCCCTCGGTGAGACCTTTTTCCACGCCATTAACAGTATACGTTATAATCGGTTTAGGGCATATCTCTTCTCCGGTATACTCATATGGACCGATACCATTCTTCAGATTAAGCTTCCATAAAGGCGATACGGATATTCTATGATCACGTGTATATGGAATTCCGTTACCAATATCTTTTTGTCTGTTAAATTTGTAGTCAGTCCCATCAACATTATAATTCCCATATACAGGCAAACCACATTGAAGATACGTTTTTACTTCCCATTTCTCTATTTCTCCATTGTCGTTGACCAATGATTTTTCATAGTTTACAAATCCAATCATTGATTCTCTTTTTCCGCTGGAATCTGTGTGAAAGTAGTCATTTCTATCATTAACCACCACCTCACCATTAGAATTATACAGGTACACACCAAGATTACCGGACTCATCGAAATCATATACCCAATTATAACCCATTCTGTAATGTGCTTCCTCTCTCATAAGATCATCTTTCGAAAGATATACCATATGAAATGAAGCATTTTGCGATTCATTGACCAGACCAAGAGGAATCAATCCTCTATAGATATCCATTGTGAACAGATTTATGATATTAGTCGGATCTGTATAATACCATGTGCCATCCAGATATGCGGCATTAAATGCGTGATCGGAATAATTGTCACCATACACAGCATGTCTGTTTCCAAGTGTACCTATAATCTTAACAGTTCTGATTCCTGATAATTCACAAAGAACAGAAAACAGTTCAGAGTATTGAGCACAGGTAGCATATCCACTAGTCAGCGCAACGTAGCCATCGTACGAAACAGAACCTCCAACATATGTAAGATGCTCTCTGATATATGCCAGTATGGCAATAGCTTTCTGTACTTCAGTCACATCATCCTTAGTTTTCGGAATCCCTATATTCATACCGACTATGCTTATAAGCGGTTGATAAATTTCAGCCTTAGCTTTGACATACGAAAAATCAGTGGCTTCAGCTGCAGCATCTTTTAGATATTCAAGTTCTTCATCCGAGTAGTCAAGCTGATATCTGTATCCCGCTTTACGCATGCCTTCCACAACTTTTTCAAGATTAGCAAGCTTATCTAATCTCCATTTTGCATATGCATCAGCCTCATCCTTCGGTTTATCCACAGGTTCTAATATCTCCCAAACCAGAAAATCCTCAGCCATGTAACATGCGCGGTGATACCTTGTCGCTCCGCCATAGGTAAAATTGTACTCTTTTCCATCTATTGTTATATAACCCTGTACCGGAGTTCCAAATTGATAAAATGCCTTATGCAACAGATTCTGATCACCTGAATAGAATGATGTACATGAAAGCCAACCCGTAGTAACCTCACCATTGTTCCCTGTCTTTTCGACAGAACCGTAATATGAGTGGTTAGGCAGAGGATTTCCGAAATAATCAGTCATGATAACTTTCTGACTGTCAGAATCATATATCAAAGGATAATCATAACCTGAGTGATTGTTCATGCTTTCAAGATATGATGACTTATCAAAATATATACTTCTGGTATTGCACACTTTATCATCATATCCAAAACTTACACAGGCAGGCTGAAAATACTTATTAAACCTAGAATAAGATGATTTGTAATCGGTGAAGCCTAACTCCTCTTTTCCTTCCTTAAGAGCCGCCGCCGGATCCACATATATCCATGTTTCCTCTTCTTTGGCATAATAAGCTATAATATTGTATTCAGCTTCATCTCTTTTATCCGATATTTTTAATGCATCGATACCGGATGAAACAAGATAGCACTGCATCATATGACATATAATATCAGTATTAGCAGTTATTTTCTCATCCGGCACACCGTTTAACAGTAGATTGGGACTTGGACAAAACATTCTATAGGTATTAACTTTTCTTGGATCAAATTCCTCGTCATATTCAAACAATTCAGATATCACAGTATAGATAACATCAACTTTCTTCCATGTGACATATGCATTTGCTTTCTCTAATCTGTCGTCCAGTATAGTTTTTATCTTAGCTCTTTCCGAAGGAGTGAGACGACTGCCGTTATCCCATACCATATTATCGTAGGCTCTGAACATATTGGCCAGTTTCTCGAATTTTCCTACTCTTTCGATATATTCTTCTTTACTGAGATCTGCTTCCTTGGCACATACCGCAGACCTGTTCCATGATATACATATAACAATACTAAGTATCAGAATATATCTTATTCTTCTAAAAATATTCATGTTAATATACATTCATCCCCCTCCTTATGATGAAATTTATCTGATAATCTCAATCTGGCAGCTTGCCATTGTAGTAAGTGCCGCCTCATGTGCCTCCGGTGTTACACCCGCACAGCAGGAAGCATCAACAGAAATCTTATTTTCAGGGAATATTGCCTTTAGAAGAATGGCATTAGACACTACACATATATCTGTACAAAGTCCGATAACTTCAATGTCTCCCAAATCTTCAGCCTTAAACTCACTCCATCCTGTATAGCCGAATCTATCTTTGTCTATAATTCTATCTGCATTACTATCTGCATCCAAAACCTCACGAATCTGCCATCCCTCTGTATCCTTGATACAGTGTGGAACAGGAAGTCTCTTCCCCTCCTGTGTCTTCATATAATCTTCACCGTGAGTATCTCTTGTGAATATTATCTTATCTCCATTTTCCTTGTATTCTTCAATTTTCTTTTTAACTGCAGGTACAATAGCAACCGCTTCCTTTGTTCCAAGTGCCCCATCAATGAAATCATTCTGCATATCAACTACTACTAATGTCCTCTTCATGATCATGACCTCCAAATAATGTTTTTATAATATTATATTCTTTCTGCAAGTTTAACTCACTCTTCCTCCATGAAATACATCCTAGACCCAAAGTCCTGATAATACCTTACCTCATCACTGTAGCCTGTGCCGCCGAATGCCTGCTTTAGCTTCACTCCCGAATACATAAGCGCATCACCGTAAGCATAGCAGTCCTCTGTCTCTCCATCCATCTTAACAAACTTAGCCACAAGATTATGTGCAATAGAATCCTGTTTGATGTGTACCGGAGCCACAGTATTAACCAGATCTCCGAAGTTCTTGACATTATATTTCAAAAAACGGTTGTAAAAATGATACCGCTTATCAGGAGCAAGTCCCTTTGCTTTGAAATACTCATACTGGGTATTGGGAGCAACAAGCTTTTGCATAACAAAACCTACAGCCTTCTTACCGTCTTCTGACACACAAGTCCACTCTGTTACATTGCCGCTATTCTTAGCAAGAACACTTCCTGAACTCTCAAGTCCTCCCGAAAAGGTCCTTCCACGATAGAAACTACCCTTTTGTAACACTTCCCGCCATTCCTTGTACAGTTCTATCTGAATTTTAACCGCAGTTAAATCTTCTTTTTTCATATCACAGAAATTACATTCATACCCACATACGCCAAATGCCGCCACATTGAATCTTGTCTCTAGCGGTGTTGTTCTAAGCGTCTGATGATTAGGACAGGAAGAAACATGGGCGCTTACTACCGACATAGGATATCCATAGCTGTAATTAGTCTGAATCTCTACGCGGCACAAAGCATCCGTATCATCACTGGCCCAAATCTGTGGAAAATACGAAAGTATTCCAAGATCAAAGCGGTTGCCTCCGGCAGCACAGCCCTCAAAAAGTATATGCGGAAATCTCTTAGTAAGCTCACCCATTGTGCGATACAGACCAAGCATATATCTATGAGCCACCTCACCCTGCTTTTCCGGTGAAGCCCCCTGCGAATAATAATCTGTAAAGGTCCTGTTCATATCCCATTTTACATAAGAGATGTCTCCACTCTTGAATACCTTGGTCATCTTTTCAATTATGAAATCCTGTACTTCCATCTTCGAAAGATCAAGTATTCTCTGATTTCTCCCCTCAGAATGAGGTTTATCAGGAATCTGCAATACCCAGTCAGGGTGAGTCTCATATAACTTACTGTTGACATTTACCATCTCCGGTTCAACCCAGATACCGAAATCCATGCCAAGCTCCTTTATCTTAGAAGCAAGGCCACCCACTCCGTTAGGAAGTTTCTTCTCGTTAACATCCCAGTCACCAAGAGAATGCGAATCATCATTTCTCTCACCGAACCACCCATCATCCATAACGAAAAGCTCAATACCAGCCTCCTTGCCCGCCTTGGCAAGATTAAGGAGCTTTCTCTCATTGATATCGAAGTAAGCAGCCTCCCAGCTGTTAAGCAGTACAGGTCTTACCCTGTCTTTCCAATATCCTCTCACAATATGCTCCCTGACAAACTTATGCATATGCTGACTCATCCCGTTAAAGCCCTCATGAGAATAAGCCATCACAGCCTCCGGTGCCTCGAACTCGCTGCCCGCAGTAAGCTCCCATGAGAAAGACTGTGGATTGATTCCTGTAACAATCCTTGTCTTTCCAAATCCCGAAACCTCCACACACTCATAATGATTGCCACTGTAAATGAGATTAAACCCGTAACAGTCTCCAAAATCCTCTGAGGTTGATTCCTTTGAAAGCATCACAAAGGGATTTGCACGGCTTGACGATGAACCTGTGTATGAATAATTAACGTGCTTACCGGCCTTCATTAATGTATCAGTTCTCTTCATCTCCCTGGCCCATGCACCGTTAAATGTTGTAAACACATACTCCGGAGTATCATAATCCATAGACAGACTCATAAGGCGCTTAATTGTCACAGACTTATCACTTTTATTGACTAGTTTAGCGCTTCTTGTAATAACATCACAGTCCTCATACACATAGTATGACATAACAAGACAAAGGCCATACTGCTTATCTTTAAGAGTTACCTCAAGTGTCTCAACCTCATCATCATTACCGTAAGAGCCGGGAAGTGTGGCAAACTCCTTTTTGCCCTTAGCAACTTCTGCCTTATCAAACAGAAAATCCGAAGTGTAACTTCCATCTTCATGAACTATCTCTACAAATGGCTCCCTGATATCCCCCTTACCATAAGACGACATCTCAAGGCACATATCCTCTAACGAAAAGCTTCCATGCTCTGTATCATACTGATTGGTATTTCCGGGTGGAAATGCGTGCTTCTCCATAAATGGAAGCGCACCGCCATTATCCCTCTCCATATCCACCTTAATCCTTCTTCCGTAATACAGATGTTCAAGGTGTCCGGTATCCATCACATTGAACATGTATGTTGTGTTCTTTGTATGTAATACATAAAGTCCTTCTTTGTGCTCAATCATATTTGTTACCTCCCCTTAATAACAACAAACAATATTAGAATAATGACACAAAATCATCCGAATTATTATTATATAACAATTTCTCTATAAATTAGTATCAATATACTCAAAAAATGGTTACTTATTCACCATATCCTTATTATCCTTGTACCATTCATAAGCTTCCTTCAAGCCCTCAGACAGAGGCTTTGTCTCCGGCATAAGCTGCTCCTGCCCGGTAACATCCAGATAATATTCGAAATCATAGAAACTGAAATAATTTCTCTGCTC
>JAFUGT010000011.1 GCA_017469275.1 Lachnospiraceae bacterium
AAGCGTCAATAAATGATAAGAGTTTCGACCACTATACTGAGCCATGCCGATACCTTCGCAGCAAAGCTGCTTGGTGTCGCGGCGTTCGCCGTATGCAGACTAATGTATAAATGCTCTTATGCGAGCAAGCTCTCACCGAGCATTATACATAGTCTGCGCATGGCTCACTTTAACGCGCAAAAATTAATTTCCGCAAAAACACATCTTGATTACCCCTATCTATCGTGATAAAATGAGCAAAGGTGCGTCATGCTTGCATGAAACGTTCTTTTGCGAAAAAACACATGGAGCCTTAAGGCGACATGATAAAATGAGCAAAGGTGTGTCATGTTCGCATAAGCTACACTATTTTTATCAAGTATTTTTACGAAAAGAGGTATATATAATGGACGTTTACGAGAAATCCTTACAATTACATGAAAAATGGGCAGGCAAGATGGATACGATACCAAAATGCAGCGTTGAGACCAGAGAAGATCTTTCACTGGCTTATACTCCGGGTGTTGCAGAACCTTGCAGAAAAATAGCAGACAATCCTGATGATGTATATAAATATACACAAAAAGGTAATACCATCGCCGTTGTTTCCGATGGAAGTGCCGTATTAGGTCTTGGTAATATCGGAGCCGCAGCTGCAATGCCAGTAATGGAAGGTAAAGCTGTTCTTTTCAAATCTTTTGGTAATGTTAACGCTGTTCCTATTTGCCTTGATACGCAGGATACAGATGAGATTGTCGACACTGTTATCCGTATTGCTCCTGCCTTTGGCGGTATTAATCTCGAAGATATATCAGCACCCCGTTGTTTTGAGATTGAGCAAAGATTAAATGATGCATTAGACATTCCAATTTTTCATGATGATCAACATGGAACTGCCATTGTTGTTCTTGCAGGTATTATTAACGCACTTAGAATAACCGGAAAGAAAAAGGAAGAATGCCGAATTGTTGTTAACGGTGCCGGTTCTGCCGGAGTTGCGATCACAAAACTACTTCTTTCGTACGGTTTCAAATATATTACCATGCTTAACAGTAAGGGAATTATTCATAAAGATGCTGAAAGACTTAATTGGATGCAGAAAGAAATGACCAAAGTAACCAACCTTGAAAATAAAACCGGTGGTCTTTCTGAAGCTATGGTCGGCGCTGATATCTTCATTGGTGTGTCAGCTCCTAATATTGTAACTCAGGATATGGTTCGTTCAATGAATACCGATCCTATCCTATTTGCTTTAGCCAATCCCGTTCCGGAAATTATGCCTGATGAAGCCAAGGCAGCCGGCGCACGAATTGTTGGTACCGGACGTTCAGATTTTCCTAATCAGGTCAATAACGTTGTTGCATTTCCTGGAATCTTCAAAGGCGCTTTAGAGGGACGTGCTTCAATCATAACTGAAAAAATGAAACTTGCAGCCGCTATCGCACTTGCCGGACTTGTATCAGAAGAGGAGTTAAATGAGGATTTTATTATGCCTGAAGCATTTGATCCGAGAGTTGCTGATGTTGTTAGTGAAGCAGTCAAAGCTAATATCCAATGACTGTTAACGAATCAAGCTCTTTAGAGCGCAGATGAGTGTTACAGTCATGCATGCAGGTGCACTTAGTGAGGTATTTTCGAGCTTAGTGCATTACGCTTTATGTAACTATTTGATAATAAAACTAATATAATTTCAGGGAGAACTCATGACAAGCGAAGGTTTAGTTTTATACAAATTAATGATTTTATATATGTTAGACAGGGTGGATTTTCCACTGACAAATTCTCAGATATCTGATTTCATACTAGGCTTCAATACCAGTGCTGCACTGCATTTGCAGATAGCGTTAAATGAACTTGCAGATAATGATTTTATCAAACCAAGAACCGAAAGAAATCACACACTTTATGAGATTACAGAACAGGGCAAAGAAGCTGTGGAACTATTCGAATTCAAAATTGCCGACTCTATCAAGATGGATATACTCAACTATCTCAAAGAACAAAAGATTGAACTTCGTAATGAATCAGCAATTTCATCAGATTATTATCCGTCAGGTAATGAATATATTGCCCAGTGCAGTATTAAAGAAAGAAATCAGACTTTGTTAGAGATTAAAATTTCGGTACCCACCAAAGATCAGGCAATCCATATATGCGATTCCTGGCGGGACAAAAATGAAGAGATTTATCAATACCTTATATCAGAAATATGGCAGGAATCCTGACGGATACCTGCCATTTTAAACATAATCTTATAATTATTATATTTTTATCAATAGATACACCTACATATTTGCCTCAATGAATTCCCATATCTCATCTCTTCCCTGTTTGGTAAGCGCCGAAAATGTAAAGATATTATCAGTAGATTCCATACCAAGGGTTTTTCTTATTATACTAACATTTTTTTGAATTTGGGATCTTTTTATCTTATCTAACTTGGTAGCTATTATTACCGGCGAAAATCCACTTTCAATTATCCAGTCATACATCATCTTATCATTTGCTGAAGGCTCATGCCTTATATCTATTAGTAGAAATACCAGAACTAATCTTTGGGAATTGTTGAGATATTTCTCTATCATCTTACCCCATTTTTCTCTTTCTTTCATTGATACCTTTGCATAACCATATCCCGGAAGATCAACAAAATAAAAGGATTCATTGATATTATAAAAATTGATTGTCTGTGTTTTACCCGGTGTGCCCGAAGTTCTTGCCAATGCCTTTCTGTTGAGAAGTCCGTTAATAAGAGATGATTTACCAACATTGGATTTTCCGGCAAATGCAATCTCTATCTTATCATTTTTCGGCAGTGTACTTGTAATTCCACACACAGTTTCTAACCGTGCACTCTTGATAACCATCTGTTTTCCTCCATATGTTATATATTATATGAGTTTTTGCGAAACTCATCTATACAGTTGATTGCCTATTAGACATTATAGGTAAATGTTCAAAAGTTTTCACTTCAATGACTCTTTAAAGAAAATGTTCTTTTCACTATACCCTGTTCTATCACTTCTTCAAATCTGCTAACATACCTGATGTCTAATCCATCTATTATCTCCGCTTCTATTTCAGAAATATTTTTTCTGTTTTTTTCAGGTACAAGTACCCTGGTCATTCCGGCATTTTTAGCAGCAAGTAGTTTTTCCTTTAATCCTCCGATAGGGAGAACATTTCCCTTAAGCGTAATCTCTCCTGTCATCGCAAGACTGCCATCTACAGAACGGTTGAGCAGGGCAGAATATATCGCTAAAGCAATGGTTATACCTGCTGAAGGCCCATCCTTAGGAGTTGCCCCTTCAGGAACATGCACATGAACTATATGTTTGTCAAAATATTCATCCGGCAATTTCTTGATTTCCGGAAGTGATCTGACACATGAAAGCGCAATACGGGCAGACTCTTTCATAACATCTCCCAGATTTCCGGTAAGCTCTATTGCTCCCTTTCCTTCCAAAAGATTAACTTCAATTGAAAGTGTGTCACCGCCAAATTTCGTCCATGCAAGACCATTGACTATTCCAACCTTAGCATTCAAATCTGTATCTTCATCGCTAAATTTACGAACTCCAAGCATATCATGAATTTTCTTCGGAGTAATTGTTATAGATTTATACTCTCCTGTCAATACACCCCTTGCGGTCTTTGCCATCAATCTTGAAAGTAACTGTTCTAATCTTCTTACACCGGCTTCTTTTGTGTAATGTCTTATTAATTCATATATTCCTTCATCCGTAATCTTAAATTGACGTTTTAATAACCCGTTCTTTTTCAGATTTTTAGGAATTAAAAACAGTTTTGCGATATGAAATTTTTCATTTTCTGTATAACTGTTGACTTCAATAAGCTCCATTCGATCCCTTAATGCATCCGGTATTTCTGAGGCATCATTGGCAGTTGCAATAAAAAGAACATGTGAAAGGTCAACCGGCACTTCATAGTAATGATCGGTAAAATATTTGTTCTGCTCACTGTCGAGAACTTCTAATAAAGCAGAAGCAACAGCCCCTTTGTAATCACTGCCGGTCTTATCTAGCTCATCTAATAAAATTAGTGGATTATTGACTCCGGTTTTCGAAATTGCATTGACGATACGTCCCGGCATTGCACCGATATATGTCTTTCTGTGACCTCTTATTTCCGCTTCATCCCTGACGCCCCCTAAGGCTATCCTTGCATACTTTTTATTAAGTGCATCAGCAATAGAACGTGCAATGGAAGTTTTACCTGTTCCCGGAGGTCCTACGAGGCATAATATAGGAGCATCCTTCTTGTCATTTAATATTCTGACAGCCATATAATCAATTATCCGTTCTTTAATCTTTGAAAGCCCATAATGATCAGCCTCTAATTTATTGATTATTTTGTTAAGGTCATTATTTTCTATAGTCTCTTTATTCCACGGATATTCAAGCAGTGTCTCTATATAATTTCTAAGTACGGCACTTTCAGATGAAGAGTATGATAGATTAGCAAACCGCTTTATTTCTCTTTCAAGTTTATCCCTGACATCTTTAGGGGGATCAACTTCATCAAGCATATCCATATATCTTTTTTCTTCATCGTCTGTATCAACATCGCCAAGTTCCTTGTGAATAAGTTTTAGCTGTTCTCGCAATACATATTCCCGTTGATTTGCACTTACACAGTCCTTTAACTTCTCACCGATATCCAGCCTTATCTCGGCAACAGATATCTCATTGGACATCATGGATATCAATTTGTCAGCTCTTTCAATAATATCAATAGTTTCGAGCAATAATTGTTTATCCGAAAACTTAAGAAGCCCGGTACTCGCAATGATATCCACAAGATATTTCAGCCGATTGATTTTTTGGACATTTTCGTATATCTTATCCTCAGTAAACAGTTTTAGTTTATCACATCTTCCGGTAAGGTCTTTGATTATTCGAAGCCTTGCTTCCGCTTGGGTTTCAGAAATATCCGCTTCGTTTTCAATTATCCTTTCTGCTGATACTCTGTAAAAATCATCTGATTTCTTAATATCATTTACATAAGCTCTATTAAATACATCAATCAAAACTCTTATTATTCCACCGGGGAGTTTATATATCTGTTTAACTTTAACAAGTGTTCCGACAGAGTATATGTCTGATAATTTTATATCTTTTGTTATAGGGTTTTGCCTTGCAGCAACCACAAACAACTCAGAATTTTCTCTAAGTGCAGCATTTACTCCTGCAACCGAGCCACTCTGTTTAATATCAAGATGCAAGGTTGTCTCCGGCATTAAAACTAAGTCTCTCAATACCAAAAGTGGAAACCATATATCATTTGAATCCATAATATTTACCTCAAGTATTTATTTACAAAGGGCTATTGTATATTATTCCAATAGCCCTTAAAATATCATTTATGCAATTTCTCCACTGTTTTTCTTAGCGTGTCGCTTGGTAAAAGTCTTCTTCGGTCTTGGAACATCGGAATATACTATATCCGGCTGTCCGGTTCCCTCAACAGTTTCTTTTGTAATTATGCACTTTGCAATTGATTCATCGGAAGGAATCTCATACATTAGTTCATTCACGCTCTTCTCTATTATTGAACGAAGACCTCTGGCACCTGTCTTTCTCTCCATAGTCTCCTTGGCAATAGCTCTTAAAGCCTCCTCTTCAAATTCGAGCTCTACCCCATCTAATTCAAAGAGTTTCTTGTACTGTTTACAGATAGCACTCTTAGGCTCAGTAAGAATTCTCATAAGAGCATCTTCATCAAGCAGGTCAAGAGTGACCGTAACAGGTACACGACCTATGAACTCAGGGATAAGACCATATTTGACATAATCGGAAGGCGTAACCTGTTTCAATATCTCGCCTACATTCTCTTCCATCTTATCAGCTAATTCCGCACCAAATCCAATGGATTTCTTACCGACACGATTCTCAATAACTTTTTCAAGTCCGTCAAAGGCACCGCCACATATAAATAGAATATTCGTTGTATCAATCTGAATAAATTCCTGATGAGGATGTTTTCTTCCTCCCTGTGGTGGAACTGAAGCTACTGTTCCCTCAATTATCTTAAGGAGTGCCTGCTGAACACCTTCACCGGAAACATCTCTTGTTATGGAAACATTTTCAGATTTCTTAGTAATCTTATCAATCTCATCAATATAAATGATTCCATGCTGAGCTCTGTCTATATCATAGTCAGCCGCCTGTATAATCTTGAGAAGAATATTCTCAACATCTTCTCCGACATAACCTGCCTCAGTAAGAGCCGTTGCATCTGCAATAGCGAAAGGAACATTGAGAAGTTTTGCAAGAGTCTGTGCCAGATACGTTTTACCGGAACCTGTAGGTCCTACCATAATAATATTACTCTTTTGCAACTCAACATCGAAGTCTTTATCCGACAGTATTCTCTTATAATGATTATATACTGCAACAGAAAGTACTTTCTTAGCTTCCTCCTGACCGATTACATACTGATCAAGAAATTCTTTGATCTCCTTCGGTTTAAGAAGATTAATCTCTGTAGAGTTATCATAATCATCTAATTCATCTTCAATAATCTCTGAACAAACCTCAATACATTCATCGCAAATATACACATTCTGACCGGCAATTAGTTTTCTTACCTGATCCTGTGTCTTATTACAGAATGAACACCTAAGTGGTCTTCTGTCATCACCACGAATAGCCATTGCTACACCTCGATTTCTTATTATTTCTCAACCTCTTCACGATTTTCAATAACAACATCTATCAAACCATAATCCTTAGCTTCAGCAGCACTTAACCAATTATCACGGTCCGTATCTTTCTCAATTATCTCGATTGGTTTACCTGTTTCACGGGCAAGAATCTCATTTAACTGTTTCTTTTTGCGAAGAATATGTTCTGTAGCTATCTTCATATCACTCGCCTGACTTCCGCTAGGCATACCACCCATCGGTTGATGAATCATTATCTCTGCGTTAGGAAGTGCCATACGTTTTCCCGGTGCACCACCGGCAAGAAGAAACGCTCCCATACTGGCAGCCATTCCTATACAAATTGTTGAAACATCGCATTTGATATAATTCATTGTATCAAATATTGCGAAACCGGCAGAAATAGAACCTCCCGGACTATTAATATAGAAATGTATATCCTTCTTAGGATCTTCTGACTCCAAGAACAATAACTGTGCAACCACAAGACTTGCTGTTGTATCATTAACCTCTTCACCTAGGAAAATAATACGTTCTTTAAGTAATCTTGAATAAATGTCATAAGAACGTTCACCACGGCTGGTCTGCTCAATGACATAAGGGACTAAACTCATGCTTATATCCTCCTTATAATACATTTCATGTAACTAAGCACAATATGATCAATATATAATATATTATGAATACAAATATAACCGCTTAACTATAATTATTTTTCAACAGCAGCATCTCTTACCAGATCAACAGCTTTCTGAACAGCTATATCAAGTTTGATTGCTTCTTTCTCCGAATTGCCCACCAAATCTTTTAACTTATCAGGCTCCATCTGATATGTTTCTGCCATCTTCTCAAGCTCAGCATTTAAATCATCCTCAGAGACTTCGATATTCTCAGCCTTTGCAACAGCCTCTAATACAAGACGAGACTTGATTCTTCTCTCTGCCTCAGGCTCAGAAGTCTCCATGAATTTCTCTTTAGTCATACCTGAGAACTGGAAATACTGATCGATTGAAAGACCCTGATAGCTTAATTGCTGTGCGAATTCATTAAGCATCTGTTCCTTCTGTGTGTCTAACATCGGAGCAGGAATATCCATCTGTGCTCCTTCAATAATCTTATCTACAACACGGCTTTCTTTTTCATTCTTAGCCTCTTTCTCTTTTCTAACTTTGAGTGTTGCCTTCAAATCCTCTTTGTATTCATCTAAAGTATCAAATTCTGAAACATCAGCAGCAAAATCATCATCCAACTCAGGAAGCTGTGTCTCTTTGATACCATTCAACTTACACTTAAATACAGCAGGTTTGCCTGCAAGATCTTCTGCCTGATAATCTTCAGGGAAAGTAACATTAACATCAAATTCTTCGCCGATGTTCTTGCCAACAATCTGATCTTCAAAAGTGTCAATAAATGAGTGTGAACCAAGTTTCAACTGATAATTCTCACCCTTACCGCCTTCAAAAGCTACTCCATCAACAAAGCCTTCAAAATCTAATGAAACTTCGTCGTCAAGTTTAGCAGGTCTGTCCTCTACAGGTACATTTCTCGCATTCTGCTTCTGCTCGTTAAGAAGAGCTGCCTCGACATCTTCATCTGTAACTTCTACATCTATCTTCTCAATTTCAACACCCTTGTAATCACCAAGAGTTACTTCAGGCTTAACTGCTACAAGAGCTGTGTAAATGAAATCTTTACCCTTCTCCATCTGTGTTACATCGATTTCCGGACGTGATACAATATCAAGACCGCTTTCATCCATGGCATCTGAATAAGTTTTATCTATACAAGAATTAGCTGCATCTTCGTAAAAAAGTTCCGGACCATATGCCTTCTCAAGATAGTTCTGAGGAACTTTACCTTTACGGAAACCGGGTACTGAGAATTTACCTTTTCTCTTGTTATACGACGCCTTCATACCCTCGATAAAATCCTCTGCCGGTACAGTAATAGTAAGCTTCGCCATATTCTTTTCTAAATTTTCCACTGTTAAATTCATCTTTAACAATTCCTCCTTAAAATATATCTTGTATTTTTGATTCTCATTCACCTCATATATTTCAAACAAAACATGTGTAAATGATAATATTATAAGCAGAACATTCCCGTCTGCACAATTCAGTACATTATATCACGCAGACCACCATTATGTAAAGAGAAAAATCAAAAAGACCGTAATCATTAAATCACACCATTATTCGACCACATAAGATGATTCTAAAAACAGCCATTAAAAAGAAAAGGCCGTAATCTACTTTTATAAAAAGCAGATTACGACCTTTTGGTTTTCAGATCATATTAATTCTATAACACACTACCCATTAAGTTAAATTAACAAATAACGTATTACTTACCTGCGATCTGATTCATCTGAGCCTCTACAAGCTTCTTAGTCATCTGTCCACCAACAGAACCTGTCTCACGAGAAGTAAGATCTCCGTTATAACCATCCTTTAATGAGACACCTACTTCTGAAGCACACTCCATTTTGAATCTGTTCATTGCATCTGACTTTTTACTAGAATTGTTAGACATAACAGTTCCCTCCAAATCTATTAATATTTAAGACATCCTTGTGTCTTGAAAATAGTATTTGCAGGGAACTTGTTTTTATTAAGGAAATTAATTCCAATATTTAATTATAATTTCTTTGATTTCTTACGAAGTACAATCATTCCACAAACAGACATCATCATAAGACCAAACATAATAACTATCGGAGTCTCATCTCCTGTCTTAGCCGAGCCTGAACTTGTAAGAGAACCAACCGAAGTACTGCTTGATGATTTCGGTTTAGTCTTCTTATCTTTGATTTCTTTCACATCTTCGTCATCATCTTCCTCATCCTCATAAGAATATTGAGTAGAAGGTGTAGGTTGTTGTGTACCCGGATCAACAACAGTCTTTGTTGACGGTGTAACATCAACCGGTGCGGTAGTCGGCTGCTCGGTAGCTGCTGTAGTAGGTTCCTCACTGGTTGCACCTGTAATACTGTATAATACAGCATATGTTGAAAATTGATCTGTAGTTATAGTATATGTATTAGGATTACTGTCCTGATCTGTTAATGATGCACCTATAAAGTTCTCGCCATCATTATGAATTCTGACAACTTCCAAATCAGGTTTACCCGCAAGCTCACCAAGTGGTATAGTCACTGAAATATGTGCCGGATTTGCAAGATTTGTCACTCTGCTTCTCTCAACTTCGCCACTGGCATCAGTAACTATCTTATAAAGTGAAAGATCAAGATATGCTCCAACAACTTTGTTGTTATCTGTAACGGCATACATTGCAGAAATTTCATCGGCAGAAACGCTGGAAACCGTCATCAATGTAGCATATAACTTAAATTCTACAGTACCACCCGCATCTATCAAATCACTGTCTTTCTGTGTGAAGTTAACCTTATCACTGGCAAAAATCGTATCCATATCGTCCGCAGTAATATTAGGTGTCGACTCTGTTGTTATAACTACCGAAGTATTCTGTCCTGAAAGAACAAGGTCTATATACTGTGTCGGATATACTACCATCCCATCCTCAACAAGTAATCTGGTGGTTTTTGAATAATTGCCATCAGTAGCCGTAATATTATAATTACCATCCGGAATATTGATAAATGAGAACTCAGTTCCTGCAGCAATCTCCTCTGCCATGAGACATACATTACCCTCAAATATTCCTACCGTTATATTACCGGCAGACTCATCTGCATATCTTGCAGTACCTGTAATAGCTATACCTCCCTGATCCGGAGAGATTGTCTTGAAGTAACCTTCATATTCCAATACCTCGTTAGCTTCCGATACCGCTGTAACCTTAAATACATAAGGTGTATTAGGTGTCAGGTCACTAAGTACCGCTGATGCGGCAGCATTTCCTGTCTCAGGATCAATATTAACTATAGCTTCAGCTTCAGTATATTTCTCTTCAGAATATGGTCTGTAAGCCAAAGAAACGGATTTGACATCAAACGTTCCCTTGATTACATTAGCGCCAATTGTAGCACCGGTATCAGTAATATTGGTAACTGCCTTAACCTTTAAGGACATCGGTGTAAATGCAGCCTTATCCGATTCATTACCGGCATTATCTTTTGCCTGAATTGTATAATTACCCTTTTCTGTAATCTCAAAGGTACCTATCACTCCGTTAGCAGTCTCTTCCTTAGTGATATCAACACTCTTATCGCCATGCATTACAGCAATACTGCTGTCATCAACACCACTGACATTATCAGAGACAGTAAAGTGAACTATTACTGATGCACCATCACCCTTTTCTGTACTAATACTTATATCCGGTGCAGTACGATCTACTTTGACGACTTCAACATGATTATTAAACTCTGCACACTCAATACCTGATACACTTCTGGTCCATGCTTTGATATTGAATACACCTTCGTCAGTAAGCGGAACATCTAAGGATTCACCATCTATTGTTGTGTCATTATATCCGGTCTCCCCTTCTTTCCAAATACGATACTGAGTAATAACCGGAGTATTATCATCTGATTTCTGCGGATTGGTAATTGTTACAACAGGTATTGTTCCCTCTCCGTTAAACCATCCGTTTTCACCGTTAGCTTCTTCCGGCTTGACAGTAATTGTAGGGCAAGGCGGAACTTCTGTTGAAATCTTAGTTACTGTACTGGTCCAGTTAGAAACATTACCTGCCTTATCAGCTACCAATACAGAATATGTTCCCTTCTTATCTGCTTCAAAAGAAGCGGTATATTCACCATTACTGTTAGGTTTACCAAGATTACAATCGATTGTATTGCCATCCGCATCTGTTACCTTAGCATAATCAACACCACTTAAATCATCCGAAGTAGTAAATGAAATTGTAGTATCACTACTCCATACGTCATCATTAAAATCTACAGACAGATTTGGCGGAGTATCATCTAATCTAAATGTAACCTTATTAGTTTCTATATCATTACCTGCATTATCATATACAGTTGCAAATACGGTACATACTTCGGAATTAGCACCGGTTATCCCATGAGTATATGTACCTAATGATTTTTTGGTTGTATCATGGATTTCTTCTGTTGATTCCACTCCGTTGATATTCCAGACTATTTTCTCAAGACCTGAAACAGCATCAGAAACAGTAACTCTGGCTTCACAATGATTGTAATAAGCCATATTACTTTCTTCTACTCCACTTTGATCGGCAACGATTGTATTTTTATCCTCACCTGCATATACAAACAATGTGCCAACTTCCGGAGCTCCATTTTCCACACTCCACTCATAAAGATTATTATCATCTAGCGGACTAAGAACTTTAACTACACTTCTGTTACCGGAAATATCCGTTGCATAGCATTGTATAATACCTGCTTTATTATTAGCATTTTCAATTGCATCACTTACGATGGTTACTTCCGCAAAACCGTTGTTATCAAATGGAACTTCGTTGGTATCCGGAGAATCACCGAACAGACCGTAATGAAGAGTCTGTACTTTTGATGTATCATCAGAATTATATTGAATTCTAATAGTCATTGTAGACTTAATATATGTACCAAAATCAAGGACACTACCAATGCTTGGGAAATACAATCCCGGTTTTGTACCACTTTCATATGAAACTTCCGAAATTGTATAGCCAACATATTGAGGTGGCGTAGCATCACAATATGTATCAAATGGCTCTGCTGAAGTTATAGCACCGGTTGATGAATCTTTAAGTTTGATATAGAGAGTCTTTCCGGTATCTTCCTCAGTTACTTTATTACTGTTCTCCGGGAATGTAGAACCACCATCTCTTGAAATCAAAACCGTATCATATCCACTTCCGCTGTTAGCGCTCAAAGTCACTCCATCTTCTGCGATATGCCAATCATCTAAAGCTTTGCCATCATCATATTGGTATAATCCGGTTGGCGCTTGATGTTTGACTGTAAACTCAGCAACGTTAGATTTCTTCACTGAATAATTTGACGATTCTGATTGTGTGAATAATACATTATATTTACCTTCTGCCTCAAGATTCCCATCTCTTGAAGGTGAAACATTCACGCTAACACCAATATCCTCTAACGTGTCACCATTGATCAAACCAATCTGACCAGTTCTTTCATTGGTATCTTCTTCAAAATCAATATCCGGATTTTCCTCACCCGCACGTACATAGCCTAGTTTTTTATCAATCTCACTTAATTCAACTGTTGTATTAATAAATATTGGACGAGGTGTAATAGTTGCACTAATATATTTATCAACATCATTCAAGACATAATTAGCAGGGTCTTCTCCAGCGGGTACCGACAATGACTTATAAGCATCCAATAAATCAATTCTATCTGCCGTAGCAACATCTTCAGAGTTGTATTTTGCTTTTGTTGTATCTATATTAACAGTTACCCCTTCGATATTTGTAGACAGTACACCGGAAGTTAAGATAGTGTCTGTTGTACCATCGTACGGTTTTGTCGTCTTAGCACTTGAATCTTCAATTCTTACAACCTTTGGTTGAATAATAATATAAAATGTCTGTGTAGATAATTTGGATTCCATACCAGCCTGTGCTAAAGAAGTGTCTTCAACATAGAATTTAACAGGAATACCGGATGAACTTGTAACCTTTTTGGGATACCCATCCGTAAATATTACAAAAATTCCATTTCCATCTCCATCACCACTCAATTCAATCCCGTATGATGCAAGTTCTGCTTTTTCTGCTGCAGTTTGAACGACATGATAAATAAAATTTGGAGAATCTCCATTTTTATATTGCGCAGTAATAACCGCATTTGCATTAACTTCTTCTTTATATTCATAAGTATCCTTAAGAGTAGATGAATACTCTACATCAACATAAGAATATGTAGGATGTAAAATCACACCGTGGTCAAACAACTTATCTTGATGATCATACACAGCCGTATCAGTTGTAACTTTAACTCCTGTATTACCTATTTCCCATCCTGAAAACTCCCAACCGTCTTTATGATCAACAAAGGAAACCCCTGACATAAATGTTTCTTCTTCATTATCATAATGAACTGTTTGTGTTTCCGCAGGTACATCTTCTTCATTTTTTGAGTAATTAATATCATATTCTTTTCCAGTCCAATTAAGAGTTACAGTCCTTGTACAACCCTGACCATAAAAGGTTGCATTAACTGTTTTTTCATCAATTTTTTTTGGTTCACCATTACCACCTTCAATTGTTGGCGTTGCAACATCATATCCTGTTTTAGTCAGATTGGTAATTGTCATAGAAGGAGATTCAACTGAAACAAGATAATCTTTATTATCAATAATTTCACCATATATCTGACCATTTGTAGCACCATTGGTAACAAGTGTAACTCTATAATTAGTAAGTGTTCTACTAGAATAAAGAACAAAACTTTTTGCTCCATCTACTGTTTTAATCTTTGACGCATCTGCATTTGCTATATCTACAGGATCTGAACAACTTTCATCATAAAACCATCCTGTATAATTATAACAGTCACCAAAATAATCAGCTTTATTAGTCTCGCTATTAAGTGCTGCCAAGGTAGATGAAGCATCTGATAATGAATATGTTGTTGCATTTTCATCAAATGTTATACTTGTGCCGTTTATCGTTCCCTCACCGGATTCACCGGTATACTTATATCGGACCTGTATCTGTTCACCTTCTAACTTAGAATCAACTTCTTCATCTTCTATTTCTGAATACTCATCAATATTCTCTGTGTCAAGAATCTCTCCTGTTTCAGAGGATATTTCGGTATTATCATTTGACGCGCCATCTGTAACAGCATAATCCTGTTCAACGGCCTGTGTTGCGGCATCATCAGAACTCATATCCTGATCATCTATAATCTCTTCACCATCATTAGCGGATGTATCACTCTTAGCCACCTCAGTTGTTGCCTCTGTAGCGGCTTCAGTTGATTCCTTTTTATCTTCAGACTCGAGCTTCTTATTCATCTCTTCCTGTTGAAGTTCCTGCTGAACAAGAGCTGTCTGTTCATCATCAATCGCCTCGGTCGCTGAAGAGGTAAGGAAATAAGATTGGGATACTAACATAACCATAACCATGACAACAGCAACTACACGTTTGCCCGCACCTGTTCCCCATGAAAACAGATTACTTACTGCACTGATTATTGCAACAAGCGCAATAACCGGATAGGTCAATACCTTGTGTTTCTTCGCTACTCTTAATAATTTTTGAATAAGTCTGTTCTTAGTATTCATATCCCAATCACCTCTTGTAATGTTATTGTAAAATTATAGACCTCTATGTTGTAATATCGTCATTATTGCCTGATTTCTTAATAAAATATATGCTTAAAATATTGTTAAATTATTGAAATTAACATAATATGCAATAAACATAACATGGTCATTAATGCTTATAAATACTAAATATTATTAAAAAATGCACGCAAAAAAGACCATTTAAGCACAATAATTATGTTAAGTATATCATAGTTATTTATAAAAGAAAAGCATTTTATTATATTTTTTCACAAATTATCTCGATTTTTTTTATTATAAACACTATATATTGCGTTTTCATCACGCAAATCACGCCAATAATACTTTGTGGCACTTTGTGTCAAAATATAAATACCGACTGTTATATCTTGACCAAACTTAATCCAGGTGTTAATATATTTGAGAAATTTTTATATAATAAGGAAGAAAAACAAACTTTAGTTTTTTCAATCTTCCTCACTAATCTAAGAAAAAGGGGTAAAAGAAAAATGACAAAAACATTTGATGATCTTCTTGCCAAAGTCGCTTCTTGCAGTACAAAAAAGGTTGCTGTTGCAGTAGCTCAGGATGATGCTGTTTTAGAGGCAGTTGCAGAAGCCAAAAAACGTAACATTGCAGAAGCAATTCTCGTGGGAGATGAGGACAAGATCAAGGAAGTTGCCGCTTCTATTAATATGGATCTTTCCGGTTATGAGATAATTGATGTAAAAGATGATTATGAGGCTGCTCTTACCGCTGTTAAATTAGTTCATGACGGTAAAGCTGATATGTATATGAAGGGACTTATTGATACAAAGTCATTCTTAAAGAGTGTTCTTGACAAAGAAGTTGGTCTTAGAACAGACAAGACTCTTTCTCATGTATGTATCTTTGACATCAAAGGACACGAGGGACTTCTCTTCCTTTCCGATGTTGCATTTATTCCATATCCGGATCTTGAAACCAAGGCTAATATCATAAGAAACACCGTTGAAATTGCTCATGCATGTGGTATCGATAATCCTAAAGTCGCTCCACTTGCAGCCGTTGAGGTTGTTAACCCTAAAATGCCTGCAACTGTCGAAGCTGCCGAACTTGCCAAGATGAACGAAAATGGTGAAATTACCGGTTGTATCATCGACGGACCTTTATCTTATGATCTCGCAACAGATAAAGAAGCTGCCCGTCATAAGGGAGCAACCGACCGTAAGATAGTCGGCGATGCCGATATTCTCTTATTCCCAGATATTCATGCAGGTAACATTACATACAAAGCATTGGTTCACAATTCTGACAGTGTAAACGGTAATGTACTTACAGGAACAAAAGCACCTGTTATCCTTACTTCACGTTCTGACGATTTTGAGACAAAGGTTAACTCTCTTGCTGTTGGAGCCGTTGTTGCCGAATTTTTAAACAAATAATTATTTAATTGAATCTTTAATCAAAACTTACTATTTGATTTACCAAATTTAAATAAGGTTATATATGAATTGACAGGAGGATATAAAAATGTCATATAAGATTTTAATAATCAATCCCGGTTCTACATCTACAAAAATCGGTGTATACGAAGATGAGAACCAGATATTCGAAGAAACTTTAAGACATCCCACCGAGGAGATCGCAAAATATGCTTCTATCATTGACCAGAAGGATTTCAGAAAAGAAGTTATTCTCAATGTCTTAAAAGAAAAGAACTTTGATATTAAGACATTAGATGTTGTTGTCGGACGTGGTGGACTTCTTAAACCAATTCCGGGCGGTACTTATGCTGTAACAGAAGATCTTCTTGAAGACCTCAAGATTGGTAAACAGGGACAACATGCTTCTAATTTAGGCGGTATTCTGGCAAAAGAGATTGGTGATGAAGTAGGCGTACCATCTTACATTGTTGATCCTGTTGTAGTTGATGAGTTGGAGCCTGTTGCAAGATATTCCGGAATGCCTGAACTTCCAAGAAGAAGTATATTCCACGCACTTAACCAGAAGGCTGTAGCTAAGCGCTATGCCAAAGAAATCGGAAAGCCCTATGATCAGCTTAACTTAATTGTAATCCATATGGGCGGCGGTGTTTCTGTTGGTGCACACCATAATGGTAAAGTAATTGATGTAAATAACATTCTTGATGGTGAGGGAGCTTTTTCTCCTGAGCGCGCAGGTACTGTTCCTGTAGGAGATCTTATCAAACTCTGCTACTCCGGCAAATATACCGAGAAGGAAATATATAAGAAAATCTGTGGAAATGGCGGATTCAACGGATATATCGGAAGTAATGATATGAGAGACCTTCTCAAATGGAAAGCCGAAGGCAATCAGGAAGCTGCCGATCTTATCGATGCATTCCATTATCAGATTGCCAAGGATGCAGGTGCAATGGCTACTGTATTAAATGGTAAAGTAGATCAGATTATCTGTACCGGTGGTATTGCTTACGGACAGGAAACCATCGATGCATTGAAAGAAAAACTTGGCTGGATTGCTGATTTCACAGTATATCCGGGTGAAGATGAACTTCTTGCTCTTGCTCAGGGTGCTCTCCGTGTCATGACCGGTGAAGAAGAAGCTAAAGTGTACTAAATTATTGTTTAGTGCAGTAAGTGCATTTTGACGGACGCTTGAGATTACTTACTGCGTTATATGGAAGAGAGAAGAAATAGAGTTTGCAAAAATATAATATTTAACTAACGAAAACTCTTTTCTCTCCGTCCGTGTTTGCCGATGAAAGTAGATGCGAAACTCTGAAAACTTATGAGTATTGTGAAACGGCGAGCACGTGACTTATCAATCATCGCGTGGGCTTTGCAGCACGTCAGCACTTAATGAGTGAACTTGTTCACGAATTTAGTACTGCTACGTGATGCAACGCGAGCGCAAGCGGGTCCCTAAGCGATGATGAAAGTCACTGGAGCCGTTCACAATATCAA
>JAFUGT010000066.1 GCA_017469275.1 Lachnospiraceae bacterium
CTCCTATTAAGTTTTTATTCATAACTGCATTTACCTCCCGGGATAGCATAACAGTTATGATATAAATACAAAATAAGAATGTAGGTTTTCCGACATTTTTATTTTGGATAAATCCTACATTCTTATTATATACTTTGCATAATAACTTGACTGAATTATGCAATAATAATGATAAAATTGGCTTATTTGGAACTCACCGCGGAGCAGAATATAATAATAGTGATCTAAGACTTCTGATCATTGGAAGGGCAGTCAATGGATGGGGAATCGATGAGCATTATTTAAAAGACATGAGCTGCATAAAAAGTGACGGGACTAAATTATTCTTTGAAGGCAATAATACCAAGTATCTGTTATCTAAAAGTTCCTTCTGGAGAACAAATCATGAGATTTGGAAAAAACTCCAAAACAACGGGGAAATATTAAACACTGACAGATGGGTTGATTACATTGCATGGTCTAATTTATATAAATGTGCACCAAAATCTTCAGGAAATCCTTCAAATAAACTGTGCTCAATCCAGGCAGATATATGTAGACAATATTTATTAAATGAAATAGAATTACTAAAACCGACACATATCCTATTTGTCACTGGCTGGGAAGGGTGGTTTTTCAGCGATATAGAGATATTTGATTTCAGCAGACTGTTTCCAAATGTTGTGGAATATAAAGGTAGTTATGTATGTGGAATTGGCACCTATTCTTTAAAAGGCAATGATATTCCTATAATAGTATCTAACAGACCTGACTCAAGAAAAAAAGGATCAAAGGAATCTGATTATGTTGATGAAGTAATATCTCATTTTTCGCAAAAATAATATAAGCTGATATAGGAGTGCGGTCTTTCGGATATAATGCCTGATGTGTCAGAGTATTTCAAACAGAATACATACCTTGATTAAAAGCGATGCTTACAATATGTGGCATCGCTTTTGTACTATACAAAAGGATGCATATAGAGTATAATATGTCTGTTTGAAATGGACATTTTTGAACTATGAAATGTATTATTTAGTCCATATATTCCATATAGTTTTAAATAGTCCGTACAGTTTGGACAATTAATCTGAGATACCCAAGTTTGTCCAAAACGCCCTCCCGGCAATTTGACGAACAAAACTGAGGATGCGCTTGGACGAATTTTGGGCTTATAGGCAAAATTTTTACTATCAGATTTTGGAGGTGTTTTTGTGCAACCTGAACAAAATATATTCAAACTTCACGCCCCCTTCGAGCCTACCGGCGACCAGCCACAGGCGATTGATGCACTAGTCAAAGGGTTCAAGGAAGGCAATCAATTCGAGACTTTGCTGGGTGTAACAGGTTCCGGTAAAACCTTCACCATGGCAAATGTTATTGCCAAGCTTAATAAGCCCACTATAGTAATAGCGCACAATAAGACATTGGCGGCCCAGTTATACAGTGAGTTCAAGGAATTTTTCCCTGAGAATGCAGTGGAGTATTTTGTATCCTACTACGACTATTACCAGCCGGAGGCTTATGTGCCGTCGACAGACACATATATCGAGAAGGATTCTTCCATAAATGATGAGATAGATAAGCTGCGACATTCGGCAACCGCTGCCCTTATCGAGAGAAGAGATGTGATAGTTATTTCTTCTGTATCCTGCATATATGGTATCGGTTCTCCAGATGATTATGAGGAAATGATGATAACCCTTCGAACAGGTATGACCTATGAGTGGGATGAACTTATAACAGATCTTATAGATATACAATATGAGCGAAACGAGCTTGATTTCAAGCGGGGAACATTTCGCGTGCATGGTGATGTGTTGGAGATTTTACCTGTGTCTACCTTTGAAGATGCCATTAGAGTTGAATTCTTCGGTGATGAGATTGACAGGATTGTGGAGTTTGATCCCCTTACGGGAGAAATCAAACGCGGAATCAACTGTGCATTTATCTTCCCGGCATCCCATTATGTTGTTGCACAGGAGAAGATTGAACGCGCCGTTGGTGAAATAGAGGCGGAGTTAGAGGAGCGTGTACAGTATTTCAAAGAAAATGACAAACTACTCGAAGCACAGCGTATAAGTGAGCGCACGCATTTTGACATGGAGATGCTTAAGGAGACAGGATTCTGTTCCGGAATAGAGAACTATTCAAGACCGCTTGCGGGATTGGAGCCGGGAGCGACCCCCAATACCCTGCTTGAGTTTTTCAAAGATGATTTTCTTATGATAATAGATGAGTCGCATATGACGGTACCCCAGATCAGAGGAATGTATGCAGGTGACAGATCAAGGAAGCAGACCCTTGTGGATTTTGGTTTCCGTCTGCCCTCAGCAATGGATAACAGGCCCCTTCGTTTTGATGAGTTTGAGGACAAGTTGGATCAGGTACTCTTTGTGTCGGCAACGCCCGGTGAATATGAAGCTGACCATGAGATGTTAAGAACGGAGCAGCTTATCAGACCTACGGGATTGCTTGATCCTAAGATTGAAGTGAAACCGGTTGAAGGACAGGTGGATGATCTGCTGTCAGAGATCAACAAGGAAGTGGATAAGGGACATAAGGTGCTTGTCACCACCCTTACCAAGAGGATGGCGGAAGATCTTACGGATTATCTCCGTGAGCAGGATGTCAAGGTAAAATATCTCCATTCCGATATAGATACCTTAGAGAGAATTGAGATTGTGCGCGATCTGCGCATGGGTGTGTTTGATGTGCTCATTGGGATTAATCTTCTCCGTGAAGGTCTGGATATTCCTGAGATAACCCTTGTGGCAATTCTTGATGCTGATAAAGAAGGATTTCTTCGTTCAGAGACTTCACTGGTTCAGACGGTCGGACGTGCCGCCCGTAACAGTGAAGGGCGCGTTATCATGTATGCGGATACTATTACGGGCTCCATGCGGGTTGCAATTGATGAGACCAATCGCCGCCGCGAGATACAGGATGCCTACAACAAAGAACATGGAATTACGCCAACCACTATTCAGAAATCCGTTCGTGATCTTATCACCACAGGAACCGATGAAGACATTGATGCATTAAATGCCAAGTATATGGAAAAGGATGTGGAATCCATGTCCAAAAAGGAACTCAAAGAGGAGATTAAGAAATACACCAAGAAGATGGAGACTGCCGCAGCAGAGCTTAATTTTGAGATGGCGGCAGAGTATCGTGACAGACTTAAAGAGCTTAAGGTGGCACTGAGGGATTATGATTAACGCAAGCTCGTAACACTGCCATAATTTAGTAATCGAAAGTTTGTTCTGTACATTTAAGACCTAATCTGATATACTGATTAGGTCTTTTATCATAATAATTGAAAGGAAACAGGCAATGAAACAGTACATCACAATCAAGGGTGCCAGAGAGCACAACCTTAAGAATATAGATATTAAGATTCCGAGAGATGAGATGGTGGTAATCACGGGACTATCAGGTTCGGGCAAATCCTCTCTGGCATTTGACACAATTTATGCTGAAGGTCAGAGGCGTTACATGGAGTCCCTCTCCTCTTATGCGAGACAGTTCTTGGGACAGGCGGAAAAACCTGAGGTCGACAAGATTGAAGGCTTGTCTCCGGCAATATCAATAGATCAGAAGTCCACCAACCGCAATCCGCGTTCCACAGTGGGAACTGTGACGGAGATATACGATTACTTCCGTCTGCTCTATGCGAGAATCGGAATTCCGCACTGTCCCAAATGTGGCAGGGAGATTATGAGACAGACCGTTGATCAGATGGTGGATACGGTCATGGCGCTTCCGGAAGGGACAAAGTTTCAGCTTCTTGCCCCTGTTGTAAGAGGGCGCAAGGGACGGCATGAGAAGGTGCTGGCACAGGCAAAGAGGAGCGGATATGTGCGTGTTCTGGTGGACGGCTCCATGTATGACCTGTCCGAGGAGATAGCTTTAGATAAGAATAAGAAGCATGACATTTCAATAGTAGTGGACAGGCTTGTTGTCAAGGAGGGCATCAGAAGAAGATTAAATGATTCCATAGAGGCAGTTATGAAACTGGCGGAGGGATTAATGGTGGTGGATGTTATAGGCGGTAAAGCCATCAACATGAGTAGCAGCTTCTCCTGCCCGGACTGTGGAATAAGCATTGACGAGATAGAACCGAGAAGCTTTTCATTTAATAATCCTTTCGGCGCGTGTCCTACCTGTTTTGGATTGGGATATAAGATGGAATTTGATGTGGATCTCATGATACCTGACCAGAGCATATCTATCGCTGACGGAGCTATTGTGGTTTTGGGCTGGCAGTCATGTACAGATAAGAAGTCCTACACCAGAGCCATACTTGATGCGTTGGCAGAGGAATATAATTTTGATCTGGATACTCCGTTTAATGAGATGAGTGAAGAGGCGAGAAATATTATCCTCTACGGTACTAACGGGCATGAAGTTAAGGTACATTACAAGGGACAACGCGGAGAGGGAACATATAATGTGGCCTTTGAGGGACTTATTAAGAATGTGCAGAGACGATACCGTGAAGTAGGCTCCGAATCCATGAAGGAGGAGTACGAGAGCTTCATGACCATAACCCCCTGTGATGATTGTGGAGGACAGCGTCTTAAGAAGGAATCGCTGGCCGTAACCGTTGGAGGCAAGAATATATATGAGATAACAAAGTATTCCATAGATAAACTGGTGGAGTTCCTTGATAACATTGAGCTTACCGACAGGCAGAGATTTATCGGCGGAGGTATTTTGAAGGAGATTAATTCAAGGTTACATTTCCTCTTGGATGTGGGACTTAATTATCTGGCGCTATATAGACCTACAGGTTCCCTGTCAGGCGGTGAGGCGCAGAGAATAAGGCTTGCTACCCAGATAGGCTCAGGTCTTGTGGGAGTTGCATATATTCTGGATGAGCCAAGTATCGGACTTCATCAAAGAGATAATGATAAGTTGATTGCGACATTAAAACATCTTAGAGACCTTGGTAACACTCTGATTGTGGTGGAGCATGACGAGGATACAATGCTTGCGGCTGACCATATTGTGGATATAGGACCCGGTGCCGGAGAGCATGGAGGCGAGGTGATTGCCGAAGGTACGGCTAAGGAGATTATGGCAAATGAGAAGTCGATTACCGGTGCGTATCTTTCCGGCCGTATAAAGATTCCGGTGCCGAAGGTGCGCAAAGAGCCTACGGGTTGGATAACCGTTAAGGGGGCCAGAGTCAATAACTTAAAGAACATAGATGTACCATTTCCTCTTGGAGTAATGACCTGTGTTACAGGTGTATCCGGTTCCGGGAAGAGCTCCCTTGTAAATGAGATCATGTATAAACATCTTGCCCGTGACCTTAACCGCGCAAGATTAAAACCGGGAGATCATGACGGTATAGAGGGACTTGAACAGCTTGACAAGGTCATCAACATTGACCAGTCGCCAATAGGCAGAACACCACGCTCCAATCCGGCAACCTATTGTGGTGTGTTCGATATGATACGTGACCTTTTCGCCGGAACGAAGGATGCCAAGAGCAGAGGATACAAGAAGGGCAGGTTCTCATTTAATGTGTCCGGCGGACGATGTGAGGCATGTAAGGGTGACGGTATTATCAAGATAGAGATGCATTTCCTTCCGGATGTGTATGTGCCCTGCGAGGTCTGCGGAGGTAAGAGATATAATCGTGAGACTTTAGAGGTGCTGTATAAAGGCAAGAATATATATGATGTTCTGGATATGACAGTGGATGAAGCCTGCGAGTTCTTTGAAAATGTACCCACCATACTTAGAAAGATAGAGACTTTGAAGGAGGTTGGACTTGGATATATCCGTCTCGGTCAGCCGTCTACAACTCTTTCCGGTGGTGAAGCCCAGCGTGTGAAATTGGCGACAGAGCTTTCGAGAAGAAGTACAGGAAAAACGGTATATATTCTTGATGAGCCAACTACAGGTCTGCATTTTGCCGATGTGCATAAGTTAGTGGAGATTCTTCATCGTCTGTCAGAGGGCGGCAATACGGTAATTGTAATCGAGCACAATCTTGAGGTGATCAAGACTGCGGATTACATTATAGACATCGGCCCCGAGGGCGGTGATAAGGGGGGGACTGTTGTGGCAGCGGGAACTCCCGAGGAGATTGCTAAGAAAAAGAAGAGTTATACGGGACAGTATCTCAAAAAGATGTTGAAAAGGTAGCAAGCCTTTATAGTAACTATTTAGCATAAAAATGAGCAGTTTTGGTAAAAAAATCTTGTATTTCACGCAAATTTAACTATACTTAGGTGTAATGGCATTGTCGATTATTGTCGATATATAATAGAGTACAGTCTGTAGGAATATATTTGTCGATGTAGTTTAATATAGGTCGCATGGATATTGTTATCGGTGCAGTTGAGTATTGGTTACATGGATATTGTTATCGGTGCAGTTGATTATAGATTACATGGATATTGTTGAGGCGCATCTTTAATGTGGGATAGCGGATATACGGAGAGATATTACCGGAGGATATTTACTAATGATGGGAACCGGACAAGTTACCAAAGCTGCTTTAATAATGAATGAGAAAGATAATGCTTTATCCGGACGTTATAATGAGGGATATTGCAATGTGGAACATTATAAGGTTAATCATAACAGTGCGAAATATTACCGTTATGTAGTTATGACGGTGTTAGCCATATTATTATATGGCTTTTTGTTGTGTTCATTTTCTGTCAATGTGAAGGCCACAGGCTTTGATTACAATACCTGGCTTACTGCAGAGAAAACAAAGTACCCCGATGGGAAGTACTGGAACCATGTGGGTATGACAACGGACAATTCTAACGGATATACGTCAAGTCCCTGTACGCTGCATGGCACAAGCGGCGTTGACCATGTCTACGGAACGGGCGGATGTACCTGTAATCATTTTGCAGACCCTAAGGCGGATTCCGTTAAGGCGACGTATCCTGCGGTATGGCATTATTCAGCAAGTCAGTGCATGGGTTTTGCCAATAAGCTGGGTTATGATATGTTTGGCTCAACGATCTGGAGTCGTATTACCGGTGCAAGTGATTCTAATTATGCAGCTAATATCAAAGTGGGGGATATTGTCAGAATTAACGGACATTCGACCTTTGTTATAGCGAAGACCGATAAGAAGATTACGGTTGCTGAATGTAATTATGTTCAGCGTTCCAGCGGACAGGGATGTCTCATTGCCTGGGGCAGAGTGATAGATCTTGGTTCGGTTACCATAGAATATTATGACAGGGCACAGAATTATAGCAAAGTCATGGCGGGAACAACTACACCTGCCACGACGGAGCAGCCGACAACAGCCGATGACAAATCCGGAGAGAAGACAACAGAAGAAAAAACTACAAGCGATAGTTCTACGGAAGGAAAGATAACCAACGAGGCAGGTGAGCTATTTACCGGATGGCGTGAGGCGGAGGACGGTGAACATTATCAGTATGTCAAGAAGGGTGTGATTCTCACTTCTGAGTGGGTAACCGTCAAAAAGAAGAAATACTACTTAGACAAAAGCGGATATCGTGTGACCGGATTATATACTATAGATAAGAAGAAGTATTATTTTAACGGCAGCGGTGTTCTTCAAAAACATAAATGGATAACAGTTGGTAAGAAGACCTATTATATAGGCGGTTCGGGTCATGCCCTTAAGTCGCAATGGCTATACAAAGGAAAATACTTAGTCTATGTCAAATCCAATTGTGCAATGGCAAAGAGTGAGCTTGAGAAAATATCGGGGACCACTTATTATTTCAACAGTAAGGGAAGAAGATCAGCCGGTTTCAAGAAGTGCAAGAAGAAGTATTACTACTGCAATTCCTATGGCATTATCCTGAAGAAACAGTGGATAACCAAAGGAAAGAAAAAGTATTATGTGGATAAATCGGGAGTGAGAGTACAGAATAAGATGGTCAAGATTTCAGGTATCCATTATTACTTTGATAAAAAGGGCGTTCTTCAGAAAAATAAAGAGATTGAATACGAGGGTAAGATATATAAAGCAGGAACCGACGGACGACTCACATATGTGAGCGATGTGGAAGCGACTACAGAAGAGGCGAGCCCGGAAGCTGTAAGTTTGAATGCAATAAGTTCCGAAGGGACAGCAACACCGTAACATTTAATTGAAGAATATATTGTAGTAAATGAATGACAGGGTGCGATTAATGTCGCACCCTGTTTTTTTGATGTGAAATTTTGAAGATGATTTACCGTTCATAAAAGACATTATCTACTATAATCCACATATAATAATGTTTTTGATAAACACCAACATAATTATATGAAAACGAGGAGGATATGGAATGAAAGAACCATATTATACTATCAGGGAAGCGTCGGAAAGAGTGGGTGTGGAGTCCCACGTGCTTCGTTACTGGGAAGAGGAACTTAAGATGGAGATACATAGAAATCAGATGGGACACAGATACTACACAGAGCATGATATTGACCTGCTCTGCATGATCAAAAAATTAAAGGATAAGGGATTACAGCTTAAGGCGATAAAAAGCTATATAGATAAGAGAAAAGAGCAGTTAAATGCAGGAGATAATGCTTCTTTTATAAACAGTGATCTTAAGAAGGAAAAGCATATTGATACATCTGATAAGACGCTAAATTATGAGCCGGAGGAAACCAAAGATGATCATAAAGAACTGGTTCCGGTAAAATCCGGTGCGGGAATTATGACAAACGAGGAGAAATTAGAGCAGTTCCAAAAGATAATGAATAAGATTCTATCCAATGCGATTGCAGAAAACAATGATCTTATTGGACGTTCTGCGGGAGAGCATGCGGCTAATGCGGTTGTCACGCAGATACAGGGTATGACAAAGGAACAGGAGGAGAGGGCTGAGGCCAGATACAGAAAACTTGATCAGACTCTTCGTGAGATTCAGCTTGCGAGAAAAGAGGCGGCAGCCGCTAATATGAGACCGGTTGATAAGAGAAGGCAGCAGAGACTTAAGCGAAAGAATAAGCAACAGGGTGGACAAGCCGAGGAGATAGACGAAAACCGGATTAAGGATGATGCAGGCAGTGATTCCGACAAGGCTATGGAAAGCATATCCGAGGAAAGTTGATAGGTTTTACTTGCATTTTATATTGTTTTTTAATACAATGATCTCATGATTTTGATATAGGGTAAGTGTGAAATGCTCAAATAATATTCATCCTGTTATGCATTAGTGTTTCGCAAATGCCTGTTTTAACATAATTGAAAAGAGGTACGAGTGCTATGAAACATATGATAAATTTCAGTAATTTCAGCAAGGAGGAATTAAATGCGATTCTTGACCTTGCTTATGATATGAAGAAATCTCCGGAGAAATATTCAGAAACTTTGAAGGGTAAGAAGTTATATACTTTGTTTGAGAAGACTTCCACAAGAACATTTCTTTCATTTACAACAGGAATTACAGAGCTTGGTGGAACATATTACAATCAGGTCTATAAAGATTCTAATTTTGTGTTGGGAGATCTGGTTTCGGAGCTTAAGTATGTATGCCGTAATGTTGATATTATAATGGCAAGACTAATTAAGAATGAGACGGTCAACAAGTTTGCAGAGTATTCCACAGTACCGTTTATCAATGGATGTGATTCTACATATCACCCATGTCAGATATTGGCGGATGCGTTAACACTTAAGGAGCATTTTGGCGGTCTTAACGTTAAGATGTTATATATTGGTGCTAAGAACAATGTATTCAATTCTCTGGTAGAGTTCTTTGCCAAGATGGGCGAGGGAACCATTTACGGTCTTACTCCATTGGTCAACGAGACCGGTGTTGATGCTGATTTCTATGAGAAGGCCAAGGCGTCCGGCTATTATGTAGAGTTAGATCCTTCAATGTCGATGGAGGAGGCTAAGAAATATGTTTCCGATATGGATGTTCTTTATACTGATACCTGGGTTGATATGGAGTTCTTCAACAATCCGGCATACCAGCAGAAAAAGGAGGAGACTCTCGCAAAGATGATGCCTTATCAGATCAATAAGGAATTGTTGGCCGGAAGCAAAGCAAAGGTTATGCATGATATGCCGATGCATATAGGATATGAGATCAGTCAGGAAGTGGTTGATGATAATCTTGAATTTATATTAGACCAGGCGGAGAACAGACGCCACGCTGAGAAAGCGGTAATGGTTACCTTGCTTAATAATTGATATAATAATCCTGTCAGGGGAGTGATAGTCACAATTCCATGACAGGATTTTTGTTGTGTCATTATGTGGAAGGATGCCGTGATTTTAACCGCGGTTAATATTGAACACAAAGGTGAATAGTTCCCTACTGATAATTGGAGTGGTTTTTTTGAAGATAGATGTAGTATTAAACGGACTCGCTATAATCCTGTTTCTTGGCTTTGGTGCTGCGTGTGTCATAGCATTTTCAACCTTAGACAAGCAGAAGGATATAACGATACCAAGCCGCTATGGAAGGCAGATAGGCCCTATGGAGATTCTGTATGTCAATGCGGCACTTGTAATGATTGCAATCATTTTATATGAACACAGCTACAGGTTTGTACCGGCACTGGTGGCATTTGTGTTATTGGTGTTCTTTAACAGCCGTATGAGCAGCGGGATCAGCCCGCAGGGAGTATTTATAGGAACAAGTTTTTTTGATTGGAATAAGTTAGAAGGTTATAGATTTATCAATGACCAGATCAGTACAATACAGATAAGAGTATACGCAGGCGGAAAACAATATGTGTTGAGATGTGATAAGGATTTGAGGCGTGATGCCGAGCATCTTTTTATTGAACATGGTGTGCCGCTTGTTAAGGAATAGAGCTAAGGAGGATAAAAATGAGACATCTGATTGACCCAATGGACTTAAGTGTAGAGGAGATTGACAAGATTCTTAATCTTGCGGATGATATCATAGCCAACCCGGTAAAATATCAGGACGCATGCGCCCACAAGAAGCTTGCCACATTGTTTTTTGAACCGAGTACGAGAACAAGATTGAGTTTTGAGGCGGCAATGATGGAACTTGGAGGTAATGTGTTAGGCTTTTCCTCCGCTGATTCTTCATCCGCTACCAAGGGAGAAAGTGTTTCCGATACAGTCAAGGTTGTTTCCTGCTATGCAGACATTATCGCGATGCGTCATCCAAAAGAAGGAGCGCCTTGTCTTGCAGCCATGAAATCGGATGCGCCGATAATAAATGCGGGAGATGGCGGACATAATCATCCGACTCAGACACTTACCGATTTATTGACCATCAGAAGAGAGAAGGGACGTCTGGATAATCTTACAATAGGCTGTTGTGGGGACTTGAAATTCGGTCGTACAGTTCACTCGTTGATCAAGGCGATGTCAAGATATGCGAATATACATTTTATAATGATTTCACCGGAGGAATTGGAGATACCGGAATACCTCAAACAGGAGGTCTTTGAACAGGGGGGACTGGACTATGAGCAGGTGCGCACCATAGACGAGGTTATTGACCGTCTGGATGTATTATATATGACGAGAGTTCAGAGAGAACGATTCTTCAATGAGGCAGACTATGTCAGATTGAAGGATACATATATTCTCAATATGAAGAAACTTAAGAAAGCAAAGAAAGATCTCAGTATTCTCCATCCACTTCCCAGAGTAAATGAGATATCGGTGGATGTGGACAATGATCCCAGAGCATGCTATTTCAGACAGGCACTTAACGGAAAGTATGTGAGGATGGCGTTGATACTGACAATGTTGGGGATAGACAGGTAGACAGATTGTAATATAGCGTTTTGCAAACGACCAGAAATAAACAAATTAGAAGGGAGTAGAGTGAAATGAATATAGACAGTATACAGAATGGAATTGTGTTAGATCATATAACGGCGGGCAAGGCGATGCTCGTATATAAATATCTGAAATTAGATGAACTTGATTGTTCGGTTGCGATTATCAAGAATGCTACCAGCAGAAAAATGGGGCGTAAGGATATACTTAAGATAGATCATCCTGATTATGATATTAACCTCGATATATTAGGATATGTTGATCCGGGAATATCGGTAAGTATTATCAAAGATGGTAATACAATAGAGAAAAAGAAGGTCGATCTTCCGGATAAGATAGTAAATGTGGTCAAATGTAAGAACCCAAGATGTATTACCACGACCGAGCAGGGGATTGACCAGATTTTCAAACTCACAGATAAAGAAAAGAGAATTTACAGATGCATTTACTGTGAAGCCGAGAATCAGGGAGAAGTCATTCACTGGTAAGATTATTATGTATAATTAATTGATTATATCTGATAATCGGTGGTTTGGAAGAAGCAGTGAACTATAATGCTGATTTACAAAAACTGGAAATAATCTTAAGAATTTATAAAAAAAAGTAAGTAAAATGTTAAAAAAGATTTACAAATCTACGAATCATGCTATAATTAGCACAGTTATGCTTATAAATATGCTTAACTTTAACCATGTTAAGAGGTGTAATGATGGAACAGTATGTAATTAAAGGTGGCAACCCGTTGGTTGGTGAGGTGGCCATCGCCGGAGCGAAGAATGCAGCCCTTGGAATATTAGCTGCAGCGATTATGACCGATGAAGAGGTTGTTGTCGAGAATGTTCCGAATGTAAGAGATACAAGAGTACTTTTGCAGGCAATAGAAGGTATTGGCGCAAGAGTTAATTTTATAGATGAACATACAGTAAGAATTTGCGGTGGAACCATTAATCCAATGGCAGATAATTGTGTTGATGATGAATTTATCAGAAAGATAAGAGCGTCATATTACCTTTTGGGAGCAATGCTTGGTAAGTATAAGAAGTCTTCCGTTGCTCTTCCGGGCGGATGTAATATAGGAAGCAGACCTATTGATCTTCACATCAAGGGATTTAAGGCTCTTGGTGCCAAGGTTGATATACATAGCAGTATGATTCATGTGGAAGCTGAACATTTGGTGGGTAATCATATATACATGGATGTGGTTTCCGTGGGTGCGACCATCAATATCATGATGGCGGCTGCACTTGCCGAGGGTAAGACAGTAATCGAGAATGCTGCCAAAGAACCGCACATAGTTGATGTTGCCAACTTCCTTAACAGTATGGGTGCCAATATCAAGGGTGCCGGTACTGATGTTATCCGTATTCGCGGTGTAGAGAAGCTGAAGGGTACAGAGTATTCTATAATTCCTGACCAGATCGAAGCGGGAACATTTATGGTGGCTGCAGCGGCTACTAAGGGAGATATTACAATCAGGAATGTTATTCCTAAGCATTTGGAGGCCATTTCTTCAAAGCTCAAGGAGATAGGTGCTGTTGTCATGGAATACGATGACGCAGTGAGAGTTGTTAGTAATCACAGATTAGGATCTACTAATATTAAGACTCTTCCATATCCCGGTTTTCCAACGGATATGCAGCCTCAGATGGCGGTGATTCTAGCTCTTTCTGAGGGAACCTCCATTATTACGGAGAGTATATTTGAGAACAGATTCAAATATGTGGATGAGCTTTTCCGGATGGGTGGACAGATTAAAGTTGAGAGCAATACTGCAATCATTGACGGAGTGGATCACTTTACCGGTGCTAATGTTGTAGCACCTGATTTACGTGCCGGTGCTGCTCTTGTGATAGCAGGTCTCGTTGCGGAAGGATTTACCGTGGTTGAGGATATTAAGTACATACAACGCGGTTATGAAGCTTTCGATGAAAAGATTCGTGAACTTGGCGGACAGATAGAAGTCGTGGAGACGGATAAAGATATACAGAAATTCAAACTTAAAGTCGGATGAATTCCGACTTTGATTTTGTGTAATTAAGATAATTACTTTATAATTCCTTTTCTTCAGGGAAATCCCCACCCTGATATCATTTATATTTTCTCTATTTATTTAATGTGCGAACGGTACACAATCATTTATTGTGCATCGCTGAAGCATGACTCGCAACTGCTTTGCAGCAGTTTCATTTTTGTGCAAAAATAATCCATGCATATCATATGATTTCAAATTCCATTTACAATATTAATTATTACAGAAAAAGGAGAATGGATTATTGGATGATGTTTTGATGATGTATGATTTGCAGTGGGAAGATTGTCATTTGAAAGAGTATCTTCAGGTTGGAGGATACAGAATAACGGAAATGAATATTTTTGATGTGGAATTGTTCAAGAAAAATTCTATTCATAAGGATATAGTTCTGGTTATCTGTGCAGAACCTTCCGAGTATTTCGACCTTTGTAGAGAAATTAGAGCATGCACCCAGCTTCCGATTATGATAATATCAAAGACGGATGATGAATGGTCAAAGATCATGATGTTCAGGTCGGGGGCAGATGATTACCTGGCAGAGCCGATTCAGGAGATGGCGCTTATAGCCAGAATACAGGCTCACATTAAACAATTCCGTAGATTGACCCGGTTTTTCGGTTACATCAAAACAAGGGATTTGGTAATAGAAGCGCTCAGCAGGCGGGTATATATTAATGATATTGAGGTGAATCTTACATTTAAGGAATTCGATATTCTGTTATATA
The DNA here is from genome assembly GCA_017469275.1 of Lachnospiraceae bacterium. Lineage (GTDB taxonomy): Bacteria > Bacillota > Clostridia > Lachnospirales > Lachnospiraceae > CAG-590. The sequence continues at coordinate 14,471 of JAFUGT010000066.1, forward strand.
TGGCGCAAAGGCCTAATTCGGCGGTCACACGGGAAGAATTATATACTGCGGTGTGGAGTCAGAAGCTAATACAGGGATATGCTGATACTATTACCACTTATATAATGAGACTTCGGCAGAAGATAGAAGTAGACCCGGATAATCCAAAGTATCTTGAGACTATATGGGGAGTCGGGTATAGATTTGTATTGTGAAAGGTGTAATATAATATATACTTTAGGTAATTGCGAAACGCTTATTTACTTTTTCTCTTTTGTGCATATTATGCAGTTCCAACACAGACACGTTTTCACTCCGTTGCTCACGTAGCGGTACTAATGCACCAAAACACGGTGCATCCAAGTAGGTGCATGACACTAGAACTCACAATGTTCGTTAAGTGTCATTGGAAAGTACCGACGGTCGCAAAGGGTCTGTTTGTGGAATCTGTATAATATGCACAACGAGATATACTATACAAATGCGTTTCACAATCGCCTATAATATATACTTGGATGTAGGGAGATATTAATAGAAAGCAGGGACGGAATATATGAAAATTGATATTTTGTATGAAGACGCAGATATATTGGTTTGTGTAAAACCATATGGTATGCCGGTTCAGGGCGACAAAAGCAGAGACACGGATATGCTTACATATCTTAAGAACCATATTTTTGAGCGTGAAAAGATGGAGGAGGAGCCTTATCTTGCCATGATACACAGATTAGACAGACCGGTTGGAGGCGTTATGGTGTTTGCAAAGAACCGGAGTGCTGCGGCAAATCTGTCAGATCAGGTTCAGGACGGTACAATGATAAAGTTCTATCAGGCAGTACTCACCGGAGAACTGCCGGATGATTACGGAACGCTGACGGATTATCTTCTTAAATATGGAAAGACTAACACAACCAAGGTTGTTGATAAAGGTGTCAAGGGTGCCAAAAAAGCAGTATTGGACTATGAGGTACTAGACGTCATGGAGACTGACGACGGAATACTGACCTATGTGTTAATACAGCTTGTGACAGGCAGACATCATCAGATAAGAGTGCAGATGGCGAGCAGAAATGCCGGTATCTACGGTGATACAAAGTATAACCCCAAATTCATGAAGGTTAAGAAGAAGTATCAACAGATGGCGCTATATTCCACCAGAATAGAGTTTGAGCATCCGACAAGCGGAGAACACCTGGTATTTAAGCAGGAACCCGAGGGAGATGCATTCGATGTGATTGAGCTTACGGAATTCTAGTATATTGAATGATCGTCTTCTGATGTGTACGGGCTGGAGAAATTGTGCTACACAGGATGATTGGCTTCTGATGTGTTCGAGCTTGAGGAAATGTGCTACACAGGATGATTGGTTTCTGATGTGTACGGGCATGGAAATATGGGGTTGACAAATATTCCCGGAACTGATTTGAGGTTATTGTTGAGATTGTTGGATGGAAGAGTCGTGTGACAGTTATTGTTGCAGGGCTCTTTTTTTATAGTAAATTGCGATTTCCTATAATCCATTGTTTTTTTCATAGTCAGATTATTGACATGCATCATAATTCAAATTATACAGCCTGATACTTTGTTTTCAAGTAATCGGGGATTAAATTTTATATTTTATATTTGTGGAAGTATTATTGGGAAATTTGTTTTATATTTCTATAAGAAGTACACTTGTGTGACAAAAACATCTTGACAAATAAGAACGTATGTTCTACAATGATTTATAGAATCTATGAATACTACAATTACGGTTTGATAGTTAGACTTAAGTGCTAATTTAAATTCCAGATTGTAATACTAAATTCCGCATAAGCTGACTTTACCTCCGCACATATTTCCGATATACTACATAGGCTGCTGATTACCTAGCCTGTGCCGGAATTGGAGGAAAAAATGAGTACTC
>JAFUGT010000067.1 GCA_017469275.1 Lachnospiraceae bacterium
TACATTCAACAGATGTAACTGCAGTTCTTATCGGTACAGGCGGTAAGGAACTTGCAGAACAATTAGCAGAATATGGTGCTGACAAGGTTATCGTTGTTGACGATCCAGAACTTAAGGATTATAGAACAGAGCCTTATACACATGCACTAGCATCTGTAATTAATGAATATAAGCCTGATCTTATGTTAGTTGGTGCAACAGCTATCGGACGTGACCTTGGTCCTCGTGTGTCAGCACGTGTTCAGACAGGTCTTACGGCTGACTGTACTGTACTTGAAATTGGTGATTTCCCATTAAATCCTATTCCTAATCAGGAGCAGAAGCATAACCAGTTACTTATGACACGTCCTGCATTTGGTGGTAATACAATAGCTACTATTGCATGTCCTAATAACCGTCCTCAGATGGCTACAGTAAGACCTGGTGTTATGCAGAAGATTGCTCCTGTTAAAGGTGCTAAGGCAGAAGTTATTGAGTATAATCCTGGATTCACACCTGATTCTAAGTATGTTGAAATCTTGGAGGTTGTTAAGTCTGTTAAGGAGACTGTTGATATTCAGGCTGCTAAGATTCTTGTTTCCGGTGGACGTGGAGTTGGAAGTGAAGAGAACTTTAAACTTTTGAGAGATCTTGCTGATGCAATCGGCGGTGAGGTTTCATGTTCTCGTGCCGTTGTCGAGAATGGATGGCTTTCACAGGATCATCAGGTAGGACAGACCGGTAAGACAGTACGTCCTAACGTATACTTTGCAATCGGTATCTCAGGTGCTATTCAGCACGTTGCAGGTATGGAGGAGTCTGACCTTATCATAGCTATCAATAAAGATGAGGATGCTCCTATCTTTGATGTAGCTGATTATGGTATTGTTGGTGATCTTAATAAGATTGTTCCTCAACTTACTGAAGCTGTTAAGGCTGAGATTGCAAATAAATAATATCAGAAGTAATGTTATATAATCTAGTGCCGGATATCACTGATATCCGGCACTTATACATTAAAAATTAATGTTTTTATCATAGTAAGTGTACGGCAAAAGACACTTACTGCGATAAACATTAATTTAAATACACAATGAGGAGAATTATCGATGGATAAATTTTTTAAGATAAGTGAAAGAGGATCTTCTGTTAAAATGGAGATAATTGGTGGATTGACCACCTTTTTTGCAATGGCTTATATTGTGTTTGTAAATCCTAATCAGGTTGCAGGAAAAGGTGCTACCGGATGGCTTGCAGGAGCAGCGGCAGAAGCTGGTATAGACGTTGCCGGCAAACTTGGTCAGATATGGAATTCCGTATTTGTAGCTTCAATTCTTGGCGCTGTTATAGGAACTTTATTGATGGCTTTTCTTGCGAACATGCCTTTTGCTCAGGCTTGCGGTATGGGACTTAATGCTTTTTTCTGTACATGTTTTATTGCCGCATCTGTTTTTGGCGGTGTTGACGTAATTGAAGGTTATCATGCAGGTATGGTAATTATTTTTGTATCCGGTCTTGTGTTTCTTGTATTATCCCTTACAGGTGCAAGAGAATATGTGGCTAAGGCTATGCCTGAATGTCTTAAGAAAGCGATACCCGCAGGTATTGGATTGTTTATAGCGATGATCGGTCTTAAGAATGCCGGGCTTATTCAGGCTAATCCATACACATTTGTTCAGTTTGTGGATATACATGGTGGAGAGTGGTCGGATTATTGTCCTGCTATAGCTGCATTTATCGGTCTTTTGTTGATAGCTGTTTTTGAAAAATTTAAAATCAAGGGCAGTGTTATAATTGCAATTCTTTTAACATCCGTTATCTATTATATATTTATGGGTACTGTACCTAGCTTTGATATGAGTGCAATTGGTCAGACATTTAAAGATTTTGCACAAGTCGGTATTGTGGGTATATTTGATGGAAAAGCCTGGGGGGATGCCTTTGGAGGTGCGCCGGTAGGAGGACTGTTCAATGCGGTCATGCTTATAATTACCTTCTGTCTGGTTGATATGTTTGATACTATCGGTACACTTTATGGTACAGCAGCTCAGGCTGATATGCTTGATGAAAATGGTGATCCGATAAATGTTAACAAATCAATGCTTTGTGACTCAATTGCTACAGTATGTGGTGCTGTTCTCGGTACATCAACTTGTACAACTTTTGTTGAGTCTTCATCAGGTGTTGCTGCCGGAGCCAGAACAGGTCTTGCAAGTCTTGTTACTTCGATTTGTTTCGCTCTTTGTCTTTTCCTGAGTCCGCTTGCAAGTATTATTCCAAGTGCGGCTACCGCTCCGGCTCTGATATATGTAGGAGTTCTTATGATGAAGAGTTTTGCACAGGTGGATATGAATGATATTACTTCAGCGCTTCCGGCATTTCTTGCGCTTATCATGATGCCGCTTACATACTCAATTGCTAATGGTATTGGAATTGGAGCAATCGCTTATGTTATAATCAGGGTATTTACCGGTAAATATGAGAAGAAAGATGTTGTTATCAGCATAATTGCTGCATTGTTCGTGCTCAAATTCATATTTGTAACAATGTAATAAATATATATTTTTTATAGGATGTCAGGGGTCATATCAGTGATGATATGGCCCTTATTTTTTTGTTAATAAGGTTCTTACAAGTTAAAAATTTCTTAATAATGTATTGACATAATAATCCCTTTATGTTATATCTGTATCAATACAAGTGGTACGGTTAATACACGTTGAAAAAATGCTTGAAAGGAGGAGTGTGTATGGTACAGCTGGATTATAAGAGCAGCAGACCGATCTATGAACAGATAATTGAACAGATGAAGTACAATGTAATGAAGAAATATCTTAATCCCGGAGACTCTATTCCATCGGTAAGGAAATTGGCACTGGAGCTTAAGATAACACCGGGTACTGTGGCAAAGGCATATCAGGAGCTTGAACGTCAAGGTGTAATAGAGACCATAAGGGGTAAGGGAACATTTATCGCCTCAGAAATCAAGGTCAAACAGGATGATGACAAGATTGATCTGGCAAAGAAACAGATAAGATCATCGGTTATGGAACTGAAATTAATGGGATATGACAAGAAAAAGATTGTTGAGCTTGTCAAGGAAATGTATGAGGAAATTAGTTGATATTATATAAAATAAGCAATGGGTATTAAGAGGATTTGAATGAATAATAATTGTATTTTGTAAATGATGAGGAGATGAGACTATGTTGGAAATAAAAGATTTGTATAAAGGTTACGATAAGAATCCTGTTATTAAAAATATTAGTATTACAGTTGACCGTGGAGAGATACATGGACTTATAGGTGAGAACAGTGCCGGAAAGACAACACTTATAAAATGCGCGGCAGGAATATATATGGCTGATAAGGGCGAGATTCTTTTTGACGGGGAACCGGTATTTGATAATCCTACGGTCAAAGAGAAGATAGGTTATGTGGCGGACTATAACGAATACATAAGATTTTATAATATTAAGAATATGGTTAAGATGTATGAGGTTTTTTATCCGCATTTCAACATAGAGAAATTCAATGATTTTAACGAGATATTCAAGCTTCCTGTGGACAGAAGGATATATGCGTTATCAAAAGGGCAGAAGATGAGACTTGCATTTATGTTGGAGACATGTAAGGAACCGGATTATCTAATTATGGATGAACCTACATCAGGTCTTGATCCGGTGGCAAAGACAAAGTTCTTTGAACTATTGATCAATGAGGTTGAACAGAGAGATTTGGGGGTTCTTATCAGTTCCCATAACTTAGACGGACTTGAGAGAATATGTGATTCTGTCACCATGCTTAAATCAGGCGAGGTTGAGAGACAGATGTCCATGGAGGATATGAAGGAAGAGCTTACAAAGTTAAATGTTGTATTTGAGGGCGGAGCCGGCAAAGCGGTATATGATATGCCGGAGATACTACGTATATCCAATGTTGGAAGTATATATACTCTTGTGGTCAAAGGCTTTGATGATGAATTGATAAAGAGGCTTAAAAAGAGCGGCGCGTCTCTTGTTGAACCTGTAGATATTTCTTTGGAGGAATTATTCGTTGTATTAGAGGAGAGCAGGGGGGATTATCATGAGTGATTACAGGAAACTATCCAAGGTTACAAGCAATATTTATCTTGTTATGTTCGGTGTTTCATTATTATTCATGCTTATTAATACGGCGTTTATATTACGTGATTACGGTATAATTTCAACAGGGGGAGATATTGCAGCAAGAATAACTGCGGAGATTAATAAGGTATATCTCGAAGGCGGAGTGTATGATGTTCCTAAGACGGGACTGGATTTATCATCTGTATTTATTGATAGATATAATGTTGCTTCTCCGGGATATTCCTTTGGATTAGCTCTTACCATGATAGGTATTTTCATAATGCTGTTTGTGAGGGAGTTATCCTTTACGGATATCAGAACGAGAGAATTTGAACATACCTTTCCTGTTAAAAGATCGTCGCTTGTTATTCATGAATACCTGTCATTTTGTGCAATAATACTATCGATTACACTTTTACAGGGTATTCTATTGACACTGTTTCAGAATCATTATAACAGCGTGTGGTCAAGGCTTTTAGAAAATGAGGTTGAAGCTTAATTCATCAATATACCAATGGGTAATCTATGGACAATGGTTATCATTTACAGTGTTATCCTGCTGATTGCATATACATGGATGTTCCTTGGTATGACCCTTGCAAAGAATTCTGTTGCAGGTGGAGTGATTTCTATTATTACGTTCTTTGCGGCTCGTTATGCTTTTGAACCGGTAGCGGATACTGTTATGTCATTAATACTTGGAAGAAGTCCGGGAATTGATCCGAATGGCGTACCTTATGATAAGCTGGCTTTTGTGGCATGGGAGAAGAAAAGAGATATGCTGGATGGAATATATGAATGCATCTGTGATATTTTTCTGCCGGGACAAAATAATTTTACCTCAATTGAACTCAAAGGATTTTTTGACGGTAATATTGGTAATGTATTCGGATATTCGTTAGAATCAGCTTTCAAATTATCGTTGTTTGCATATTTGGTTATCTATCTTGCCATTCTTACGCTGCTAATATTAATTTTGGTAATGACAGTAAGGAATAGAAAACTTTCTAAGGGGAAAATATTCTATTTCAGATGGACAGATGTGATATTTGCAATCGCATGCGGTATTATGTGGTATTCATTTGTATATAATTGGTTGTGGATATATGAATATTCTTTTAATATTCTGATTTCAGCCATTGTAGTTTCGGTAATTGTATATTATTTTATATCTCCCGAAAGGCATGTTAATAAATCGAATTATCATTTAGATGTCAGAAAAAATACTGATAAGAGACAAAATATTAGTGAAGTTGGTAAGTTTCTAAAATATGAGTGGAAAAAGTATCTGACATTAATCATAATCGGTTTATTGTCAGTCATAGGCAATCTGCATCTTACTAATAAGGATTATCTGTATAATTGGACATTAAGCAAAGATA
>JAFUGT010000068.1 GCA_017469275.1 Lachnospiraceae bacterium
ACGGCTACTGCCTGAAGTAGCCTAAAACTAAATATTACAGTAGGGATGGAATAGCCCAAACTCAAACGCCTGTGGACATTGTGTAAGACATTGAGTTACGTATCATCGTAGCCAACGCGGTAGTGGTTGAAGCAGGAAGCTTCGACTTCTATAAGTCGGAGTAGTTCACTCTACAGTTCATAGTAATATGGACAAATGTTCTCATAGTGCCCATCCTTCATACGAAATCCCCCGGGAATAGTCCCAAGCTGAGTAAAACCCAGTCGCTCATACAAGTGTCTCGCATGAGTATTGCTTTCAACGACCGCATTGAACTGAAGCACTCGAAATCCGAGTTCTTTACCTTTTTTTAGACAATCCAGAACTAATTGCTCTCCAATATGTTTGCCCCGTGCATCTGAGGAAACTGCATAGCTTGCATTGCAGATATGACCGCAGCGCCCCACATTATTGGGATGAAGAATATATAAACCATATACCTTACCGTCCTCTTCCGCAACTGCTGTATAACTCTGTTCCGAAAAGAAATATACGCCGCTTTCTGAATCCAATAATTCCTCCTGTGGAAAAGCTATTCCTTCTTCCACAACTTCGTTCCAAATTCTGATAATCTCAGGCAAATCCCGGTCAACATATTTTCTGATAATCATTTTTGCTCATCTCCATTGTCAATAATTCTGATAGTTAATCGTTCTAAATCTCATTAATGGGCATTTTGATACTAAGTATAATACCCCAAATATGTATTATATCACGTCGACTGTCGTCTCCGTGTGTTTTTTCGCAAAAGTGCGTTTCATGCAAGCATGACGCACCTTTGCTCATTATATCATAAAACAGTCAAAAAACGCAGGCACATCAACTGCGTTTTTTGATTAAGTTTTATTATCTATCTACTCTTACCACTTCATAAACCATAAAGCCTTTACTCTTACCCTTAAGCGCAAGTTCTCCGACTTCTTTCACTTCTATTCTGTCCTTTAACCGTCTATAAACCTCATCACTTATAAGAACCTGTCCCTTCTTTGCGTTTGCCTCAAGCCTTGCCGCTGTATTGACTGTATCTCCGATAGCGGTGAAGTCCATTCTGAATTCACAGCCTACATTACCGATAACCGCAGGTCCGCAATTAACACCAACACCAAACCCAACGCTCCTGCCATACTTTTCAAAAAGAACTTTCTCCAACTCTTCGCCACCCTTTACAATATCCATCGCAGCACAAACCGCTTTGAACTCATAATCCGGAAGATCAAATGGCGAATTAAAAACCGCCATTGTCGCATCGCCAACGAACTTGTCAAGCGTTCCGGAATTGTCAAATATCGATTTCGTCGTAAGACTTAAATATTCATTTAATATCTCCACAACCTTCTCAGGCTCTAACGCCTCCGACATGGTTGTAAATCCTCTTATATCTACAAACAATACCGCAATATCCTTGTTCTGTCCTCCGAGTTCTATTGTAAAATCACCTTTCTTAGATATCTCTTCCACAATCTGTGGAGCGACGTATTTACGAAAAGCATTGATTACTTTCTGCTTCTTAGCCTTTTCAATTATGTAATGGATAGCCAGTGAATATATAAATGAAATAAATGCAATTATCGGAAGATATACAATATTATAAGTTGTACCTTTGTTGTTAAGCGTTACACAGATAAACCCTTCAAGTCCGACAGTTGCAATAAGCATTATCAATGCCTGCCAAAGAGGAAGCTTACGGAATGCAATATGTAATACAATAGCAATTAAAGCAGTAATTATCGCAAAAACAATAGAATTACCACTAACGGCAAATCTGTTTTCAAGATATGACTGAAATATGTTGGCATGAATCTCTACTCCATACATCTGACTGCTTCCGCCTCCGGGAACTTTGAAATTATCCTGCATTCCGGGAGCATATGCACCAACCAAAACAACACTGTCTTTAAATGCGCGGGAATCAATTCTGCCATCTAAGATATCAGCCATAGATATACATTCATAATCACCCGGTTTACCGGAATAATTGATTATCGACCGTCCCGTTTTATCTGTAGGAATCTTTTTGGCTTCTATGCCGTTAATATCACAATATTTCTCATACATTATTTTGGAAAACATAGAATAATCCCGGTCAACAACCTCTCCAGTCTGCGCATCTATCAAGCCCGTAGTCTTTTCCTGCGGAATGATACGTCTCACCACTCCGTCCGAATCCTGAGCAACATTGCTGTAACCTACAGTTGTTGCATTCTTTAATTCTTTAAAAGGCTCCGCAATACCCTTTACCTGCTTGATAAATTCGCCGCTGTTATCGCGAATCATCCGGTCATCGTAGATGAGATTATTCACAGTAACCACGTTGCCGCTTTTTTCACACACATCAGCTAATTCCTTATCACCATCATCAACATTACCCGAAAAAAGAATATCGAAACCAATAAGCTGTGGTTTAGCATCATCATTCTCATTAAGCCTGTTGATCAATTCAACATATCTTTCTCTTGACCACGTCTGAATCGGACCATACTCATCTAAAGTTTTCTCATCAATTCCGATAATTTTGATATTGCTGTTGATACCTCTTGGAATCTGATAAACTTTGTCACGAATCATATAATCAATCGGTGACAAAATATTAAATATAGTTAATATTAATACCAACAAGCCTACAATAATCGCTTCAACTGCTATCTTCCAATTCTTTTTCATGGTAATTAATCCCCCTAAAACCGTTCATATTTAAACTTAGCCTTCCCCTTAAGAGGAAGGCTAAAATTAATCATTTCCTTATGCCTGTCAAAATCAGGTAATAAAACTGTTTATTGTTGTATAAATACGTAATCGCCTGCCGAGTTGACATAGAATACGCGATCTCCGCTATATACCGTCGAATCTCCCGATACCGTCCAGCTTCCTCCCTGAAGTTTATAGCCGTTACCCGGAGACAACTTAACCTTCGAGCCGGAAGGAATATTGTTGTCCTTCATCCACGACGCCTTTATAACTATATTCTTGGAATATCTGTTACCTGCAATATCTTCAATGATAATAGCAAAATATTTATCGCCACCCTCCGGATCTAAAACTATTGCCACATTATTGTTATCATCAGGCATAATACTCTTGCCGTTAACCTTCGCAGATTCCAGATTTTCATCATTAAATGATAAGAGAATTCTGTCGGCATATATTTCTTCATCTGATGACATATCAACCTTATTATTCTTGTCATCGACCGAATTGATCAGCTGCGGAGCATCCTTATCAATCTTTATCTCCTGAGAAATCGTAATCTCTTCCATTCTGGCACCGTCTGATTTACGCTTCAGATATACCCTGGTAACATCAGAAGTATATTTGATACGTTCTTCATACTTGTCGTCAGAAGATGCTGCGATCACATACCTTTTAGGCGCAACCAGATAAACATCACTTGTGTAATATCCATTTTTACCTTCAGTTCCGGAAACCTTATAAGTCACATTAGCTTCCTTAAGATATGTGATTGAGAACTCAGCCTCACAGGTTGCCTTCTTATACTTATCCGTAGCCGGGATTGTTGCTCTTACAACGTAATCTCCTGCTTCCTTTGGCTTATCCTTAGTATAGGCATCATCATCCTTACCCTTATACTCAAAGTATGCCTTGGATTTACCATCCGAATCAGTTGTAAGTGACGGCTTATAGTTAACACCTACATGCTGATTATCGAGTTTAACTGAAGCCTCCGGAGTCTTTTTATCAATTGTAAATGTGCTTTCACATATAACCTTTAAGTATTTGTCAGTTTCAGGAATGGTCGCCCGAACAGAATACTCTCCGACAGACTTAGGTTTTGTCTTGGAATACTTGCTATCATCTTCACTTGCTTTCTTGTATTCAAAGACCGCATCTTTCTTACCGTCAGAATCCGTTGTCAGTACAGGTGAATAATCATTTCCGACAACAGTGTCTTTAATTTTAACTTTTGAATCCTTTGCTTCTATCTTATTAATACTAAATGTTCCCTCACAGGTAACCTCATGATATCTGTCTGTCTCCGGCACGGTTGCTCTTACGATATACTTACCTGCTTTAGTCGGTTTATCCTTTGAAAACTCAGCTTCTTTATCATCAGCACTCTTATACTCAAATACCGCCTTATCCTTACCGTCTGAATCCGTTGTCAGTAATGGTTCATATTTTGATCCAACATATATATCAGGTATTTCAACCTTCGCCGTCGGAGTCTTGATCTCACCCAATACGAAATCAGCCGGCTTGGTAATAATCTTATCCCACTCATCTGATTCAGCAATCACTGCTCTTACTGTATATTTACCGGAAGCAGTAGGAACTTCTGAAGTATAAGCCGAATCGTCTTCACTTTGAAGCTTATATTCGAATACCGGACTATCAGGTCCGTCGTAAGGCGATATATTGGCTTCCGGTTTGATTTCCTCACCAAGCATAATATTTTCAGCAATGCTCACCTCTGCAATCTGAGGTTTTTTCTTGCTTATGGTAAATGTCGCCGTACATGTCTGTTCTTTATAAATAGATGTCTCCGGCACCGTTACTCTTATCATATATTTGCCTGCAGCAGTAGGCTTTTCTGTAGTATACGCTGTATCTGCTGCATCTGCAGGTTTATATTCATACTTCGCAGATGCTTTACCATCAGAAGCAGTGGAAAGAACCGGTGTATAATCTGTACCTATTACGGTGTCAGGAACTTTAACCGTTGCAGTATCCTCATCTATCTTACCGATACTAAATGTGCTCTCGCAGGTAACCTTAGTATACTTATCAGTCTCAGGTATGGTAGCCCTGATACTGTAATCTCCGACTTCGGTAGGAACCTCAGATGAATATGCACTTTCAGCTTCAGCCTTCTTCTTATATTCATAAGTAGCCAGAGCTTCTCCGTCTGAATCAGTGGTTACAAACGGGTTAACAGTTCCGCCATATTCAATATCGGCAACAGTCACGCTATAATTAAAAGGTGTCCTTTTCAATATAATAAATGTAGCCTCAACACTTGTGTCCTCATATATCTTACTTCCCGTTATAGTGGCTCTTAGCTTATACTCTCCAGCCTTTAATGGTATTATCGTAGTATATGCCGAATCGTCCTCATCCGCGCCCTTATATTCCTCCTTAATTGATACATCAAGCGGAATATCAAACGTCGGAGTGTATTTAATTTCAATAGTATCACCAACCAAAACACTGTTAATGGTAACACCAAGATCAATTTTCCTCTTCGCAACAGTGAATGTGACCTCATTACTCTTTGCAGGAAGATACTTGGCAGACTCGCTAAATTCAGCTATAGCAGTATATTTTCCGGCTTCTAAAATCTGATCACCTTCTTTAATTATATCAGAATCACTGTATGCACTTTCTGTAGCAGGCTTACATTTATATGTAATCTCTCCATCATAATCTTCGTCCACGATATAACTTGGAGTAAAGGTTCCTCCGGCCTCAATATCAGCAATAGTCAGTATCGCCTTATTAAGCTCACCCTTTTCAATAGTATATGACCCGGTCTGCACACTTACTGATTCATATTTATCAGTTGCAGGTAATGTCACTCTCACCATATAAGAACCCGGTATTTTCGGTTCTGCTCTACTGTATGCATCAAGCGATGCTGAGGTTGCTTTATATTCCTTAACTATAGCACTCTCTTTTCCACCTGTTGTCTCCCAATCAGAAGGTTTATTAATTATAACCTCACATGTTTGTCCAACCTTAACACTGGTCATAGAAAGAATTGCCGATACAGTTGGTGTATATCGTAAAATGTTAAAGTTAGCTTCTAATGTAGTATTATTGTAATACTTTGAGTTTTTAAGAACTGCCCTGACTTTATACTCACCTGCCGCTGTCGGTTTCGTTGAAGAAAATGTAGCTCCGTTATCGGAACTATACTCATATGAAACATCCCCATCCCATGTAATGTCGCTCTTAATAACCGGATTGATAGTTCCGCCATAATATATATCATCTACAGATAAAGTTGCTGTATAATCATCCTTCGGATAAGAAAGCTTAAACCCGAGAGATATCTCATTACCCGCCTTATCATACACCTGATAATAGCAACTCTTCTCAGGACTGTCAGGATCGGAAGTATATGTGAGTGTCTTCGTAAATGGCGATCCGGTAGCTTTAAATGAATCAGGATCACTACTGCCACCACCTTGCACTATCTTCGAAAGATTCGTATCTTCAGCCGTAATCGTAACTTCAAGCTTCTTCGCCTCTATAACCTGACCTTCTCTTTCTGGTGTGTCTATGCTCTCATCATCAGCCTTAAATGACACAGAAGCAGTAGGATTTTTGTTGTCAAATACCATATTGTCAAAGCCAAGTTTATCACCACAGTCACCGGAATTATAAATACGATACGGATAATCACCTGATAATTTAGCAACACTGATTCTTAGACTCTCATCCTCAATATCGGCATTGGTCAATTCAATGGAATCTTTATAATCCGTAGTTTCAGAAGAACTACTCTTCTTTATTTTATAATCAGAATTATCAGGTTCAACAGTAATACTGTCTTTAACATAATATTTACCATCTACTTTTTTTTCCGAACTTGATATTTTAATACCACAAGCAGCTGTGTCTTCCGGCATCAACTCAAAAGCAACACCTTCCACAGGAGAAGATATTGTCGTTGTGTTTGAACCAATCATTAATTTAAACTCACCACCGGCCGATTTAATCTTAGTTGTAGGTTCAGCTTCAACCAAACCGAATGTATCAGTCCCTGTATTATAAAATGAATCACTTACTTTAAAAGTATCATTAGTTGTTCCGTTTCCCTTAAAAGATTTACATTCAAAGGTACCGTAATTAACAACATTACCTTCAAAAGAATTACATTTAAAGGAACCAGAATTATTAAGCTTTCCTTCAAAAGAATCGCATATAAGGGTGTGAGCGTAACTTATTGTTATCCCGGCAGCAGTCGCATCAACAACCAAATTGTTATTACCCATTGAATTATCAGACGCCAGACCACCTGAAATCAATATTCCTGAGCCTGTCGAGATAAGCTTGGTAAGGTCTTTAAGACTACACGTATTACCGGAATCATCAGTTATCATACCATCATATGCCACTTCACCTGTTGCACCACCATATTTCCATACTCCGGCTTCATCGGCAGCTTTTCCTTTACCCGGTATACCAATCAACAGTCCAATAACCAACACCACAGAAAGCAACAAACTCCAAAATTGTCTCTTTCTTTTTTCCATAATCAATCCTCCCGGCATTAACGCCACTTAGCAGGTAAGTATCTTACCTTTTCTCAATCTTCATATCACCATTCATCAATAAAACATATATACAATATATCGGCATAATCAGCTCAAAGCTTAAATATATATTATCTCCACTCAATAGTCATATCATGATCAACAGGCGTTGAAAAATCATATTGCCAGCTTCCGCTTTGCGCCGGAGAAAGCACAGGAACCGAAGCAAAGCCGTTCTTCTCAACCGTCTGTCTTCCGAATTCACTTCCCTGATAGTTAAATATTACAGTAAACGGACCATTTAATATCCTGTCTATCTCTTCATGTGAAACCGATACATCTCTGTTATCCTCTATCTTAACATCAAGCAACTTTAACACATCATCCGGAAGTTCGCTGTAATCAATGTCCGAAGGCTCTGAAACGTAATCTGTATTAGTTCCGTCATCATATATGATTACTTCCTTACCCTTCTTGACAGAAACCTCTTCGTCCGAATATGTACCATCCGCATACTTAAGTCTCGTTACAACTTCACCTTCGAATACGGACACCTTGGTATACTTGACACCGTTAATTTCATATACACATACGCGATAAATGGTACCTCTGACCGACATAGTTGAATTCGGTGTATTGATCTCATAGGACGACTCCGAAGAAAGCTTATTCTGAATATCGTTGGTTATAGCACCTTTTAGAAGGTCTATGCTTGTCTTGCTGTTATTAGAATCACCCTCTGCTACCAGAACAAGTTCCGTATCATCCTCAAGATAGATATACTTATCCTCATCAGCTTTGATTGTTAGTTTTCCGGTCTCTAGCGATACTTTGTCACCCGATTCAAGTACCATGTTTTCATACGGCTCGATATTACCTATATCTTCACGAGAAACATTAGCCTTCCCTTCAACCTCATAAATTTTCAAAAGCCTGTACACTTTTTTCTTGTTGAGATTAAGAAATACAATCGCCCCAATTACTATCGCCAACATTACAACCGCAGCTATTACAATCCCTTTTTTCCCCTTTTTCTTCTCCATAAGCCCCTTCTCCATAAATCAATAATTAACAACCATGCTGTTCATTCATGGTAACTATGGTAAAATAAATGAAACCAAATGTGTTTCTTGTAAACACTGAACAATATGTCGAAAACAATATAATCTCAAAATACGAAAAGAGTATTTCTTTTCTTTCTCATATTATTAAACACTAATGAAAAATCGTTATTTCTATCCAAAAGCCGCACTTCACACCTATACTTAATTATATTACACACCGTCAAAAGCCGCAATACCCAGAGTGTATAAAAAGCATGCAAAACACGATAAATCAGTAAGGTTGAAGATGTAATTTCACCAAATATATTTCAGATAATTTTTAATGCATAAAATTAAACCTGCACCATGGGTATATTATCCCAAAAATGCAGGTTTAATTCCATTATTTTGTATTATTCGGTTGGTTTTGATGTCTATTCGGTAAAACTATTTAATCTTGTTTTTCTTGCTAAGTCCCTTCTTTCTGAACAACTTTGTATACGCTTTCTTCTTACTCTTAGGAACCTTAATAACTGTCTTTGTATTAACACCCTTAAATGCATTTTTATCAACATTCTTATTATTAAGCTTTGTCGTCTTAAATAATATTGTCTTAAGCTTCTTATTGCCTGCAAATACCTTATCGGCAATTTACTACCAAATTATTGTTGCTCTAGTTTGCTTACATATGCAGCCAAAAACGAAACACAACCTCTCAAAAAGAAATATCTTATTTCTCCGTACAAAGTCTTATCTCTTACAGGTAAATCTCCTTCAGCAACTCCACACCCCTATCTCTATCAAAAGGCATTCCCATCTGTAAAAACCTTACTTCCGACTCATCCACTAAGCTGATTTCTTCAATATATCTTCGAATGCTTTTTGTCACCAATCCCTCTGATTCAACTTTAGTTCCCATGGTGACAATCTGTAACAATCGGAATACATCGTATTTATGTTTCTTTAAATCCTTTTCATTGACATGTTCTCCGGCTCTTTTTCTGTCCAAAAGGTTGATCCACGCATACATTTTAAACGGAATAAGATGCTCTGCACCTAGAACACCAATTCCGTCAACCACTCTGCGTCCGTACATCATAAAATTATAGAAATCATCGTTCAAAAGAATTGCTGATAAACTGGACGCATCATCATCAATATGAATTGGAATGATTCCCTCTTCTATTTCAAGATAATAGCCAGGCTTTCTTGAAAATAACTCAATCATAGTAGGATAACCGGTTTTGCCCTCTGTGAAACGGTAAAAGTGCATATTTTCTTCATTCTTCCATCCACACTTATAACCACCTTCTTTTATGTATTCCCAGAATATAGTTGCAAATTCCGTGAAGTTATCTTCCATAATCAAAATCATATCAATATCTTTTGTCGCCCGAAATGGCAGATCGGCCTCTGTAAGCAAAATATCACAGGCAGTTCCACCGATAATAGTATAATAATTTGTATAATCCTTAAACTTTTCTCTAAATGAATCTATTCCCAGCACCATTTATAGTTCCTCCAACAGTTTCTCAATACACATTTCTATTCTTTCGTCTTCGTTACTTTTGAATGTACATGCCAATGAAACAGGATCAACACACCCTCCTCTCGCAAAATAAGATGGATTATATTTCCATAATTGAACCTTCAAGCAGTCATCCGGGTTCTCAGATCTGGCATCCACAATTACTAACTTTCCGGCAACTTCTTCACCCTTGTAGATCGCGCACTCCTTTATTCTGGGCGGATTCAATTCTGACTTATAACTAAGAGCAGTTTCACCTGCAACAAATGATTCAAATGTTGCTTTGTTTCTCATAATTATAATTTCTTTTTGAACCGGATTAATCAAATATACTTTTGCATTTTCGTAATACTCTTTGCGTGGGTAGTTCCTCATAATAGAAATCTCTGTTCCGGATTTTATCTGCCTGATTAGTCCCATTTTCTCTAATTGAGCCGTTGCCCTTGTTATAGAGGTTTTTGTAAGATTTAGCTTATTTGCAGCCTCACTTTTCAACGTAGATTCCTCATCATCCATATATAAAAGTTCCAAGAACACCATCTGCGTTGCCGGCATCATTTTGTCTCTCTTGACAAGTTGTTTTTTATAAACATCCTGTAATACAATCCCCATAAAAGGTAAAAAAACATTTCCCGGTAAATCCACAAATGGAACTCCGTTTTTCACCATTGCATTTCGCATAGACACACTGTTTATTGCCACTTCATATGCTACAGGACACTGCAATGCTTCCTCATACTTTGTCTTTTGCTTTTTCATCGCAGCAATACTTAATTCCTTTTCCTGCACAACATCAACGATAGCAAAGTTAACGCCATATATTTCAACCATTGCAATATCACGTACAGTCATAAAAATCGGCAGTGGTAATATATTATTGTATTGTGCTATTTTTACTTTGCATCCAAAATACTGCTCTAATTGCTTTTTCATATAGCGTCTCCTTGTAACATATTTTTATATATAATAACATATCATCTGTTATTTTACAATAATTTATGTTATTTCATTACAATCCGATAAGATTCTATATTTTCACGTAAATAAAAAGAAATCCTCACCGGAACTCCTTTCACCGCAAATTAAGATTCTCCCATTTCTGTTTTATTTATACCGATATTGTTTCTCCAATAATCTCTTTTCCGCCATTACCCTATCTTAATAATGTCTGTACCAACCTTTTCCTGAAATCTGACATCATGCTCTACCAATAGCATTGTAGGATTATATTGCAGAATCAGTTTTTCAATCTGCATCCGGGAGAATACATCGATGAAATTCAACGGTTCATCCCAGATATATAAATGGGCAGGAGTGATCAGACTTGCAGCAATCAATACCTTTTTCTTCTGACCTTCTGAAAAGTCCTCCATATTCTTCACGAACTGTTCCCGTCCAAGATCAAGCTGCCTGAGTACTGCGAGAAAAAGGCTTTCATTAAGCCCTTGGCTCTCACAATATTTCCGCAAAGTTCCCGATAAAAAAGACGTATCCTGATTGACATAAGATATCGTCATGCCCGATGCAACATCTAAATCCCCGGATATGAGCAGTCTCGAATCATTTCCCCACTCCCGTTGATCTGCTTGCCGCAATATTGCTTTCAGAATACTCGATTTACCGCATCCGTTTTCTCCGGAAAGGATAATTCTCTCATTGCGCTTTACCTGAAAGCGCAGATCCGTAAACAATCTTTCCTTGGTGCCCTCATATCCAAGCGACAGATTGTTCGCATTAATAAGTACTTCCTTATGGAATCTGAGCGGTTCTATTTTCAGATCAGATACTCTTTCAACATCCTGTAACAATCCTTCTTTCTCTTCAATTTCCCTGTCAATACGTTTCTCATAAGACTTGACCCGTGCTTGCATCTTTTTAGTTTTTGCGCCAATAAAGGATCTGGTCGAAATACTTCTGTCATGTTCCTTAACCGGATCATATCCTATCTTGGAGTTTTCGTTCTTTTCTGCCCACCGGCTACTCCTATCGGCTGCAGCTTTCAATTTGCCGATTTCTTTAAGATGCTTTTCATTCTCTGCCTGTTGAAATGCGTCCTTCTTCTCCTTATTTTCCCACCAGGTTGAAAAATTGCCGGTCTGCACCTCTATTGTAGACCTGTTCAAAACAAGCACATGGTCACATACGCCATCCAGCAGGTCCCTGTCATGTGACACAAGGATAAAGCCCTTTTTTGAAGCCAGATACTCTTTTACAATATCACGTGCCTCCGTGTCCAGATGGTTTGTAGGCTCGTCTATCAGTAGAAACTCGTTTTCAGCCGCAAAAAGGACTGCCAGCATCACCCTTGTTCGCTCTCCGAAACTAAGCGTCCCAAACGGTCTGTACAAACATTCCGAATCCATCTTAAGCTCATTCATCTGGATCAGCACCTGCCAGATTTCAATCTGTGGCTTCCACCTTTCTATGAGATCTACCGCATTTTGGGTTAAATCCAGGTCGGATATCATATACGGAAAATAATCAAAGCAGGTAGCTGTCTTAATGCTGCCATGGTAAGAATATCTTCCCATGAAAAGGTTCAACAGAGTTGTCTTGCCCTTACCATTTCTTCCGATCAGTCCCAACTTCCAATCTGTATCAATACTGAAGGACACATTTTTCAGAACATCGTCAGCACTCCCGTCATAGGAGAACGTCAGGTCAGTCACTTGTATCTGTGCCATACACATCACCTCCGAAATCTTTAATGGCACAAAAAAATCTGCTCCAAGCCGAAAGCAGATTACACGTACAAATGAAGACCTATTATATGCCGAAAAAGAGCACCACTTCAGGATGGCTTCAAAATGAATACGATAATCCAATTCGGCATACACAAACAGACCTTCTCAGGCCATACTACTTTTGTTCGCATTTACCAAATCAAATTATCTATTCTTCATTTCCTCACCCACACACTGTTAGTGTGCCCTTCTCTTTTTATTAGCACTGATAATACTACATATTTCCAGTTATTGCAACAAAAAAATTATCAAATTCAACCTGACATGATTTTGTGTCACAATAGTTGCACAAAAAACGGAGCCACCGGCTCCGAATAATGCATACTATTTTTCTTGTTTTACCAGCGACAATAATCTCTTTCTGTCTTCCTATAAAGGCAAATCCTGAACCAAGCTCTAACAAGAAGCGTGTAATATTCTGCTCTAATGCATCTTCCAACTCTTCCTCATCATATCCTATAGGAAGTGATACAAAACCGAAATCATAAGTATCTTTTACTATTTCCTGTGCAAGTTTTCCTTGTATGGCAGGAAGTTTTTCCGCAAAATTAGTAAGTGCATTACCTGATGATTGATATAAATTAGCTTTAATCATAAAATTGTCTCCGTTTCACTTCGGTCGGTGAAAAGCCGCTCAATGGGGTTTCATTTTCCCGAAATCCGGCAAAAAGGGGGATTTCATAGTTAAAAGATGTTAAATTATCTTCCGGAATAACTTATTACTTATTTGTTGCCTTTTCAGTTTTTGTCTTCTTTATACAAATGGCACCTGCCAGAACGACCATTGGAATCATACTTATAATGCCGATATATGCCGGTCCGAGAATCGCCTTGTCTGCATATTCAGGCTTTGTCATATAAGCAAATATGGTAAATGCGTTTATTGCTCCGTGCATCAGGGACGGCATCCAGATCGTACCTGTCTTTTCATATACATAGTCAAGCAGAAGGCCCATCGCAGCGGTACAAAGACAGAATATGACCGGTCCAAGTACCGGCGCACCAAGGTACTCTTTGCCGTATTCATATCCTGCAAGGAGCATAACCGGCCAGTGCCAGCAGCCCCAGACCATGCCTCCGACAATACGCCCTTTCGTGACACCAAGTTTTTCCTTAAGGTACGGGTACATGGCACCCCGCCATCCAATCTCTTCTCCCAGGGCAAAGAGTATATTAAGAAAAGGTGCTATAGTAACAGCCTGAATCGTGCTGATTATCAGATAGGATTTAACCGTAAGTCCCTGTGCTTCCAACTGTTCAAGCGCTCCCGCATCCTGCAGGATGCTTCTGAGTGTCTCAAACTCACCATCATACGCATTCGGAAAGAACACAAAGAAAAGCACGCCGCCTATGATACTGAGCACCGCAGGCATCCACAGTGAGAAGAAAATGTACCTGATTTTTCCCTTCAAATGAGGGATAAATCCCATACCTTTAAGCGGGATTTTCGCAATCAGTACAGATAGAAGCGGCATATACATGGATACTGCCATAATAACTCTAAAAACCGTATTATCTCCTTTGTTTGCAAAGATACTTGCAATGATCTGTAAAATCCATCCGAGAACAAAAGCTCCGATCATAAATATCGTAAATTGTTTTTTACTTGTCTTAGTTGCCATCACCGGATACCTCCTTTGTAAGTACTTTCTTCTGATAACTCCACTTACCGCACGCCGGGCATTTCATGTATCTTGTTCTTCCGATATGCGGCGCAAGATTGGTCTGCCAGTAAGTAGGAATATGTCGGTCAAAGCATTTCTGACACTCATAATATCCGGCTTTCTGCTCGATACCCACCGCTATGAATGCAACCGTTACGATCATCACCACGGCAAAGACTATAAGACCTGCCCGTAGCCCTGTCGGCATTTCCACATATGCAGCAACGCCGCATAATAAAAGCCCTGCGATTGTTGCAGGTGCGACAATCAGTATTTCAAGATTAAGCAGCTGCCTGTTCTTCTCATCAACCTCTCTTCTCATTGCAAGAAGATTTTCCTCTGCTTTTTTGTTGTAAGTATCTGTCATGATTCTTTCGCCCGACAGGAGTTCGTTTACATTGATATTTAAAAGCTCGCACAGTTCCAGCATGATTCCCGCATCAGGTAAAGATTTTGCGGTTTCCCACTTACTGACCGCGCGGTCGCTGATTCCAAGCTTCTCAGCAAGAGCCGCCTGGGTCATTCCTTGTTCCTTTCTGCAGGATGCTATGAATTTTCCGATTTTGATTTGGTCCATATCGGGCTCCTCCTTTCATGTCTCCACTATATCGCCGGATAGGATTTTTTAACACGAACCAGTGGTTGATATGCCGGGAAGCCTTTATTATAAGGGAACTCTACTGTTGGTTGAGTCCATTTTACAAAGCAGTTTTCGGTCAAGCCGGAATTCAAAGTACTTTTTAGCATTCTCAACGTATCCAAACAATCCTATTCATCTTCTTCATCAATAGCAGCAAACTTTTCCTTCATGGTTGGATTATTCCTGGTCAGCTTCTTTATTGAAAGATCATCTAATTTCTTGTTGGCAAGTCGCAACTGATTATCAGACGCCAATAACTCTTCCCTTACCTTCTGTAAATGCTGTATTGTCTTGTCAATCTCATCAATTGCCTTTGTAAATCTCTTGTTGGCCTGACCGTAATTGTATGAAAATTTGTCCTTAAAATCATTCAGGGTATTTTCAAAGTTGGAGACATCTATATTTCTGTTCTGAATCTCCACTAACTCTTTCTTGATATCAAGTGTATTGAGTGCTGCATTTCTTAAAAATGTTATGACCGGAATGAAGAACTGCGGTCTTATCACATACATCTTCGGATACTTGTGAGACACATCAACTATGCCTGTATTATAGTATTCATTGTCACTTTCCAACATTGATACCAGAACAGCATATTCACATCCCTTCTCATTCCTGTCTTTGTCAAGCTCCTTGAAGAAGTCCTCATTCTTATGTTTGGTTGCAGTTTCATCTGCCTCATTCTTCATTTCAAACATGATTGAAATATACTCTACGCCATCCTGACTCTCTCTGAATATATAATCACCTTTACTTCCGGTTCTAGCATCGTTATCCTTTTCAAAATATGCATTCTGAAAACCTGTGGCACGCAATTTGTTAAACTCATTCTCGCAGTGCTTCTCAAGACTTTCTCCGATCATTTTCGTGGATTGCTGAAGTTTGAAATTCTTATACTGCTCAATCTGTTCATCCTTAAGTCGCATTTCGACCTGATGTTTTTCCTCAATGCTCTTTTCTTTTAACTGATACTCTAATTCCTTCTGTTTAATTTCACTTTCAAGTGCCATTATCTTTTCTTCATTTTTCATGACAGCATTCTTTATGGCAATTTCGTTGTCCTTATCCTTACTTTTCATCTCTGCCATCAATTCTGTAATTTTCGTATTCTGTTCCTGTAACGCTTCCTTAACTGCGATTTCTTTCTCTTTATCTTTTCCCTTAAGTTCCGCCTGAAGCTGCTTTAACTCAGAATCCTTCTGCATGGTATTTAATTTATTCTGACTTTCCAAGTCACTTACCTGCGATTTAAGTTTGGAAATTATCTTATCGGATTCAGCCTTAGCCTCAAGCATATTTTTCTGTATCAGCGACTCCTGCCTCTCTTCAACAGCTTTCATATTCTGTTCGATCTGTTTTTCGAACTCTTTATCTCTGACCTGACTGACTATTGCCGCATAACTGGCTTCATCAATTGTAAATTCTTTCCCGCAATTCGGACATTTAATCTGAGACATAACCATTCCTCCCTGTATCATTTCTAATACACACTCTGCACAATTACCTGCTCACAACTTCTGCGTCTAATATTTAAGCAATCCTAATCCTTAGTTAGGATTGCACTAATTTTCTATTATTCTACCTTAAAATAATTAAATATACAACGAAAAAGACCACGAACACATATAGAATTCGTGGTCTTCATTATCATTTTTCGATCAATTAGGGGCAGCAGGCGGTTTTGATAAATCATCATAAGCCGGATCAACTTCAGGATACAGCATATAACATTGTCTGCCTTTACCACCATCATTATGTCCATCCTGAGACATAAAATATCTGTTTTGATTCATTCCCGCTCCAACAAATACATATATGGAGCAATCAGAATCTATACAAACAATCCACTCGTCAAGCGAATTAGCCTTTTGAAACGAGACCCTCGGTATCGAAGTTCCCAAAACAGACGCTACTCCATTTTTAACCTCACTTTCAAGAGTTGCCTGATTAGGATATGCATAATTAACATTAAGCGGTTTAAAATCTGCAGGTTTAAAACCCGCTCTTCCTCTTGGCGCATTAGCAAAAGCTATTACTCTGTAATATTGATTAGCTGTTCTGCCATTATTGAAGGTACCTGCAGAAGTATTCACATAATCACCTATGATTTCATTCTCTAATATCAACCTTGTAAAACATTTGGCAATCTCATCTGCATTAGATATATCTGTAGCTTTTCTTGTTTTTGCAATATACTTAATAAGCGCAGGTGCAATTGCTCCGGCAAGAATAGCCATTATAGCAACTACAATAATAAGTTCTACAAGAGAAAAACCTCTGTTGGTGTTATTATCTTTCGTTTTCATATACATCATCTCATTCTTATTTACAAAACTGTCATCACTAAACTTAGCCTTCGGCTTCGTTAAGTGAGCACGTATATTTGAAAGTAGAACTCATCTGCGCTCTTCGAGTTTGATTCGTTAACTTTCAAAGTAAATATACTGTATTCTAACATATGTATCGTCAGAAAACAAGAAATATTTTACAGTTATTTTTAGTAAATAAAAAAAGATGCAGGTTATATGAATTATCATATCAAGATACTTATACCATACGGTCTATCATTGCAAGCACTTCCTTGCCAAGTTCTTCCGAAAGTGCTTTAGCATCCTCTAAGGAAGTACCTTTAACTCCATAGTAGAACTTAACCTTAGGCTCGGTTCCCGAAGGACGGACACAGAGCCATGCTCCGTCTGTCATATCGTAGTAAAGAACATTAGAACTTGGAAGTCCTGTAGGCTTAACCTCGCCGGTCTTCATGTCTTTAATAGTATCTGCCTTGTAATCTCTTGCGGAAACCACTTCATACTTACCAATCTTAGCAGGAATTTCACTTCTTAAGGTATCCATAATTGATTGAATCTTTGCAAGACCTTCTAAGCCCTTGAAGCCTACCGACTGAATTGCATCGATGTAATATCCGTACTTCTCATACATGTCAATCATTGCATCCCACAATGTCTTGCCCTGACTCTTATAGTATGCAGCAGCTTCACAAAGTGCCATGGTAGCCACAATAGCGTCCTTGTCTCTTGCATGGGTTCCGATAAGACAGCCATAACTCTCCTCAAAACCAAAGAGATATGTACCCTTGCCGGAAGTCTCAAAACCTAATATCTGCTGTCCTATATATTTGAATCCGGTAAGAACCTCTATCAATCTTATGTCATAACCCTTTGCAATCTCATCTGCAAGATTAGAAGTAACGATAGTCTTGATAAGCGCTCCATCTACAGGAAGACCGCCCTCTAACTCCTTCTTCTGACCTATCTCATACTCAGCAAGAAGACATCCCGACATATTACCTGTAAGGGTTATATACTCACCACTCTTACTATCCTTAACATATACCCCTAATCTGTCTGCATCAGGGTCAGTTGCAAGAACAAGGTCTGCGTCCTTCTCCTTAGCAAGCTTGAGTGCCAGTTCAAATGCTTCCGCAGCCTCAGGATTGGGATAACTTACTGTCGGGAACTCTCCATCAGGAAGCTCCTGTTCGGGAACTACATATACATTCTCAAATCCAATCTCTTTAAGCACACGTCTTGCAGGAATATTACCTGTACCATGAAGTGGTGTATATACAATCTTGAGATCTTTAGCATACTTCTCAATACACTCCGGATGGAGTACCAATTTCTTAAGTTCTGCTATATAATCATCATCAACTTCTTTACCGATTGTAACAAAAAGTCCGGCTTTCTCCGCCTCTTCTCTGTCCATGGTCTTACAAACCGAAAGATCGATAATTGCCTTAACCTCTGCCATAATTCCTGTATCATGAGGTGGTGTTATCTGAGCCCCATCCTCCCAATATACCTTATATCCGTTATACTCCGGCGGGTTATGGCTTGCAGTTACATTAATCCCCGCTATACATCCAAGACGACGTACTGCATAGGAAAGCTCCGGTGTTGGTCTCAAAGACTCAAAACGGTATGCCTTGATTCCGTTAGCCGCAAGACAAAGAGCAGCCTCCTCAGAAAACTCCGGTGACATTCTTCTTGAATCGTAAGCAATTGCAACGCCCTTACTCTCGCCACCCATTTTCTTAATATAATTGTCAAGTCCCTGAGTCGCGCGACGTACAACATATATGTTCATACGGTTAACGCCTGCTCCGATAATTCCTCGAAGTCCCGCTGTGCCAAATTCAAGCTCCATAGAGAATCTCTCTTTGATCTCCTGATCGTCATCTTTAATTGCCTGAAGCTCCTTCTTGGTATCCTCATCGAAATAAGGATTGCTCAACCACTCTTCATAAATCTCCTTGTAATCCATGTCAAACTCCTTCCTAGATTGATATTTGTATGATCATTAATTACTATACCCGAATAAAAATTTATATAATATCTGCCCCATCAATGAGACATTTATTCGCAAGAACATTAACATTTTACCACAAATCACAACAATTATCTACTGTAAATGTGAACGAAAGCATTCGTTACCACTTGTTTAATTCATACACTGACAAGTCACAGCTCCGGTACGCCGAATATTAATTAACCGGCACATTCACTTGCCTGATTGCCCATATACTTCGTTGTTGTCAGTCGTCGTAGCAAGGCCGCCCGTTATCTCCATGTTTTCAGAGTGTTCATATATCTACTCTATCAAACTTGTTATCGAGACTAACGCATCATAGGTCAGAGACTTGTCTTCCCCGTCGTCGGCAAATGTCACGGTATAACTCTTAGACAAATAGCCTGTCTGACTAAGGGTTATCACATGACTTCCTGTCACCTTCTTAAAGGATATCGGTGCAATTCCAAGATATTCCCCATCAAAATATACACTGGCTCCGACAGGCGCAGACACCGTCACCTTATTGTTGGTTTTTTCACCGGAGGAAGTAGTAACCTCCTTGGTATTAGGATCTTCTGTGGTCGCCTCCGTAGTTGAAGTGGTCGCTTCCGTAGTTGCCGTCGTAGCAGTATTATTCGTCTTTGTAGTTGATTTGCTTTTGTTTGAAGAACTGTCGTTCTCCGTTGAATTCTTTTCCGTCATCGTGTAATCCTTGACTTTATATGGCTCCTTGACCGTAAGCGTACCGCTTAAGTTGTCGTATCCCTCTTTAACTATATCTATCCGGTGCTTTCCGTATGTAAGTTCCACTGCTCCTTCCGTGTTGACTCTGACTTTGTCCACATACACTGCTGCGTCGGATGGTGTAACATGGAACAGAATCGAACCCATCTGCTTCGGTTCAATAGCAATATCCGCCAAAGATATGACCTGCTCTTTGTTCTTCTCGATGGTGACCTCCTTGGTTCCCGAATCACCGCCTTTGGATATACGTAGGGTATATGTCCCCTCCCGCACCGTAAGCAGCATGTCCTCTGTCACCGGAACTATCACATCATATCCTATCTCGACCATTCCACCGATGTAGGATGCATAATCAGCTAATTTCACATATCCATGCCCTAACTCCACATTAAATGAGCACACAATATTGTTATATATCCAGACTGACAACTGGTCTTCAGAGCATATCTCGTCAAGTTTGATCTCTTTGTTATCAGAAAATGCACTGACGTTATTGCTCATACGATAAGTCTTTCCGTCTATCTTAACTGTCTTTCCAAGATAGTCTATATCCGCTGCGGATACACCTTCTTTTTGCTCCAACAATTCCTCTGAGCTTAAATGCAGGGATAGCAGTTTATCCCTGTTGGCATCATATACCACATCCACTACACTGCCTAACCGAACATCCGACATAGGCATCAGTTCTCCGAATTTATCTCTTACATCTGCCCCTCCGTTAAAACTAAGATTAAGCTCTGAGGTATACCCCACCGATCTCAATTTGATCTTACCGTTGACCTCATCCACATTACATACAATAGCAAAATACTCAACCTTATCAGCCGGCTCTAGGGAATCATCATAAGTAGGTGGAGTGATAGGTTTAGTGCCACAAGCAGACAACAAAATCATAAGCATGCAGGTAAACACCGGCACGCTTATAACTCTATGTATTTTTCTTATATTATTATCCTTCAATTCCAATTCACCATCTCTTGTATACTTTATAGATTATTTACAATACTTAGGGCATCTTACGGTATGGCATCAAATATATCCTGCCATCCAATGAGTTTTTCCCGTCTCTATTTTACCATCAAACACTGCCAAACACAATTCCTTTCATCCTGTCAAGCATTTCCTTTTTTTCATTTTCCTGACAGATAACATTCTCTAATTTCTCAATATATTTTGGAGATAAAAATGCCTTACTGCTGTTATAGTAACTGTTGGCAATCTTCCAAAATTTCTCAGGATAGGAAAACAATATATACAGATATTCATAGTCTTCACTATTTAAATTAATCGTCTCACTATACGCATTCAAAATATCCTTTAGCAAAGCAAAATCATAATTATTCTTTTCCATCACTTTTCTGGAAAACTGATATAGATCATTTAACTGATTACCCCTTGAAAATCTCTCAAAATGTACTATGGCAATGCAATCCTCACCTATGATCACATTATGTTGATTAAAACTTCCGTGACAAATGCCGTAGTGATTTTTAAGAACCTTTTCAACAAAATTGACGGAGCAGTTACGCCTATCATCTCTTTCCGAATCCTGCCCGATGCCCCCCGTCAGCATTTCAACAGACTTGACCCCCTGATTATAGAAATCGGTGTACACTCTGAGAAACAGATTTTCAAATGTGTTACGGCGCTTTACTTTACTGACAAACCGCCCTATTTTCCTAATCTGTGCATTGTGCCTTTCAAACTTATCTAACTCATCGGATACGTAGGACTCCTCAATTTGGTCTTTTCTGTCACCTGCTTCAAATTGATTATTATCCTCGGATTCAATTGCTTTTTGCAATGCACTCCTGCTTATTTCATAGAGATATGCTATCCTCTCCATCTCCTCGCCGTCTTCTATAGCTTTGCGTATCTCCTCGACCCTTCGCTCC
This sequence comes from Lachnospiraceae bacterium, assembly GCA_017469275.1. Taxonomy (GTDB): domain Bacteria; phylum Bacillota; class Clostridia; order Lachnospirales; family Lachnospiraceae; genus CAG-590. The sequence continues at coordinate 21,823 of JAFUGT010000068.1, forward strand.
TCCTTGGCAATACACCATTTTCTCCATCTGTCCTCAAATGCACCGGCTACCCATCTTCCCTGTAAATGAAACTCTGCCAATGCTCTTATGACAGGAATTATATCTTCCGGATTTCTCATATCACACTCAGCACCCTCATAGTGTTGTTTCATCACATACGGTTGCCTGTATTTATCACATGTGAATAATTGTCCGTCTTTGTTGGGAATTATATAATCAAGATTGCTGCATTTTCTCTCTTCAAACAACTGCTTAAGAACATACTCCTGTTCAAGACGAGACATGCTGCCACGGAAAGGTTCTAATATCCTGATTCCATCTGATGCGGTAATTATTGTGGAACCTCTCCCCTTTTTTGTACTAAGAATATTCATATCATACTGCTCGAATACCTCGGCTAGTTTTTCAGACATATAAAAATCCCCTCCTTAATCCAAACCTTACACCATCTTATGAAGGAGGAGATATTTTTAGCACTGTTTTACATATATTATTTCAAAAATTTGAAATGCGGGCTTTTGCCAGACCTATTAATACATCCTTTTCATTTAATTCCGGATCATCTAATACTTTATCCAGCAATATCTTAAGCATTTCGCCAAGTTCAGGTCCCGGTTTCATCCCTATATCAATCAGATCCTTACCCGATATAGCAAGGTCCTTGACAGCGACACACTGTCCCTGCTCGACCACCTCTTTGTAATATTCTTCAAGGATTTCAAGATTCTTGAGCTTATCCTCTCTGTGATAATCACTCTGCGCAAGTATATCTGCCCTCTTAATATAAGTAAAATCTTCAAAGAGGTCCATTCCCATCTTGTTGAGAGCTCTTCTGAAGGACTTACGCCCCGGCAATTCGCCCATACCGTAATCATGCCAGTACACAAGTCTCTTGACCCGGTCTATGGTGGCAGTGTCAAACTTAAGTCTCCTGAGCACATCTCCAGCCATATCTACCCCTACCTCATTATGCCCGTAGAAATGATCCCACTCCCCGTCATTAGTCTTCGTGGCAGGTTTTGCCACATCATGTAAAAGCGCCGCCCACCTGAGGACTTTATCCCCCGGAACGCCCTTTACAACCCTTATAGTGTGTTCTCCCACATTATAGGCATGATGCTTGTTTATCTGTGGAGTCTCCATCATTTTATCAAATTCCGGAAGCACTATCTTAGTAACCCCCAGTTCATAAGCGGTAATCAGCCTTTCCGGATGATCAGCCATAAGCAGCTTCGTAAGCTCCACCTGGATTCGCTCCGCACTTATATCCCTAAGATATTTCGCCTGATTCTCAATAGCCGCCTTAGTACTCTCATCAATCTCAAAATTAAGCTGTGCCGAAAACCTTATCGCTCTAAGAATCCTCAGGGCATCCTCGTCAAATCTTTCGGAGGGTTCACCGACACATCTGATAATATGAGCCTCTAAGTCCTCCACTCCATGGAAATTATCCACTATTCCTTCATCATCATTATATGCCATGGCATTGATAGTGAAATCCCTGCGCTTCATATCCTCAATCAAAGAACCTGTAAATGTTACAGAATTCGGGCGTCTGTGATCTTCATATTTTCCATCTACTCTGTAGGTTGTAACCTCATAACCCTCCTTACCGAACATAACCGTAACGGTTCCATGTTGCAGTCCGGTATCGATGGTTCTGTTGAACAAAGCCTTAACCTCCATAGGCTTTGCTGATGTGGTAATATCCCAGTCATCAGGTTCCTTGGAAAGTACAGCATCCCTTACGCATCCACCCACAATATATGCTTCATATCCGGCATCCTGAAGAGTGTGTATTATTCTGTTTGCATTGTCCGGCATATTAATCTTCATTGTGTTCTCCAATTCTTATAATAACTTCTAGGTAATTGCGAAACTCTCAAATATGTTTTAGCTCGTTGTGAATATTATAATAACTTCTTCTATTTCTTTGTAAATGTCTTTATAAGATCCTGCATATCATAGCACCTTATATTGATCCACATCTGAGAAATTCTCTGGTTTGCCTCATAGGAATAACACTTCATAACCGCACTTCTTTTAATGGTTTCAAGCGGCGGATACTGGGCAAACAATTGTCTGTGAAGTTGTTCCACATCTGTCAGCAAAATATATTTATCGGCATTCTTCGTTCCCGCCACTGACTCTTTAACCTCTTTCACAATACCGGTTTCCTGAGACTCTTCATCAATCGAATCCGGCAGTTCACCATTAATCGCCTCATCTGAAGCGGCCTCCTCATCAAGCCCCCGGAAGAAATAACTCACATCATACTCCACCGCATCGTCCTCATCTTCAGCACCATAACAGTATTTCAGATATTCAAATATGGTGTCATCATCACCGCCTGCGATAGCAGATGTGTAGCCAATGTAATACATATTCCTCACCACATTGTCGGGACGTGAAAGGAAATTGACAAAAGCCTCTGCTGCCTGCTGCTTTCTCGAATCTTCCAAGAGTCCGTCTTTAAGCATGACCCATCCGTCAAACCAGAGATTTGTGCATTCCTCAGGAACTGCATAGGCAAGCTCTGCTCCATCCTCCTCAGCCTGATCCATTGAATACACTGCATCTCCGGACCACTGCATATTGGCCACAACTTTTCCCGTGATCATGTCAGCCTTTCCACTGTCCGTCTCGAGAGAGTAGGCATTCTTTCTCATTTCAGACAAAACAGTCTCTGCCTTATCCACCGTTTCCTGACTTGTATCATTCATAAGTTCTGCCAGTCGCTCACTGTAATCGGAAGCATTAAGAAACTCAGTCTTTTGAATTTTATCTGCGTTTAATATTCCCAGAGCGATGAAATAAGAATCCCGCACGCCATCCTTCATTGTAATTCTCTTAGAATACTTGGGATTAAGCAGTGCATCCCAATGTTTTAATTCATCCGCATCCACATACTCCGGATTATATACTATACCCATATTGCCCCACATATATCCGGCTCCATACTTTGCCACCGGTTCACCGTTAAATGACAGGTTATCAAAAACATCCTTTATATACGGAGAAACTCCCTTTGCGTAATAATTATATTCCTTCTCCCCATCATAAAAATCCCTGGAATAAGGCTCTAACCTGTTTTCCTCCATGAACTTCATTATCATATATTCTGACGGGCAGACGAGATCAAACTGATTTCCCAGTGTGAGCTGGTTATAGAGATCCTCATTGGTTCCATAGGTGGAATACTCCACTTTGATCTTCTCCCCGTAGACCTCCTCGTACCACTCACAGAAATCATCCACCATACGGTTCTCGCCAATGATCTCCTCGCCGTTATCGAGTTCTATAACTTCCTCCTCATCCCAATCACCCTCATCAATATATTCCTCACAGTTTGCCACACGAAGTACCAATGTTTTGTCCTCGGCATTGCCACAACCGGTACAGGTTGTCATTACCGCACCTGTAAGGAGCAAAACCAACATAAGCGATTTCAAACCGCCCCCCATTCCAATACCGGTTCCGCTATTAATCCCATTTCCCTTGCCCTCTCTTTTGTATACTTCGAAGCTTCCCTTCTTTCCGATGCTGTCCACTCCGCCGGGCAAAAGGTTCATAATAACTACAGCAACCACCACTACCAGGAATATAACTGTGGAAAGCGCCCACAAAGCTGTCTTTATCTGCGTCTGCGCACCCTTGGTAGCATTTACAACATAGGTACTTATGGTGTTAAATACCGCCGGCTTCGTGTAGGTAGTGATAAAATAATCATCCAGCGTCAAAGTAATTGATGTCATGAATCCCGACAATATTCCCGGAACGAGTTCAGGTACCACAACCTTCCAAAGAGCCCTGGCCGGAGTGCATCCAAGATCAAGTGCAGCCTCATAGAGATTCGGGTCCATCTGCTTAAGTCTCGGTGTGACAGAAAGATACACAAAAGGGGTGCAAAGAGATGCAAGTCCCACCACCAGCGGAATATATGTGTCCTTGTCCATATTGAGAAAGACAATGAGCAGCACACATACAGAAAAACCTGTCACCACATCCGCATTTACCACAGGAATCTGATTGACTATCTCCATACCTTTTCTGGTAAGTCTTCTGCTGTAGAATATTCCGACAGCCCCCATGGTTCCAAGAAATGTTGATATAAGGGACACCAAAACCGCCAATGATATGGTACCCCATATCATGGAAGTAAGATCAGGTGTTGTGAATAGTGTTACATAATTCTGCAATGAAAATCCACGAAGTGCTCCAATTGTCGTAGACTTCGTAAAACTATATATCATCAATATTAAAATCGGAAGATATAAGAATGCCAGCACCAGTATCAGCCAGGCCATTGCTATTCCTTTTCTTTTCATTTCCGAGCATCCTCCCTATCTGTTAAAGTCCTGTAGCGTTGCTTTGTATTTTTTAGTTATCGTATTCAAATTGGTTTTACGAATTCCAAATTCACATTTCAGATTCCCTGCACCGTCTTTTTGTTAAGCTCCTCTTTGGAAAGTTTGGAACTAAATGCAGAAATGGCGAATATCAGCAACAGCAGTATAACGGAAATCATTGAACCGTTATGCCAATCGTATGAGCTAAAGTAGCTTCCGATAAGACTTCCCATGATGAATGTACTGTTATATACCATATCAAGTACAACATAGTTGGTCATAGCGGGCAGAAAGACCATTGTCACCCCACTTATTATTCCCGGCATCGACATGGGTATCACTAATTTGAACATTATCTGCCATGGCTTGGCACCAAGATCCGCTGCCGCTTCTAACACGTTATCATCCAGTTTGGAAAGAGATGTGTATAGCGGCATAACCATGAAAGGCATAAAGTCATACGTCATGCAGATAACGGTGTTGAAAAAGGGGTGAAGTGCAAGGTTACCCTCCAACATACTTAACACTTCTTTGAGTGCCGTAATCCTTAATGTAAAATTAATCCACATAGGCATAACAAAAAGAATCAGTAACACATCCGACCGTTTAAATGGTCCTTTAGCCAGAATATATGCCGTGGGATATGCCAACAGCAGACACAATACCGTTGTGGCAGATGCGATCACCAAACTGTAGAACAGCGTTCCCATAGTCTTGCTGTTAGTGAAGAAATTACGAAAATTATCTATGGTTAAATTTCCATCATCACCGGTAAATGCGTAGTAGCACACCACCAAAAGGGGCAGCACCACGAACAAAACCATGTATATGATATATGGAATTGCAAGTTTACTTCTTGTAAATTTCATTACAATCTTCCTCCGAGCATTTATTATTTAAAAGGCATTGCAAAACCCTTATTCTTTGTTTTGCCTTTGTACATATTATACAGTTCCATTGCAGGCACGCTCTCGCTCACCCCATCAGTGTATATTCTATGCTTTCCTCTGGAATCACCACACTGACAAAGTCCCCAATGTTCCACAGATAATCATCATCCGCATAATAATCTATCTCATTACTGCTTCTCACAATATAACTGTAATGATCACCCTTATAAATGATAGATATAATATGTCCCTGTACAATTCCCTCGTCAGGATTATCGGAGAGATCCGATTTCTCAGGATCAAAGTATGCGTCAATCTTCTTTCCTGCGGTTTCTATCAATGCACCATTTTTACCATATAAAGCTCCCTCTTTGATTGTAGCACCATCAAACAGTTTAGTGAGATCCACCTTCATAGAGAAGTCAACAAACTTAACGTCAAGTTCCTCGTCAACAACACCTTCAAAGTGATTCTTGTGAATGTTATAAGGCACCACATGTATTCCGTCCGGATCTATGGAAATTCCAACCTCAGTATCCTCAGGAATCTCCTTCTGACTTTGGGCTGTGAACTCGTACTTGCCTACCATAATAAGTATCTCATAGTATATCCCTTTAAAAATCGATGAGTACACCTTACCCTTAAGCATTCCCTCAGAAGGCTTCACTATATGCACATTCTCAGGACGGATCATCGCTTCTATCTTAGTATCTACCGGATAATCGTCTACACATTCAAAATCCGTATGACAGAACCTGACCTTACCCGATCCCACCATTCTTCCGTTGAATATGTTGCTCTCACCAATAAAGTCCGCCACAAATACATTAGATGGTGTATCATACACCTGACAGGGAGTACCCACCTGTTGAATCTTGCCATCTGCCATGACCACAATCTTGTCCGACATGGTAAGCGCTTCCTCCTGGTCATGGGTGACAAATATAAATGTTATCCCAAGTTCTCTATGCATCTCCTTTAACTCAAGCTGCATCTCCTTGCGCATCTTATAATCAAGTGCTCCAAGAGGTTCATCCAGAAGCAGAATTTCCGGTTCATTTACAATAGCTCTTGCGATGGCTATACGCTGCTGCTGTCCTCCGGAAAGGGTTGCCACGCCACGTTTTTCAAAGCCTTCAAGATCAACTATCTCCAAGGCTTTCTTAACCTTCTCGTCTATTGTCTTCTTATCCAGTTTCTTGATCTTAAGACCAAATGCGATGTTGTCATATATATTCATACTCGGAAATAAAGCATACTTCTGGAAAACGGTATTGATGGGTCTCTTATTTGGGGGAAGCTTGCTAATATCCTCCCCATGTAGAAGAATCTCACCCTCTGTCGGGGTCTCAAAGCCGCCTATCATCCGAAGAATTGTAGTCTTGCCACATCCGGAGGGTCCAAGCAGTGTAACGAACTCTCCCTTCTTAATCTCCAGATTCAGATTATCAATTACCATGGTCTCCTTATCATAAGACTTGGAAATATTCTTAAGTTCTATGATCGTATTGTTTTCCGACATGGTGTTTCCTCCTTGTTATATATCAATCTTCTGTAGATAATTGTGAAACTCATTTTCTTTGTTTTACATTTGAGCATATTTTCAAAAGGGAGATTTGGGCAACCCACTCTCGGTTCGTCAAATCTCCCCTACGTTCTAAATTAATATTAATGACACATGTGTCAAAAATACCTTTTGTCGCATAGTGATATACAAATCACTACATTACTTCGCAATTCCCGCAACTCTACAATATTCTAATATGCACGCCCAAAATACATCATCTTATGTGCAGGCTTGCCACAGTGTACACATACATCAGATAACTTCTCCTGTACAAACGGCATACATCTGGTAGTTGCGGAGGTCTTCTCCTTGATAGCCTCCTCGCACTCCGTCTCACCACACCACATGGCTTTGATAAATCCCTGCTTGTTATTGATAATATCAGTAAATTCATCCCAGTTCAGCGCCACATGTGTATTCTCCTCACGATGCTTTAAGGCTCTGTCATACATATCCTTCTGGATCGTCTCAAGAAGTTCTCCAATCTTAGTGTCTATCTCGTCAAGAGAAACCTCCATCTTTTCTCCTGTGTCACGACGTACAACCAACGCCTTATTCGCTTCTATATCTCTAGGTCCGATCTCCACACGAAGAGGAATTCCTCTCATCTCCTGTTCAGCGAACTTCCATCCCGGATTCTTGTCAGAGTCATCAATCTTAACACGGTATGCCGACAATGTCTCCTTAAGCTCCACCGCTTTTTCGAGTACGCCTTCTTTCTTCTGCATAACAGGCACTATCATTACCTGAGTAGGCGCAATTCTTGGTGGAAGTACCAGTCCGGAATCATCGCCATGAACCATTATGATAGCACCTATGATTCGTGTGGATAATCCCCATGATGTCTGATGAACATATTCTAATTTGTTATCTTTACTTGTGTATTGGATTCCGAATGCCTTGGCAAAACCATCACCAAAGTTGTGGCTTGTACCTGACTGCAATGCCTTTCCGTCGTGCATAAGTGCCTCGATAGTATAAGTCGACTCTGCGCCTGCGAACTTTTCCTTCTCACTCTTCTGTCCCTTGATGACAGGTATTGCAAGAACTTCCTCGCAGAAATCAGCATACACATTTAACATCTGAACAGTTCTCTCCTCAGCTTCCTCGGCTGTGGCATGTGCTGTATGTCCCTCCTGCCATAAAAACTCTCTTGAACGAAGAAATGGCCTTGTCTCCTTCTCCCATCTCACCACTGAGCACCACTGGTTATACACCTTCGGAAGGTCACGATATGACTCCACCTCGTTTTTATAGAAATCACAGAACAATGTCTCTGAAGTCGGTCTTACACAAAGTCTTTCCTGTAAAGGATTGAGTCCGCCATGAGTAACCCATGCAACCTCGGGAGCGAATCCCTCCACATGATCTTTCTCCTTCTGAAGAAGACTTTCCGGAATGAAAACAGGAAGATATACATTCTCAACACCTGTCTCCTTAAATCTTCTGTCCACCTCCTGCTGAATTCTCTCCCAGAGAGCATATCCGGCGGGTTTGATAACCATACAACCCTTAACACTTGTATAATCGATCAAATCTGCTTTAAGCACCACATCTGTGTACCACTGCGCAAAATCCTCCTCCATGGAAGTAATCTGCTCAACCATCTTCTTTTCCTTAGCCATTGTCTTTCTCCTTTTTATTTACATCACAAAGACAGAAAACCCTTCTGCAGGCAGCAGATAAAGCCTTCTGTCCTTAATATTAATAAACATTATAATCATTCTACAAATCGCAATCACCGGATTCCCTGAATAATTATAAACACAATATATGAATTTTAGCATTTTACAGAATAACTTGCAATAAAAAAATATAAGAAATCACTTCGTCTTCAAACCCCTCTCTAAGGTATTTTTTGCAGTATTAGTCTTTTCGTCAATGACTATACCACAATCATTACATACAAACAATCCATTTTCCCTTGTGCCATGACCGCCACATATACTACATGTATTTGCAATATCCTTTTCATACACATAATTATCGCATATGGTTTTATAAACAAAACCCCGATATAAAATCGTATCTCATACTTTACATCGGGTTATTATTCCACATTATTCTTGTCGCAATTCACTCCAACACGCTTCTCGCCATCTCGTATGCTTCTTCCTTCGTAAGCGATGCATCCTTTGACATATAGTTCTCTGCCAGTTTCCTGATATTATTTGCTCTTTCCTCGTTTCTTCCCTCGTTTCTTCCCTCAGTTCTTCCTTCGGATTTTCCCTCACGATGTGCCTTGATTATATCAAGTTCCAATACTCTGCCGCCCATAATATCACCTACCCTCTTCTGAACCACTATTCACTCCAACACACTTCTCGCCATCTCGTATGCTTCTTCCTTAGTAAGTGTCGCATCCTTTGACATATAGTTCTCTGCCAATTTTCTGATATTATCTGCTCTTTCCTCAGTTCTTCCCTCACGATGTGCCTTAATTATATCAAGCTCCAATACTCTGCCGCCCATAATATCACCTACCCTCTTCTGAACATTCTCTCTATTAATTGCAAGTTTATACACAACCTTATGAATCATCCTAATTATAACACCATGAGAAAATGACGACAAGTACCCTTTTTCTACCACTTCATCCAGACGCTTTATTATATCTATATATTCATCTGCCAAAACTTCCAGCTTTTCAAAATCTTTGTTAATCACGTCCAGCTTATTCTCCATATTGAAAATATAGAAAGGCAGCAGCATATACAAATGCTTATCAAATATAGAATCTATATCAAGTTCAGACATACGCCGGATAGCAACAGGATATCTGACACTCCCTCCAGGAGTTGTCAGTTCAACATACACCTTGTCAAAATTTCCAAAGCCACGAAGAACCAGTATCCCACTATAAGGAATATCTATATGCAGACAATGTCGGCTGATATTTGCTGAATCTAAGGCTATCTGAGTATCATACTCAAACATTCTGATTAGAAGTGAGTCATCATATCTGCTGCTCTCACATTCATAGTGATACATCCTGCGCCTGCCCTTATCAACAATCTCAAAAGCCGAATCAGTGATACGCTTCTGCTCTGATTGACCTTCCCTCTCTATAAAATGTTCATTGCGCCCTCTGTTAATCTTAGCATCGCTCCCATAATTCTCATTATGAAAATAATTAACAAATGGAATTAGCAAATCATCACATTCACTTTCCATAGTACGATATGCATCATCATAGGCAAAATCAGAATAAAGTGTATCCATCAGCATAACCTCCTTAACAAACAAGAAATTGTCGGCAACAATTCTGTCAGATAATTAAATAGCAAGCAAATAAATCATGGTATCTAACTATCAAACACTTGAATGCGGAATTTAATTCCGCATTCCTATAAGTCCAGTGATTATGCGGGACTAAAATCCGTTTTTTTACTTTAAAAAGCATCTGTTTTCCGTTATAATGGCATCAACAGAGCAGTTTTTTCTATGTTTTGAGTATG
>JAFUGT010000069.1 GCA_017469275.1 Lachnospiraceae bacterium
CATCTTGGATATCTGAAATACAATTCAGATACCAGAGAGGTATCGATTCCCAATAAGGAGATACTTGACGAATTCAAATCCTCAACCAAATCAGAAGAATGGATTGGAACATTTACTTCCTTTAAGAAATCACAGGAATTATTAAATGCTACATGGAACTGCAATGAAGAAAAAGTTGCAGAACTTCTTGAGTGGTTACATGATACCGCAGAGAATAAGACCTATAATTCTGAGGCGGCTCTATCGTATGCGGTGCAGATGGCTTATTATGCCGGACAGAAGTATTATACAACAATTCAGGAATTGGATAGTGGAAAGGGTTACGTAGACCTTGTATATCTCCCATCACCCAAACATCCGGATAAGCCGGCACTTTTGATAGAGCTTAAGTACGATAAGACGATAAAAACTGCTGCAGACCAGATAAGAGAGAAGAATTATCCGCAAAAGTTAGAACATTATAAGGATAATATTTTGCTTGTAAGTATTAATTATGACAAGGATGTAGGCAGTAATGATGTGCTTTACAAACATCATAGTTGTAGGATTGAGAAGGCGTGATAATCTATTATAGAATGTAGAATGTTAGTTCACATTTATTTGAAAAAGTAGGATAAAAAAATGAAGATGATATTATGACGATGATTAAAGATAATTGAGGATGTTAATATTCTAATAACAGGCGATAAAGATTTTGATGAAGTTGAAATTGAGAAACCAGAAATAATGTCGCCATATGAATTTGTAGAAAAATATTTGTAAGGAAATGTAGTTTTTTTAGGGGGTTCGCTTATAATCGGTGGCTCTTAAAGCTCCTTTCTTCAATGGTTTGCGAGATGGTATGTGGTTCAAGGTCTCGCGGCATGGGGGATGCCGCTCGGTCGGCGCAAAACGTGTGCCACTGGCACACTGCGCCCCATCTTCCACATACCTTGAAAGAAAAGGCAGATGCACACGCATCTGTCTTTTCTTTTTTGGCACGCTGATGCGTGCCATGAGCCCAAGGGTTCAATCTCACCTTGGGTTCGGTCGGTGCATAAACAATTCATTAAATTTCAAATAATGTAGGGGATTATTAACAAATTATTATAATTTAATGCTTGTTTCAGTAGTAATATTAAAGTAATTAGTAACTATTGATTATGAGCTGCAGACAGAATATAATGAATAATGATAGTAAGAAAAACATAAAGAAACATAAAATATAAAGGTTGTAACAGTGATATGTATTCAAACAAAGAATTATGGACATTTGCAAAAGATGAGCTCGTATCAATGGTAACTGCGCTTGGATTTCCGGCTGAGTTAGGATATGAGATGGCAAAGAGGCTTGGTAGTCCTAGGGCCATAAATCGTATGACATCATATCTTGCAAACGAGAAGCCGAAGAAGGTAGAGATAGTTGTGGATGAAATGCTTGCAATATGTGAAGAAATACAGACATGGAAGGAAAAGAAATTAAGTGAGGAAGCCAATGCAAGCTATAATGAGTTGTTAAGATATGGATTTGAAGAGAATCCATAAAAGAAAAAATAACGGACAGAAGAAAGGGAAAACCAAGTGAGAAAGCATTTTATTGATAATTTAAGATGGATTGTAATAATGCTTTTGATTCCATACCATGCTGCACAAGCGTTTAATACATGGGGGGAATTGAATTATATCTGCTTCGCACAGAATAAAGTCATAAGCAGCTTAATTGTGTTTTTGAGTCCGTATTATATGCCGATAATGTTTGTATTAGCTGGGATGAGTAGCAAATACGCATTAAAAAGACGTTCCTATGGACAGTTTTTGGCTGAAAGAATAAAAAGACTTTTAATTCCTTTTGTATTTGGAACTCTTGCTTTTTGTCCGATTCTTGCTTACTTTGGAGATAGAAATAATTTTAATTATAATGGTGGCTTTTGGAGGCATTATATAATTTTCTTTACCAGATGGACAGATCTTGCCGGATTTGATGGTGGGTTCAATGTCGGGCAATATTGGTTTTTATATTACCTGTTCGTGATTTCTTTAGTAGCTGTCGGAATTATAGCATTGGGTACTTTAGTGACGAAAAATTGTAAGATTAAGGTGAATATACCATTCCCGGTTATATGTCTATTAGCTATTCCTCTCCCATTTTTATATAATTTGTTATCAATTGGCGGAAAAAGTTTTGCAGAATATCTGTATGTTTTTCTTATTGGTTATTACATTCTTTTTGATGATGGAATCATTGAGAAAAATGTGAAATACAGATATATTACATTGATAATTGGATTGATTGCATGCGTAATAAATGTTTACATGTTCATATGGTCGGGAAAAGATTTTGGTATTGCTAATACCATTGTCAAAGCGGTGGCGGAATGGTTTATGATTCTTGCGTTAATAGGAATTGGAAAGAAGCATCTGGATTTTACAGGAAAGATTTCTGATTATTTATCCGGCAGAGCCATTATCTTTTTCGGCCTGCATTTTCTCTGGATAATATTATTCCAGATGTTGTTAGCGCCTTTACTTGATGGAAATGTGGTCATGCTTTATTTTGTCCCGATTATACTGTCATATATTACAACTATGGTTTGCTCGGAGATTGTATATAGGATTCCGGTTTTAAGATTTTTGATGGGTACAAAAGTGTAAATGTTATTTTATAAAAAATCATTGCAATATAGAATAAAAGAAAAATATTTTAGCAGGGTATTTGCTTTTTTGGAAAAGTATAAATAATAGATGTTTTTTTCGTTCTATAATTTATAATAAATATTGTTTTTTGGGAGGTATATATGAAGGCGGTTCTTCTTGAAGCGGGTGCGATCAATTATAATGATCTGGATTTTTCACCCATAACATCACAGATTGAAACAACAATTTATGACAATACCACTGAGGAGAATAAGTTTGAACACATTGGTGATGCAGAGGTTGTATTTGTTAATAAGGTGATTATGGATGAAGAGGTGTTTTCAAAGTGTCCTGATTTGAAGTATATAGGTGTCTGTGCCACGGGGTATAATGTGATAGACATTGAAGCTGCAAAGCGTCATGGAGTGGTAGTTACTAATGTGCCTGCTTATAGTACGGAGTCTGTTACACAACTGACATGGGGACTTATCATTGAGGCGGCGTCACATATAAGTTTACATAATGCTGATGTGCATAATGGCGGATGGGTAAAGTCTGATACATTTTGCTACATACTGGCGCCGGTTATGGAATTATGTGGAAAGACAATTGGAGTTGTGGGCTACGGAAATATCGGCAGAAGAGTTTGTGAAATAGCTCATGCATTTAACATGAACGTACTTGTTCATACGGCGAATCCCGATAAATATATGGGTAAATGTGAAGAGAATTTTGTTACTCTTGATACGCTGTTTGAACAATCGGATATTATTACCCTGCATTGTCCAATGAATGATGAGACCGCAGGACTTATATGTAACGACAATATAAGAAAAATGAAAGACAAAGTGATAATTGTCAATGTGTCCCGCGGAGGACTTGTGGTGGAAAGTGATCTGGCAGATGCGTTAAATAGTGGTAAAGTAGGAGCTGCAGCAGTGGATGTGGTTTCGGTTGAACCCATGAAGGCTGATAATCCTTTGCTTACAGCACCCAATATGACTATAACACCACATATGGCATGGGCGAGTCTGGAAGCAAGAATGCGTCTTGTAAATGTTGTTGCTTCTAATTATAGGGCGTTTGCAGAAGGCAGAGCGGATAATGTTGTCAACGGGTGAAAGTGTTCTTTAAGTATATCATTGCGCCGACGAATGCTCATTTTCAATTCTTTATTGCAAAATATATAAATGATGGGTATAATGAATTTAATACTACAATAGAGAGAAGGTGGGGCTATGTTTGGTATTTATTTTGGGAAATATTTAATGGATCAGGGGATTATTACGGGTAAGCAATACAGTGATCTTGTGGAGAATACGAAGAATAGTAAAGTTCAGATGGGATTGCTTGCAATTGAGACCGGACTTATGACAGAAGAGCAGACGAAAGAGGTCAATCTTTTGCAACAGCAGGAGGATAAACGTTTTGGTGACATTGCCGTAGAGAAGGGATATCTGATGGATGCGGATGTTACGGACCTGTTGGATCGGCAGGGAGATTCCTATCTTTTGTTTATTCAGGCTTTACTGGAAAACAATCTGCTCACGATGGATCAGATTCGAGAGGAACTTATCAATTACAGAAAGGCAAAAGGATTGACCACTCTTGATCTTGAAGCGATCAAGACAGGAGATGTTGACAGGATCATCCCGATATTTTTGAAAAATGATGAGATTCCTACATATATCAAGAATTACATTTTGTTGACTTCGAGGAATATAGTCAGATTTGTAGATAGATTCTTCCGTATGGAGAAGATTGAGAAGATTACCGAATACGATGCACCTCATTGCGCTACTCAACACATTGTGGGTGAATATCGTTTCTACACAGCTCTCTGTGGGGAAGAGGAAGGTATTTCACAGGTGGCGAGAGGATTTGCAAGCACATCATTTACTGCGGAAAGTGCTGATGAAGTAGTAGATACATTAGATGCCGCTAATGAGTTTATGAATTGTAACAATGGTCTGTTTGCAACGGGACTTAGTGAGAGAAATATCAATCTTATAGTAGAATCACCTGTGATGAAGCAGAATCATACGATAATCCATGCAAATGAGCATATGTACAAAGTACCGTTATTTGTTGAGGATCATGCAATAGATTTGATTGTATGTTTTGATGATGATAGTTTCACTATAGAGGATGAGTGATTGCAATGCAAAACTCCCTGATCTTGTCAGGGAGTTTTGTGTTATAAATGATACAATTATCATGAACCTTATAATTCTTCGCCGTTGTTATTCTCCGTATTGTTGTTAGTATCATACAGTATCTTGATATTTCTTTCGCCTGCGATAGGTTCTATAATTCCATTTATTATCAGTTCAGTCTGTATTTTAGCTCGTTCGATAAGACTGTCAAGATCTGCTTTGGCGTTGACATCATCTTTGGCATATTGTAGAGCAGTTACAATATCTGTCTTTTCAGAAGGATTGAAGATGGATGTCCTTTCATCAAAAAATTCCAATGAGTCTGAGTCGACATTTATTTCAAGAACCTCACATGGGGGAAGTGTTATTATTATATCGGTGTCGGTGACAACGGTATCTGCTTTGGAAATATCTATACCGGCTTTTGCGGTGGCGGTATATATCATGGAGAAACTATTCTGGTTAATAAATGGTATATCTCCTTCAGAAAAACGAACCAGACCATTATATGTAAGTTCGGCTGTGGTTAATTGGCTGCAGTTTGCCAACTGTTGATTGATAGTAGTGCTTGTTAACTGAGGTTCCGGTTCTTTCTTGCCGGAACCGGTTATACGAAGGACTACAATAAGTATTCCTATTATCAAAAATAAAGCCACGATAAGCAGTACTATCATTCGCACCAACTTGATTCTTTCTATTGATTCCTGCGCTTTGAGTGCTTCTTTTTTATTATTTTCAAACATGGATATCCCTCTCTTTTTGTAATAGTCGTCTTTTGTATAATAATTATTGTTGAAGAACAGGTTATCTTGCTATTTATATAATTATTTTATAGCACATTTGGACTTTAATGACAATGATAATAATCAATACTTTTGCATCGTACAATGTCCGGTAGGTATTGGCTCTACGCAGGTCAGATTGGAACGGAGAAAACATACTTGGTAGAGAGATGACGAAATTTAATATAAAGTAGGTCGGCATTTATTCCGATATAATAATTGAAAGAGATGTTTAAGCATGGAGGCGGAGAGCACTCTTAACATATAATGCGGACAGAAAGGAACTCATACACCGATCATATTAAACTTGAGGATTGTAGCTTCGTGGGAAAGAAGGGAGTTGATTACCATGACAGAATACAGAATAATCCCGATAGAGTTAGGTGCAGATTTATTCTATAAAGAAAAGAAAAAACAGGTTGAGTATCGTTCTTCAAAGGCGAAAAAGAAAGAGAAGGTAGCGTTAGACCCGTTTGCGGCAATGTTTGTAGGAGTAGGAGAACTGAAGTATGAGACCGATGAAGACGGACAGAAACACATAAGTTTTAATGCGTAAATGTATCACCGAATAAGTCTTGTATATTGAAGGATAGATGAAAAGGAGATTAGTAATTATGAATGATATATCGAGATAAGGCTCCCCGTGTTAAGAAAGGTTAGCACGGGGAGTTTTACGTTATATGGCTTATCTAGTCTCTTCGGAACAAATCTCTCGTATATACCTTATTCTCTACATCGTCAAGACAGGTATCGTAACGATTCGCTATTATGGCATGGCTTTCTTTTTTGAACTTTTCCAGATTGTTGACAACTTTGCTTCCGAAGAAGGTAGAGCCGTTTTCCAAAGTCGGTTCGTAGATTATTACCGTAGCACCTTTAGCTTTGATCCTTTTCATGACTCCCTGAATGGAAGATTGACGGAAATTGTCGGAGTTTGATTTCATGGTGAGCCGGTAAACTCCGATGACACATTCTTTCTCCTGCTCTTTGTTATAGTCACCACGATTGTAGTAATCATAGTATCCGGCCATATGAAGCACCTGGTCGGCAATGAAGTCCTTTCTTGTACGATTGCTCTCAACAATCGCACTCATCATATTCTGGGGTACGTCAGCGTAGTTGGCTAGAAGCTGCTTGGTATCCTTCGGAAGACAATAGCCGCCGTAGCCGAAGGACGGATTGTTGTAATGAGTTCCGATTCGCGGATCTAAGCACACACCATTTATTATATCCTGAGTATTAAGACCTTTCATCTCGGCATAGGTGTCTAATTCGTTGAAGTAAGATACGCGCAATGCCAGATAAGTGTTGGCAAACAATTTGACAGCTTCGGCTTCTGTAAAGCCCATAAA
>JAFUGT010000070.1 GCA_017469275.1 Lachnospiraceae bacterium
ATTCCATAAACAGACCCTTTGCGACCGTCGGTACTTATGCACCGTATTTTGGTGCATTAGTACCGCTACGTGAGCAACGGAGTGAGAACGTGTCTGTGTTGGAACTGCATAATATGCACAAAAGAGAAGGAGTAAATAAGCATTTCGCAATTACCTATTTGAAAAAAATGGACCTTCCGGAAATAATCCCGAAAAATCCATTTTCACTCATTACGAATATGTCAGATTTTTATTTACATGAAAGGTTCGCAAGCTTCTCGCCCTTCACCCAATATATCGAAGGTTTGAACTCCGGTTTATGGGAACCGCATCCCTTACAACCTGAACATGTACCTGAGCACCCCTCAGAGCCTTTCTCCACAATGCGCTTTACATATCCCAATTGTTCATATCTTTCCAATCTTGCAAATATTAGTCCAATCGACATATTAAGCTGTTCAGAAAGCTCCTGCATGGTTATCTGTTCAGAATTTGTCATTATTGATAGCAAATCATCCATCACATTATACCCCGATCAAAAGAACAACACGCCAATATGATATACTATTGCAGCTAAAAGCAGCGCAGTAAGAATATAATACAATCCGATCTTAGCAGTCCATTTCATAGAGTGGGTTTCATTATAAGTTGAAACCACAGCCTGAAGACATGGTATATTAAATGTCACAGCAATGATGAAAGCCAATGCCTCCGCCTTAGGTATGGCCGCTGCCACAATCTGAGCAATATTATCAGAGGTTGCAGCAAGTCCGGTAGTTGTATCTACCACACTTCCACTATTTGCAAATATTGCGGATAACACTCCCAACACTGCCTCCTTTGACACCATAGCTGCAAAGAAACTCATAAACGTCTGCCATTTCAAGCCAACAAATGCCGAAACCGGTTCGATAAATGTTCCGATCTTATACAATATACTACCCTCAATACCGCTCTTAGAATAGCTTAAGAAGAAGAAAATAATACATACCACAAGCTCAATACTCAATGCCTTCTTAAATACATCCCACATACGCATAAGTGAGTTCTTGAAGATAAATCCCCATCTGGGCTTGTGATAAGGTGGTAACTCCATAACGATACCTGTCCTCTTGTCCACAGGATTCAACTTTTTACCGAAAACCTTGGCAGTAATTATTATATGTAGCACCATTATAAATATTATCAAAAACATCACAAGCATTCCGCCGCCTGTACCGAAAAATGCATTGGCAAGTGTCGGTATAACAACAAATGTAGCTCCACAGGGAACTGCCCAGGCAACAGCAATCGTCATAATCTTTTGTCCGTAGGAATCGATAACTCTGGCTCCCGATGTGCTACCCATTGTACATCCAAATCCCATTATCATAGGCATGAGCGCTTTTCCCTGAAGACCGATCTTACTCATGGAACGATCGAACACATAAGAAACTCTGGCCATATATCCAACCTCTTCCAAAATTCCGAACACAAAATTCATGGCAAAAATGAAGCCGACCATGGCTATTACCCATCCCAATGAAACTATAATAGTTGCCTTTACGAAATGAATAATGGATTCTGATACTCCCATGCCTCCAAGAAGAGAATCTGCCAACGGATTAAGTATAGACGGTAAAGCCCCTCCTAGTCCCATAATTGGCGCTGCAACAATCATGGCTCCTGCCAGCGCAAGAATCATTATACCGAAGGCCACCCATTTACCGCTTCGGGGACCTATTGCTACTCTGTCAAATTTGGTGAGGAGTTCAGACGGTTTCTTAGCGTCTGTCACTACATAAGCCAACAAATCTTCTATCCATTTGAATCTTGCATCACTTGTATACAACGCCCCCTGAGAGTTGATAGGTATATTCGTCTCTCCTTTTATTGCAAGTTCTCTTAATACCGCTTCATCCTCTTCGAGAAGCTTCATGGCAATCCATTCCTTAGAACGCCTTTCTCCTGCTATCAGGGACGCTTTATCCATATAGGATTCAAAATCTTTTGCCCCTTCGCCCTTTCGTACTATCGCATAAAGCGCCTCGGCATTTAAAGTTTTACCTGTGGTTATCGCTTTCTCAAGACTATTGAAAAAAGTCTCGTAGCTATTCTTGTCATAGGCAACTATGCTGCATACTTCTATGCCAAGTTTTTCGGATAACTTCTTAACGTCTATCTCTTTACCCTTACTCTTTGCAACATCCATCATGGTAAGCACCAGCATAACCGGTGTTTTTATACCGGCATAGTCTGCAAGCATATACATACTTCTCTCAAGCTGTGAGGCATCTGCCAAAAGACATACAAGATCGAGATCATTTTTTGCTATATACTCTCTTGTAACTATCTCCTCGTCTGAATTGGCAGACAGGGAATATGAACCCGGCAGATCCGCTACTTTATATGTAACTTCATTATGAGTAAATGTTCCCTCTTTCTTTTCAACAGTTTTGCCCGGCCAGTTACCCACATGCTGGTGCATACCTGTAAGTGTGTTGAATATGGTGGATTTACCGGAATTCGGCTGACCAAGTAATGCTATATTCTTTGTTTTATCCATCATGCTATTACCTCCACCTTAATTCGCTCTGATTCCTCACGGTTCAGCGCAATCATCGTATCCCTGCCGTATATAAGCAGTGGTTTTTTCTTGACATTTTGAAGCATCTCAACTTTACAGCCCACATTAAGACCGATAGATGTAATTCTGGAAAGATACCTTCTGTCTCCATTGATCTGTACTATCGAGGCTATCTCACCATTCTTTAGTTCTGTCAGATTCATAATTATTATTCTCCTAATTTATAATTATTTTAAGGCATTCAACTAACCATTGCCTTGTTATGTAATAAAAACAGAAGCTATTATATGTTAGTCTTAACTAACTTTCTATGCCATTTTAGCAAAAAAGGACATTTTGACACTTGTTTTTTCGTTAATAATACTTTATCATCAACAGGTAATTGCGAAACTCATTAGTCCATTTTCTTTTTGTGCATATTTATAATTAAAACCAAAAGGAGTATACAGGAATATGAAAAAAGACAATTTCGCCAACTCATTTATCCATACTTTCAACAATAGTTTTCCATCAATCAACGAAGAGGTGATAACCCTTCACCACGACTTTGAGGATGGCTATATTGATAATACTTTTTATCCTTTTCTCCCTGGAATATATGTGTGTCTCAACGATGTACACGCCAAAAATATACCTATGAACACTCATCTATCTGACATGAACTTATTCCTTATAAACTACTGTATATCGGGAAGATGCGAATTCATGATTTCCGAAAACGTATTCAAATATGTAAAGGATAATTATACGAGCATCGGTTCCTATACTGTTCGTGACGAGTTCTTCTATCCTTCCGGATATTATCTTGGATTTGAGTTATTCATAATAAAGGATTTATTAACTGATGAAACCGAGAAAGTACTAGAATCATTTAATATTAACATTAATGCATTAACTGATAAATATAATAACAAAGAACAACTTACATTATTAGAAACAGATGTGAATACTCAAAGACTATGGCTTGAACTATATAATAATCAAAAACCTGACAAAGGACTTATACGACTTAATATATTGAAAATATTACATGACCTTTTGCATAGCGACATCTCTATTCCTGCCAGCAGTTCGTACCTTACAAAAAACCAGGCAAATCTTGCCAAAAATGTACAGGTGATTCTCACGAAAGATATTTCAAAACATATCTCCATGAGGGAAATATCTGAAATGTATAACTTAAGCGAAACAAGTCTCAAGAACTATTTTAATGCAATGTTCGGTATGACGGTTTCTGAATATATGCTCAGTATAAGACTCAAAAAAGCAGCCGAATTGTTAACTGACAGCCGGCTGCCAATCTCAGATATAGCTAACTTGTGTGGGTATAGTAATCAGGGGCGTTTTGCAAAAATTTTCAAAGAACATTACGGTATGCTTCCTCTTGAATACCGGCACAATGCCTCCCTTTAAAACTACTGCTATAAGTTTTCGCCCTCTCGAAACCGCCTTAAACTCTAATAAAAAAGAAGGGATGTGCCATACTTCATATAGTACGACTCATCCCCTCATTTATGAGGAAGGGTTTTTCTTATAGACTATTAGATTATTTCTTTCTTGTTCTTACATCAAATGCAACTGCTATTACGAAAATCAATCCCTTAACAATATACTGATAAGATATGTCGATTCCCATAAGGTTCATACCATTTGTAAGTGACATGATTACGAGTGCTCCGATAATTGTGTTGGTAACGCGTCCTACACCACCGCTTACCGCTACACCACCAATATATGATGATGCGATTGCATCCATCTCAAATCCAAGTCCGGCAGTCGGTGTTGCAGACTGAAGTCTTGATGCATATAAAATTCCACCAAGCGCAGCCATAAGACTCACTGAACAGAAGGCAAACAGTGTAACTTTTTTAACATTTATACCTGAGAGTTCTGCAGCCTGAGAATTGCCACCGATACCGTATATAGCTCTGCCCAGCTTTGTTTTGTTGAGCATATAATTATAAATGAGAAGAACCGCACCTACGATTACCGCTGTCCAGGGAATACCCTGATAGCTGGCAAGAGTCCATATGATAACCATTATAACTACTGACAAAGCGATAAGTTTAACTATGAATACTGTAGAAGAAGGAACTTCAAAATTGTACTTCTGCTTGTTTTTCCTATTCTTGATTTCAGAATAAATCACAGCCGCTATTATAACAACACCTATGATCATTGTTATCACATGGAAGCCTGCACCCTCAGTAATATCCGGAATAAAACCGTTAGAAAGAGCATTGAAACCCTCGTTAGGAATAATTATTGTTCCGGTCTCCTGTAAAGACAGATTTAAAAGTCCGCGGAATATAAACATTCCGGCCAAAGTAGTTACAAATGCGGGTACTCCGACTTTAGTTACTAACAGACCCTGATACAGACCAATGAGAAGTCCCATAACCAATACTATCAAAATGGCAACCCATTCATTAACATTGTATTTTGTCATCAATATGGCAGCTACAGCCCCACTGAAGCCGGCCACATATCCAACCGAAAGATCAATATGTACTATGATCAAAATCACAGTCATTCCTATTGCCATTACAGCAACATATCCTGCCTGATTAATAAGATTTGATATATTTCTTGCCTGCAGAAAACCACCGTTTGTCTGTATCGCAAAGAATGCCATGATAAATATCAGTGCAATATACATCATGTAATCACGTATATTGTTTTTCATGAGAGACGAAACTTCTTGAAAAAGTCCGATCTTTTGCTTGTTTTCACTCATATCTATAACCTCCTTAAATTTCTCTTATACGTTGTTTCGTTTATGATTTAATAGCCATCGCCATAACCTTTTCTTCAGTAGCTTCCTCTATCGACAATTCACCGGTAATGGTTCCTTCACTCATTACATACAATCTGTCACTCATACCTAAAACCTCCGGAAGTTCAGATGAGATCATTATTATACTCATACCCTGATCCACAAGTTTATTCATCAGGGAATATATCTCATACTTTGCACCCACATCTATTCCACGTGTCGGCTCGTCTAAGATAAGCACATTAGGCTCGGTAAACATCCATTTTGCAATCTGAACCTTCTGTTGATTTCCACCACTTAAGTTACCGACTTTTTGTTCAATTGATGGTGCTTTAATATTGATGGATTCTTTATAGCGATTTGCCACTTTAATTTCTTCATTTTCATTTATAGCCAATCCGTTAACAAGCGCTTCAAGATTAGCGATTGTGGTGTTGTACCTGATATCCTGCATAAGTATCAGACCGTTACCCTTACGATCCTCCGTAACATAGGCAAGCCCCTCTTTGATAGCCTCTTTCGGATGTTTAAAATGTACTTCTTTACCATTCATAAGAAGTTTGCCCGAAGTGATCTTATACCCTGTCGGGTTGCCAAATACGCTAAGTGCCAATTCTGTTCTACCTGCGCCCATCAGTCCCTGAAGACCGACTATCTCACCTTTTCGGACATTGATATTAACCTTATGTAATATTTCTCTGTTTTTGGCAGGATCAAAAACAGTCCAGTCTTTCAATTCTAACGCCTTTTCACCAAATTCTTTCTTTTCTCTCTTTGGATAAATATTATCTATTTCACGCCCGACCATGTGCTTAATGATCTCTGCTTCTTCAATCTGTCTCTCGTTGGCATCCAAAGAACATATCGTTGCTCCATCCCTCAGCACCGTAATTGTATCCGCAATAGCTGTAATCTCTCTCAATTTATGGGAAATCATTATACAGGTCACTCCCTGACTCTTGAGTTCTCTTATTAATTCAAGAAGATTTTGACTATCGTCTTCGTTAAGTGATGCTGTAGGTTCATCCAGTATTAACAGTTTAACATTTTTACTCAGCGCTTTTGCAATCTCAACCAATTGCTGATTACCAACGCCAAGTTCCTTTACCTTCATGGAAGGATCAGCCTTAAGACCTACCTTTTTCAACATCTTTGTTGCCTGAACTATGGTTTCATTCCAATCTATTGATTTTCCCTTTAAAATCTCATGTCCGAAATATATATTCTCATAAAGGGATAACTCAGGTATAAGGGCAAGTTCCTGATATATGATAACTATACCTTTTTCTTCACTATCAGAAATCTTCTTGAAATTCTGAACTTCTCCGTTATATACAATATCACCTGAATATGTCCCGTGAGGATATACCCCTGACAAAACTTTCATAAGAGTAGACTTTCCGGCACCATTTTCACCTACAAGGCAATGTATTTCTCCTCGTTTTACTTTGAAATTAACATTATTTAAAGCTTTAACGCCCGGAAACTCTTTCACGATTCCTTTCATTTCCAGTATGTAATCGCTCATAGGAAACCTCCCTTCAAAGATTCGCCGGCTCATATAAGCCGGCGTTTCTTTTACAACATATATTACTTTAATCCTGTAAATTCAGATGATTCATAATATCCTGAGTCAATAAGTGCTTCTTTAACATTATCCTTGGTTACAACCACGATAGCTGTCTGTTTAGCCGGAACATCAATCTTCTCATTATTGTATGAAGAATCTGTCGCAGGCTCTTTACCACCAAGAATATCCACAGCCATTGCCACTGAATCTGCAGCTAATGTTCTTGTATCCTTAAATACTGTCATAGACTGTTTACCGTCAATAATATACTGTACAGATGCCTTCTCTGAATCCTGACCTGTAACAACATAACTGCTTACATCTTTATCTGATGCAAATACATCTGCGATTGAACGTGCTGTACCATCATTAGGTGCTAATACAAGCACATCACCCTTCATATCAGAACCAACTGCTGTAAGGTTTGCCTCTGCTTTTGACTTAGCCACGTTGAAATCCCAATCGGTTGTAATCTGTCCGATAATTTTACCAATCTCTTCTCTTGAAAGTTCTGCTTTGTCTTTAAGTGCTTCAGCTTCAGAAGAGTTAGCTATCTTAAATGTTCCGTCTGCAATCTTTGGCTGGAGAACACTCCATGCACCCTCAAAGAAGATAAATGCGTTATTATCTGTAGCAGCACCTGCAAAGAGGTAAAGAGGAACATTGCTTCCTGATGGTGCATTATCTATAAGATATTGTCCCTGAGCAGCTCCGACTGCAAAACTGTCAAATGTTACATAATAATCGACTGCATCTGTTCCGGTAATAAGACGGTCATATGCAATTACCTTAACTCCCGCATTCTTTGCCTCTTCAACTGCCGCTGAAGCTGCTGCACCATCCTGTGCACAGATAACAAGTACTTTTATACCTTTTGAAATCAATGTCTCAACATTTGTTTTCTCTGTTGCTGAAGAGCCCTGGCTGAACAATACCTGATTTGTAAAGCCTGCATCTCCCAAAATAGTTTCAAACTGTTTCTGATCCTGAAGCCATCTCGGTTCATCCTTTGTAGGTAATACTATACCTACCTGAACATCTCCGCCCGATGCTCCTCCGTCATTAGACGCCACTGATGCATCACTACCTGAATTGTTGTCCCCTCCGGTAGTGGCCGCACCCGATCCACATCCTGTTGCCAGACCCATAACCATTGTTGCTGCAAGTAAAAAACTTAAAATTTTTTTCTTCATTGTACATACCTCCATAAAAATTATTTTTTCTTTATTGGGTTGAGTTAAGTATATCATCACTTATACTTGAATAACTTGCTAAGTTCTGCGAATTTTTGTCTTTAAAAATAGCAGGCAAACTATATTTAGCATATTCTTGTCGCATAAAAATCCTGCACAAAAAAATGCTAGTCCGCACAGTGAACCGGCATTTCATGTATATATTAAATTTACGCTTCTTTACCTTCTTTATATTCGGAAGGAGTAACTCCTACATTTTTCTTAAAGGTTCTGCTGAAATAGTTAGCATCCGAGTATCCTATATCCATACATATCTCCTTCATGCTCTTAGTGGTATTTCTCAAAAGCTGTTTTGCCTTATCAATTCTAACCATGGTTAAATATTCAATAAATGTACTTCCTGTACGCTTCTTGAACAGCTTACTGAAATAATAAGGACTTATCTGAAATTCCTTGGACACATCATCCAATATAAGGTCTTTAGAGTAATTATGTTCGATATACTCCTTGGCATTTCTTATTATATCTACACTGCTTTCATCTTTTTTGGTCTGTATATTATGACACACATTAGATATCTTTACCTGAAACCATTCTTTCAATTTGTCGTATGATTGAATATTGTTAATGGTATCGAGATATTCACTTCTCATATTAAAATGATAAACCATTCCGCCACTTTCAAAACCTATTCTCTCGGCACGCAAGACAAATTCAAGCACTTTGAGTTTGATGTCCATAACATTTTGACCATGACTGTTAATCATCCAATCAAAAAATTCATTACAGTAATATACTGATTTATTAATATTGCCTTCCTCTACACTTTTAAACAAAGCATTTTCTATATTAATAGGATAATCCTCTTCATAATTGCATAAGATTGGCATGTCCTTAACATGCACGACTGAATCTGAATTATTATATGCCAATGATTTCATGGCTTCATTATAATAATTAGTCAGATTACTTATCTCATGAACCGATCCTATTCCGACCCTGAATCTTGCATCAAACATTTTTCTGAGTTCTCTCGTCATCTTTCTTGCCTTGTCTATTATTGCAACTCTTATCTCATATTCATCATCCTGACCGCTCATGGACATGGGGACAAATATAAGAATCATGTTACCCATCATAGCTCCTACCAGGCAGTCAAAAAATGACTTAATGACATCTTTGAGCTTTGAATATTCTGTCTGTAATCTCACACTTGTTCCTATAGTATTTCCCATATGATCTTTGTCATCAACATCACCGAATTGCAGTGACATTATATATCCGGCATCTTCGGTAATCCCTAAAAGTGTCCGGAAATTATTCAATTCATATTCACTGTTATTCTGATAAATCAATGAATATATAAATCCATTTTCAATTATAGGAGTGACTATTTCAAGTTTTTCCTTATTAGCAAGATCCTCGCTTCTCTTTATTTTGGTCTTATCAATTATACCCATTGCGCGTTTTAATGTATCGACTATTTCATCCTTGTCTATGGGCTTATTGATATATTCCAAAACTCCGATATCTATAGCATCCTTTGCATAATCAAATTTGACAAAAGCACTGACAACAATAAAAATAATATTCTCATTACTCTTACGTATTTCACGCATTGCTTCTATTCCGTTAATTCCCGGCATCTGTATATCCATAAAAACAATATCCGGTCTGAAATATTCTGCCTGTTCTATTACTTTTCTTCCTGTATTAGCGCAATCGATTATACATTCATCCCCAAAGTTATTATTGATTATGAATTTCAAAGCATCTATTACTATACTCTCATCATCTGCAATAAGTATCTTATACATAAATCTCTCCTTTATGCTTTCGGAATATATATGGCGACCTCTGTACCCATATTAGGACCCACACTGGTAATCTCGATTACGTCTTCACGATTATAGAAATTTCTTAATCTCTCTATTACATTGTCAAGTCCTATTCCAATATTTACTTCACGATTATATTCGTTCAATGAATCTCCTTTGATTATCTTCTCAATAATATCTTGAGGAATTCCCACGCCGTTATCACTTAATGACACAACTATATTATCCTCTTCTTCCGTCACCGAGACATCAATGTGTTTTTCCCATTCAACTTCGCTTAGTCCATGCTTAACACTGTTTTCAATTATAGGCTGTAATATCATGGACGGCATACTTACATCTGTCAGATTGTCATCAACACTTTTTGTATATATCAACTCATCCGAGTATCTTACATTTAATATATACACATAGTCGTCAACTATCTTTAATTCATTTTCAAGGGTACTTATAGGATCATCCTTCTTGATTTTGGTTCTGAAAAAATCCGCCACCTTATGTATATACTTATAAGTCTTATCGGCATTTTCCATCATGGCAAGCTGTGCTCCTGCATTCAGGGTGTTAAAGAGAAAATGCGGGTCTATCTGAGCCTGAAGATACTTAAGCTGTGCATCCTTATAAGACGCTTCCATTCGTATTGATTTTTCTCTCAAAGCACTCTCTGTCTCAACGCTTTTTCTGAATTTCTCTATATAGTCCTTTAAGCTCATTACCATTTGATTAAATGAGCTGTTAACAATTCCTATCTCATATATATCACTGTTATCCACAAGCATTACATCAAGATTGCCCTCGCCTACTTCTAAGGCTGTATCAGCTAATTTTCCCAAGGGTTCGGAAAGCCTTTTTGTCAATACGAGTAAGAGGCAGACTGCTATCCCTCCGGTCAATATCAAAATCGCGCCATACAGTACTTCTGAATATTTTGTCAGGGTTATCATCGATTTATATACTTCAGAATTATTCTGAAACATTGTATTATTAAGGTCTGTCATATAAGAAGTAATATATCCGTATTCCTCACTTGCTTTTGTCTGATATGTCTGATACTCCTCAACGTTTCTGCTTTTTTTTGCAAGCACTACCTGATTGACCGTCTGAATATAATTGGTGGAAAGGTTGTACAGACCCTGTTCTCTTATCTGTAATTCAGTCATAACGGTATCATGTTGCAGCACCCCGATAAGTTCTTTATATTTTTCTTCGTCAGCGTAAAACTTGTTAAGTATTACCTCGTCCTTTGTATTCGTATATGCCTGCATTCCAAGTTGAAGACTATCCAAACGGTCCCTCATTTCCATAAGTCTCCTGTTTCCGTCATAGGCCTTATCAGTATTATCTATAACTGATTTCATATTGCTGAATATGAAAAAATTAACTAAATACATTAATGCGGATGTTATAAGAAATGTACTCACAATCTGTGACCTGAATCTCTTTTTCTTATTCTTCATTAAGATACCTCTCAACATTGTCTTTAGTTACAACCGTCTCATCAACAATTATATGGTCTTCAATATTACCATTTTTCGTATAATTCATCATGGCGTCAATACACATCATACCCGCTTGCGAAGAATCAGCATCTACCAAAGCCGCAAACTCATCATCCTTGACCGCTTTAAGCAAAATCTCCGAAATTCCGGTTCCGATTATCATAGCTTTTCCCGACAAGCCGTAATCACTTATAGTCTGATGTACTATCTGTGTATCTCTCTCATTAAGACATAATATAATATCCGGTCTATTCTCGTCATTAGCGAGAATATCATTTACTTTATTCATCAGTCTGAAGTTAAGAGAACCATCCACCTCCTGTTTAACAATATCAACATCGAGATGATTTCCCTCATTTTTCAATGTTTCCTTAAGACCATTCATTATTAATTCTATATCATCTACAGCAGTATCATCTACAAGCACCATCACCTTGGGACTTCTCGTTTTGGTTATATCAATTATTATACGCCCATACCTTCTTCCAAGGTTATAGTCTCCAAGTTCCATAAATGATATCCTGTCACTTTCCGGGCAATCCTTAAGTAAAGTTATTATGGGAATTCCATCAGCTGCAGCATCATTAATGCTTTCTTTTATAACCGGATCATCAGATGCTTCCATTATAACCCCATCCACTTTCATAGCCTTTGCCATTTTGACATAATCGGAAATGGTATAATTAATGTCCTCTCTGCCTCGAAGCATCTCAACATATACACCGTAGCGCTTACCATAGTTTTTTGCTTCTTCATATATGTGGTTGGCAGTATAAGAATCTTCGGACCTGCTTATAAATGCATAATGGTATTGGTATATCTTTTCGTCTAACGAACTGTTTTTCAATACTAATTGCGCTCTGATAAACAAACCTATAATAATCAGCAATATGACAATCAGGAAAAGGATTATTTTTATTTCGTTGTTGTTCTTTATTATTTCTTTGTTCCTCATAATTATATTTTCATAAACCTCTATTACTGCTACTGCAGAAGCGTGCTATTGGCATTCACATACATCCTTATTCAAGCACTTTTGCACAACCTTCAAGCTGATTAACAATATCTATATGTTGAGGACATACGCTTTCGCATTTTCTGCATTTAATGCAGTCAGAAGCTTTGCTATTGCCTTCAATTACTTTCTCATAATCACCTCTTGCCTCGTTAAGCTGTCCGCTGCCAAGCTGCTTGTTCATAGCTGAAAAAATATCCGGTATTGCTATCTGCTTAGGACATCCCGGCGTACAATATTTGCATGCTGTACATGGAATCAGAGCAGAGGATTTCAAAATCTTCTGAGCTTCATTGATTGCCTTCCATTCCTCATCATTGAACTTCTTGAAATTCTTCATGTAAGAAATGTTATCTTCCATCTGACTGATATTGGACATACCGGAAAGCACTGAAAGTATTCCATCTAAAGAAGCAACAAATCTGATAGCCCAGGATGCGTATGATGCCCCCGGATTAACACGGTCAAAAATTTCCTTTACCGCTTTGGGTGGGTCGGCAAGACTTCCGCCCTTCACCGGCTCCATGACAACGATTGGTTTCCCATGTTTTCTTGCCACCTCATAATTGGCTCTTGAAGCAACATTTTTGTTCTCCCAGTCAGCATAATTAATCTGCAGCTGGACAAATTCAGCTTCAGGATGTTCGGTTAATATCTGATCTAACAATTCCGGTCCGTCATGATATGAAAATCCAACATGTTTTATTCGACCTTTTGCCTTCTCTTCAAAGGCAAAATCCCAGAGATGGAACTTATCGTATTTCTTATAGTTTGAAGCCATAAGAGTGTGCATCAGATAATAATCTATGTATCCTGCTCCTGTTCTCTCAAGGCTTGTCGTAAACTGCTGTTTTGCCATTTTCTCAGTAAGTGCAGTGGTAACATACAGTTTGGTGGCAAGCGTATAGCTTGACCTGTCATGTCTATCCACCAAAGCCTTTTTGGCAGCTACTTCAGAGCCCGGATAAACATGTGCCGTATCAAAATATGTGAATCCTGCATCTAAGAACTTATCAACCATTTGACTTGTCTCTTCAATATCGATGCTAATGCCTTTTTTAGGCAACCTCATAAGCCCAAAACCCAGTTTTTTGATATCCGTATTAATCGTGTCTGGCATAAGTAACCTCCTTTGTTTTATTAATCTTCCCCATAAAAGTTACATATATTATTTTACCCTAATGATTGATCATTTTCAATAAATATCACATCAGACACTTTAAAAAGGTGTTGTAGAGTCACTATTTAACCGTTATTTGAACTGCTTTGGCAGTGCCATTGTTTGAGTATACATCATCGGCATACTCCTTTTTGATAGACAGGTACATTAATGGGATTATCAGAATGTTCAATAATATAGCCATGTCATACATCAGTCCACTACTCATAAACAGCACGTTGTAAGTATAAAAGAACAGTATATATTTCTATGGGAACCGTGAATCAAAATAAGGAGTTCCAAGCTCTGAAAACTGTTTTGTCCGAACCAAACTATAAAGAAAGCGCAATCAAGATATCCGACAGTTTCCATTCCTGCGGAGGAGCGACTGAGGCATGCGCCTTTTTAGAAGAAATTATTGCAGACCCTAATCCGGTTTCTATATGAGTCTGTACATATTGCACAGTCTTACCTTTTCAAGTCTTTAAAAAAGATTATTTTCCTGACAAAGATTGGGCGATAGCAATAAACCTTCTGAGTGCTGATGACTTTTCAGACGCAGCATCCTTTCGGTAGTAGAGCCCAAATGCTGAGTGTGGCGACTCCTTCCATTTCAGAAAAACAAGTTCGGGATGTTCCATTACCAGATGCTCCGGTACAAATGAATATCCAAATCCCGACAATACAAGGGCATATGCCTCATTAACGTTTGTACAGATGCTGTTATCAAGATCATCATTTACCGGCAATATTCTATGGGCTCTTGAAAAGTAGTTTTTCATAAGATATGGCGGAATCGAGATAACCTGTCTGTAGTTCCAAAGCTGCTCGGCACTGATGGTTTCTGCACCATCTGATTCTCTAATAACCGGATGTTCCTTTGACACAACACAGACAAAATAATCTTCATGTAGTTTTTTAAAAACCACACTATCATCCGTGAACCTTGCATCCCTCATTCCCATTACAATATCAACCTGTCCATTGATCAATCTACGCAAATTGGCATCTGTTTGATCACTTGTGAGTTCAATAATAAGATTGGGAAAATCAGACAGCAATTGTTTTAGTATTTTGCTCAACATATTCATACTGTGTGGATCACTGTAACCAATCCGCAACGAATGTTTTGAATTTACATTAAAATTGGAAATCCATTCTTTTGAATGATAATATGTATTTAATATGTTTGATGCTTCAGGAAGAAACTGCTGTCCCACCTGAGTAAGGGAAACAAATCTTGTGGTCCTGTCAAAAAGCCGTGCTCCAAGTTCATTTTCCAAAGATTTGATCTGCTTAGATACCGCAGGCTGTGTCAGACCAAGTTGGTCTGCAGTTTTTACATAATTCAACGTATTTGCAAGACTGACAAAGCATTCCAATTGAGTGGTATTCATCGATAGTCCTCCATATTATTATCTTTATATCATTTATTCCATTTAGTTATAAACTATAGCATATATTTATTTCACTTTCAATATTCTATCTGATAAAATGACTATAAGATATTACAGTTCAAGTATTCATCACAGTTTCCAATATCTTTGAACAGTAATGCTTAATTGCAAACTTTAAATGCAGTCAAACTACGGAAAGGGGTATATTATGGCATTAAAGAATTTTGCTTCATGGTCAAAGGGTACTGCTGTAGCATCCGGCTCTGCTTGTGGTTCTTCCGATAATCATAGCGCTTGCGGCTCTGCTGACAATCACAGTGCCTGCGGTTCTGCCGACAACTACAGTGCTTGTGGCTCCACTGACAATTTCAGCGCTTGCGGTGCTTCAGACAAGTAATTTCGAATGCAGAACATAATCAACTTATGGGACTGACCGGACAAAACGTCGGTCGGTCCTATTATTTAGTTCGACAAGAACATAAGGACAATAACTGTTATAATAGGAAATATATACATGAACACAAATACTCAAAAAACTAACAAAAAACTCACATTCTCATTTCAATGGCACATAACTGATGACTGTGACCAGCGTTGTAAACACTGCTACATCTTTTCCGCTGACAACTGTAAACCGTTAGAATCCATGAACTGGGATCAAATGGAAAAGACTTTTTACAACTGTCTTGACTTTTGCGATACATATAATTGCAAACCATACTTCTATCTTACGGGTGGCGATCCCATTCTTCATCCCGATTTCTTAAGACTTATTGAATTGATTCACAATCATGACATATACTTTACAATATTGGGAAATCCTTTTCATTTGAATGAAGAAGTGTGCATACGATTGAAGTCATACGGATGTGAAAGATACCAGATGTCCATAGACGGGCTTAGAGAAACACATGACTGGTTCAGAAAACCGGGATCATTTGATTGCACATTAGATAAGCTTACCTGCTTGAAAAATGCCGGGATTAGAACAGCAATAATGTCCACCGTGTCTAAAACTAACATGAACGAAATACCGGGAATCATTGATGAAGTGGTTGCTGCCGGCGCTAACGTCTTTGCTTTTTCAAGATATGTTCCAAGTGGTGGAGAACTTGATACCGGTATGACAGCTTCAGAATATCGCACACTGCTTACAAAGTGCGCTAAGAAATTTAAAGAATATGAAGAAAAAGGCCGTAAAACTTATTTCAACAAAAAGGATCATTTATGGACTTTATATGATTATGAAACCGGCCAATTTCACATACCCGAAAATGCTGAAGATGGAATTATATATGACGGATGCCATTGTGGAAACAGTCATCTCACAATCTTGCCCTCTGGTGATGTATATGCCTGCAGACGTGTATCCGAAAGTAAAGTAGGTAATGTGTATGAAGATAAACTGGCTGATATATGGGTTGGAAGCATGGAAAGTTACCGCGAGTTTGATAAGTTCAGCAAATGCTCCAACTGCCGTCTTCTTCCCTGGTGCAGGGGATGCCCGGCAGTTGCCAAGGGAACAAATGGGGACTTCTATGCAGAAGATCCACAATGCTGGATTGACGAAAGCCCATGCCGTGACGAACTTATTTCTTTATAACAAAACTGTAGTTATCTTATGATTGATGGATCGAAGAATTCCCTTTAAAAGTAAGGTGTCATTATAACGGAAAATAACTGATAAATATATGCTGTGGCAGAATCACAAAGATTAACTGAAAGGAATCAATACTTATGAATAATACAATGAAAGCTGTTATCATAGATAAGCCAACGAAAGCGAATGAAGTAGTTCTCTCCGATGTACCTATACCTCAAGTCAAACCCGGGTGGGTGCTTGTGAAGGTAAAAGCATTTGGAATGAATCACTCCGAACAGCTTCTTAGGGAATTTGAGATAGAAAGTGATTATATTAACAAGCCAATCATTCCCGGAATTGAATGTGTAGGAGAAATAATAGATCCCTCTGACAGTAACTTTTTAACCGGAGATAAAATTGTTGCTTTAATGGGCGGCATGGGAAGAAGCTTCAACGGAAGCTATGCAGAGTATGCTCTTCTCCCGGCACATCACGTATTTGCTGTAAAAAGCAGTCTTGACTGGCATGAAATGGCAGCAATTCCGGAAACCTATTTCACTGCATGGGGATCGCTATTTCAATGTCTTAAGATTACGTCTGAAGATACTCTACTTATACGTGGAGCAACCTGCGCCCTTGGATATGCTTCTATTCAGCTTTCCAAAGCTTTGGGATGTAATGTAATCGCAACAACCCATAAGGAATCCAAACTTGATCTTATCCAATCTGCCGGAGCGAATGAATGTATATTAGATGACGGAAGCCTTAGAGGAAAAGCTGATACCGCCACAAAGGTATTAGAACTTATCGGAATCAAAACCCTTAAGGATACAATGCAATCTGTTAACGAAGGTGTAATAGTATGTAACACAGGTGTACTTGGCAAAATATATGAATGGGATCATTTTGATCCAATCAAGGATATTCCGAATGGAGTCTATCTTACCGGATTTTACAGCAATTATCCCACAGAAGAAATAATACAGGACATATTCCGCTTTATGGATCAAAAAAACTTAAAACCCTTGATCGGTAAAATTTTTGACTTTGAAAACATTCAAGATGCGTGTATTGCATTAGATGAAGGAACAATTAATGGAAAAATAGTGGTCAGATATCCTGACCATGATACCATACTGTAACTACCCTGTTCCAAATCTTAACAATAATGGCAAATATAACGAGAACAAAATGCATATACCACAAAAATTCTATGTTGCTAGTCAATGCAATAAGGCCAAATGACACATTAAATAAAAAACATAAATGACCAATTATTCCTCCTAGCACAATAGCTGTAGTATTAATTATCGTCCCTAATCCTATCATAGATGTATTCTTCCTGTTCTCTTTTTTCTATTTCCATACCGATGTCCAGATAAAACACTACCATGAAACAGTCAAAATTTCAATCAAAATCATTGACATGATAGATGTCCACATAAAATTTCTATCTTCACATTTTTCAGGAATAATTATATAATAGGATTGCACTAATCATTAACAATCAATCGAATTTCGCAGGTAAAGACATTATGAAGAACTTTAAAAAACATCAGAATTTAATACTTGTATTTCTGCTAATATCTTGCAATATTGCTATATTGGGCATGGGGTTAGACGAACGTGTTATATCTGATAACTACAATAGTCAAACAAGTTGTATTTCAAGTCAAGCCTTTACCACCAACGATAATATTACAATAATACATGTTTCGGAGAGTAATCTTGCTCTTACTTTAATCAAAGGTATTCGAAATAGTTCACGCAATAAAACCTTTGAAAGAAACAGTATTTTACTAATCTTTATCCTGATAGTTTTATCAGGCGTATTCCACTTAACTCAAGATATCTATTATTTCTACCATAGGCTTTATGTCAAACAGAGATACTATCTTATCTCATACATACACGCCAAGGATGGTCGCAAGCGTTTCATGCCCTGCTGATGAAAAAGCATTAGCCTTTCAAGGGCAACTCCAAGCATTTAATTATAACTGAATATTGTCCTAACAAGCTGAAAATATGCTCTTTCATCAGCTTTCTTTTGATATACAAAAATAACAAAAAGGAGTTTGATATTATGGGTAATATATTCTTGTGGATAGTCGTAATTCTTGGCGGCGGGCTAAGTCTGATATTGTGTCTTTACATGATTATTTCTATGTTTGTAATGGTCATTTATAAGATATACAGAAAGATAAGATATCAT
This sequence comes from Lachnospiraceae bacterium, assembly GCA_017469275.1. Classification (GTDB taxonomy): domain Bacteria; phylum Bacillota; class Clostridia; order Lachnospirales; family Lachnospiraceae; genus CAG-590. Next base: position 18,787 of record JAFUGT010000070.1, read on the forward strand.
GCTTCGCTATATGACTAAATGCGCAGACAACATACATAATAAATGATAGACACAATATAATTAAGTTAAATTGGAGGTAAAATATCATGAATATTATTGCAGTTATACTCGGAGTAATCGCAGTTGGTGCCGGTATTGCCGGATTCATTATGGAACACAGCGGCGGTAATGATAATGACAAAGAACGATAAAAGTAACCAAAAATACTAATATAATATAGTTTATTACATGTCTATTCTTGATTACACAGACAGAACTGTATTGTAATACCGAATTTTAGCCAAACAAATCACAAGAATAGGCATGTATAAATTAAGCTTTTTAGCAGTAAAAATCAATTTGCATCAAAGATGTTTAGGAGAAAAATATGATAAATATATTATTATTAATTATAGGTTTTTTTATGCTTATCAAAGGAGCTGACCTCTTTGTTGACGGAAGCTCCGGACTTGCAAAGAACTTCAAGGTTCCGGGAGTAATTATAGGACTTACTATAGTAGCTCTGGGAACCAGCGCACCGGAACTTGCGGTAAGTACCTCTGCCGCCTTTTCCGGTTCAAATGAGATTGCATTAAGCAACGTTGTTGGCTCTAATATTTTTAATATTTTAAGTGTGCTGGGGATATGTGCAATAATACATCCCATTCCTGTGGATAATGGAATAATCAAGCGAGACTTTCCTATATCGATTATTGCCACTGTTATTGTAATGCTGATGACAGGCGGTATTACTTTACTTACAGGAAACTACAGCAATGCTCCACTTTCAATGAGTGACAATATTGGAATGACATCAAGAATCACAGGGACACTGCTTATTGCAACATTTATTGTATATATAATGATACTGGTTGTAGAATCGAGAAAGCATACTGAAAATGAAGAAAGTACAGATTTCATACCAATATGGAAATGTGTTCTGCTTATTCTTACCGGACTGATCCTTATCGTTGCAGGTGGTCAGGCAGTCGTATATAGTGCAAAAGAAATTGCCAGAGCCTTCGGAATGACAGAATCACTAATAGGACTTACGATTGTCGCCGTAGGTACGTCCCTGCCTGAGCTTGTGACATCCATAGTCGCTGCGAGAAAGGGCGAGACCGGTCTTGCAGTCGGTAACGCTGTCGGTTCTAACATCTTCAATCTTCTGCTTATCTTAGGTGTATCAGCAGTGATTAATCCGGTTGCTGTCAATCTGGCATCCATATACGATATGTGCATACTGATCGTTATAAGCATTGTAACTTATATCTTTTCTATTACCAAAAAGAACATCAACCGCATAGAAGGCGCCATTATGGTACTTCTTTATGTGACAGATGTTGTGTTTGCGATCGTAAGATAGATAAAACGGGGCTGCCGCACTAGATAATTTGTGCGTAGCCCCTTATCTAAAACTCTTTGTAATTTCTTATACATTCACTTACATAGCTCACAACTAAATTTCGATATAATCTCTTTATTGCAGAATCCATATAGCAAAGACTGTATCTTGTCACTCCGTTGTCGGCCGTTAGATTGTTTTATCTTAACGAGAAGCCTAATCAGCATTTTAAGCTGTGGCCACACAGGTTTACGGCTGGAATCTTCCAGCCCTATAACCCCTGTCATATCTTCATTCGCATTCGGAAACATAGAGCTTTACTCCATACTTAAAAGTACTTTACGCATATATATCACATCATCCATAGGATTATGATAATATGCTTCACACTCCTCAAATCCATGTTTTTTATATAATGATATTGCCGCCTTTAATGGCATAATTGTATCAAGGACCATTTCTTTATATCCGGCTGTCCTTGCATGTTCTATTATCGTTTCAACAAGAGCGTCTCCAAGGTGCATTCCCCTTGTTTCCGGCTTAACATATAAGCGTTTCATCTCACACCGTTCATCTGAATGTCTGTGATACGCCACCATCCCTATCACTTTTCCATTATCGATTGCAACAAGTATTTCTCCTTCAGGCGCTGTGTATTTACGAGCCGGATCCTGCAGCTCCTCATCTATGTTCTGAAACGACAAATCCCTGCCAAGCCTTCCCGAATACTCTATTATTAAGTTCTTTACTTCAGAAAGATAATCCTTTCCATCTACAATCTGCATTCAAATTACCTTCGTATATTCTACTGTAATAGAATAGTCTTTCATCCCTTGAATGTATTAAACCAAGCTCTTTCTTCAAACTCTTTTTTCTTAGCGGTTGAAGGCTCATTTTCAGCCACTCCCACCGGCAATATACATACAACCTCATAATTTGGGGGCACCGAGAGAATTTTCGCTATTTTGTCACATATTCTGTCTTCGTCTGTAATATGCCCTTCATACCAGCAGCTTTGATATCCAAGCTCCACAATTGCAAGTAGCATATTCTCGATTGCAGCGGAGTAATCCTGAACAGCAAAACATCTGTCACGATATGCATTTATTCTTTGCGTTAATACCACAATTAGCGCAGGCGCCGTTTCACACACCGGAGGATCTATCACTTCGTTGATCTTCTTTAATACATCCGGTGTTAAACTTCAAATTATCATCTCTTTGTAACTGCATAGTTTATGCATATTATTACTATAAGTGTTGATTATCCTAGAATAAATGTGCATAATAAAAAGCAGTCTTGAGCTAAGTTTTATAAGCTGACAGACTGCTATTA
>JAFUGT010000071.1 GCA_017469275.1 Lachnospiraceae bacterium
AAGTTGTTGCGTGGCTCTAAGACACTCAGATAGATGATACCGCTGTTGGTATTGGTCAGTATGGTTTGCTTGACCTTCTTGCCATTATCGTAGGATATGCGAAGACAGTTAAGGTGACGGTGAAATAAGATAGGCTAAGCATTACAATTAAACAAAAGAATTATTAAGTGATATTCTTTGTAACAATCCCTGATATTGCCTTTGACTGGCGGTATCAGGGGTTATTATGTTTTCGTTGACATTGTGGTTTTGGATACATATAATAATTTGAAGTGATTTATAGATAAATCAATTATCCGGATACGAAATACTCCGGGCAAAAAGATAATGAGGGAAATTTTATATGTTGATGGATATGATTCTGCGTCATTTTGTGACTGTTTTTCTAATAATTCTATTCAGTATCATACTTTGGCCAAGAAAAAAATTCAAAAATACATATAACATGTTTTTCTGGATAACTGTAATCAGCTGCTTTATTCTCGTGCTGGAGGATATTCTTGAGACTATTGCTTCGAAAGATCCTTCCATGAGATTTTTCAGAATACTTTTTTCTGTGATCGGATATAATTTTAGGACAAATGCTGTACTGGGACTTTTGTTCGTGATCGTGAAGCCGGAAAAAAGAAAACCATATTTGTGGATTCCTGCCATAATCAATCTATTGGTTTGCTGCACAGCATTTTTTTCGGGAGTTGCATTTGGATATGATGAAAATTACTCATTTTACAGAGGTCCTTTAGGATACATTGTTTTTATTGTACCGGTACTTTATCTGCTGTCCCTTTTGTGGACCACCTTCATGCGTTTTTCAGAAAGAAACGGTATTGAAAGATTTGTGTCTTTGACATGTGCTGTTTTCTGCCTTCTAGCAGCTTTCATGGATACAGTGAGGGGAGGAACCAGCCTGAATGAAGCTATTATGATCAGCAGCATTTTCTTTTACATTGTTCTTTATTCCCATGAGAATCGAAGAGATACTCTTACCGGACTGTTCAATCGAAAAGCTTTTTATGACGATTGTACCACATATGGCAGAAATATTTATGCTGTTGCATCAATAGATATGAATGGTCTTAAAACTCTGAACGATACAAAGGGACATAATGAAGGAGATAAGGCATTATCAAAGATAGGGGAGTGCATAAATGAGGTGATTGATCGTACTTCAATGGCTTACAGGATTGGAGGAGATGAATTTGTTATCCTATTCTTCAATGACAGGGAGAATGAGATCATTGAGACGGAACAACAGATTAAAGAGAATGTTGCAAAATATGGCTACAGCGTTTCCATTGGTCATTCCTTGAGGGAATCTGACAAGGAATTAGAGGAGACAATAAAAATATCTGACAAAATAATGTATGAGGATAAGGCAAGATATTACAGTACAAGCGGGGTGGATCGGAGAAAAAGGCATTAAATACATTAAAGACAAATTAAATACGGACTGTGATAAAATCGTCTATAAGATATAATAAAAAATAATCCTATAGACGATTTTTTTTGTAACAAAATAGTAATTCGTGTATCATACATATAGAAACAGAAAATAATTGCTGTTTTTCCGGAGAAAGATAATGGATATAGAGGAAATCTACAACAAATATTTTACAAGTGTATATCGTTTTGCAAGGAAACTGTCCGGGGATGCGAATATGGCAGATGAACTTACACAGGAAACATTTTTTGCGGCACTTAAGAATATAGAAAAGTTCCGTGGAGATTGTGATATTCGTGTGTGGTTATGTCAGATTTGCAAAAACTGTTACTACGGTCATCTTAGAAAGGGTAAGCGGCTTGAGCCTTTAAATGAAGAAGAGCTGGTAAGTTTGGAAGCATCAGAAAATGTTGAAGGACAGGTCGTAGATAAGGATACGGCATACCGGATTCATAAGATACTTCATGTTATGGAAGAACCTTACAAGGAAGTATTCTCCCTGCGTACCTTTGGGGAACTTTCATTTAAGGATATAAGCAGGCTGTTCGGCAAGACGGAGAGCTGGGCAAGAGTGACCTATTACCGGGCTAGAAAGAAGATTATGGAGGAATTGTCAGATGAAGATAACATGTGATGTGATTGAGGATCTGCTGCCCCTTTATGTGGATGATGTGGCAAGCGGCGACAGCAGGGCACTTATAGAGGAACATTTAAATGAGTGTGAAAGCTGCAGGAAGACATTGGAAGATATGAGAAAGGATATTGACATCTTACATTCTGATAATGATGAAATTGGGCAGAATGACAAAATGATAATCCTGCGATTGAAGAAGAAAATTATGAAAAGGATTGCTGCTGTTATAGTCGTGGCTGTAATTTTGGTCATGCTTGTGTGTGTAGGTAATTATTTTTACCATGACTATAATGTATATGTGGATTATGAGGATTCCGGTGTGTATGTGGAAAATAACATATTATATGGGATCCGACAGACAGGTGGGGTATGTATGATGGAGTCGTCAGATGGAACAGATGGAAAGATAGCTTTTTTCTATCTTTTAGATTCTCCATTTGATCATGATGAAAGTAATGGTAGTGATGACCGGATAAGGATTATTATGGATATGAACCTTACATGGCCCGATGGAGCAGAAGCAATAGTTACAGATGAGGAAGAGGCTGAAAAATTTAGGGAAAAGGGGATAACAGATTTTGCTGTTCTGCCTGAGATAACTATACCTGAAAATGTTGATAGATTATATTACATTGAAAAGGATCAGATAAAAAATATAGATGATGCCAATGAACTGTTTCGTAAAGGAAAAGATGAGAATGCGGAAGAACTTGTGAGAATTGCAAAAGAGAATTCCGTTCTTTTGTGGGAGAGAAAATGATGCATAGAGAATTGAAAAAAGGCAGGTTCAATATAATATTGAAACAGAACTTATGAACGGTCATCCGATTATCTGTTCTATGACACCGGGAGATTTTACGAAAGCAGGGCATTTCATTGTTCTTACCGGTATGAATGAGGATGGAACGATAAGGGTAAATGATCCCAATTCGCCGTCAAATAGTAGAAAGGACTGGGATATAGACAGGCTAATGGGGCAGATGTGTGCTGCGTGGGCGTATGAGCTTTATTAACGGGGATTTGTGACGGCTTCGTTATTTATATAATAATAGTTATACTTTTTGCAATATCTTGATAAAAAGAATCCAAAGGAGTATAATAAAAGAAATTTTGGGTAAAACTAACCAAAATATCTTTTAGAGGTGATAAGCATGGATAAAGAAATAGCACGAGACTATTATCTTGAGCAACTTATAAAGCGTAAAGATAACGGATTGATTAAAATTGTAACAGGAATAAGAAGGTGCGGAAAGTCCTATCTGCTTCGGACTATATTCAAGAATCATCTGATAGAGAGCGGAGTGGATGAAGATCATATTATAGAAATGGCATTTGACCTGTTTGATAATATTGAATATCGTGATCCTAAAGTATTTTATCCATGGGCAAAGGGACGTCTTAAGGATGAAGATAAATATTATTTCCTTTTGGATGAGATACAACTACTTGATGAGTTTGTAAGTGTGCTTAATGGTCTTGCCGACAAAAAAAATTGCGATGTTTTTGTAACCGGAAGTAATGCAAGGTTTCTGTCAAAAGATATAGCAACCGAATTTGGAGGCAGAGGTGATGAGATAAGAATGTATCCACTTTGCTTTTCTGAATTCATGACAGTATTTGAGGGAAATCGATATGATGGCTTTAATGAATATATAACCTATGGGGGAATTCCTCTTGTTGTGTTGGCAGAAACTGAGGATCAGAAAATAGCATTGCTTGATAATTTGTTTAAAGAAACATATATAAATGATATTGTAAGGCGGAATAAGATCAGAAATGTTGGAGAGATGGAGGCTTTGTTGGATATACTTTCTTCCTCGATAGGGGCACTCACTAATCCCAATAAACTTCAAAAAACATTTAAGAGTGTCAATAAGTCCAAAATTACAGCCACAACTATTACTAAATATATTGAATATCTGGAAGATGCTTTTTTGATAGAGGAGGCAGTAAGATATGATATTAAGGGGAAATCCTATATTGGTACTCCATTAAAGTATTACTATATGGATATGGGGCTTAGAAATTCGAGAATTAACTACCGGCAGATGGAAGTAACTCATTCCATGGAGAATGTAATCTATAATGAGCTTAGAAAAAGGGGATTTAGTGTAGATGTAGGAAATCTTACAATTGTGGAAAATGGTAAGGAAGGCAAACCTGTAAAAAAACATTTGGAAGTTGATTTCATATGTAAAAAAGGTTCGAAAAAGTATTATATCCAGTCAGCATATATATTGGGGACAACAGAAAAAGTGAAACAGGAAATAAGACCTTTTTTGAAAATAAATGATTCCTTCAAGAAAATACTTATTACATCGGATACGCCTAAACCATTCTATAATGAAGAGGGGATATTGATGATGAATGTATATGATTTTTTGATGGCTGAAGATTCATTGGAGCTATAATGATGAAATAAAGGTTTTCTCAGCAAATCTTTTATGTGATGTTATATAAAAAGGTGAAAGATGTTTTGTGAAAGGGATAAGATGAATTGCAAAAAATACATTTTTACGATAGAGCAGAACGATATAACAATCGAACACTTTATTAAGCGGTATCATTTTGACGAGAAGGACAGGGAGCTTCTGCTGGCGACAGGAAGATTTCTTTCCGAGCTCAATACAGTGGAGGCGTGGATTGCCTATAATGATAGTGGAGTGGTATGTACGGCAACACTTGGAGATAAGTATGACAGGCTGCTTGATGTGGTGGCGGAGTCCCAGCATTTACTCCTTGCATACAGTATGGAATGCTTTGCCATGGAGTTTCTGTCGAAGACCTATGAGAAGATGAATGAGACTGTATTTCAGGAAACTGGAAAGTGGATGGGTGAGTATCATTTTCTTGGTGATGATGATTTTCAGGATATAGAAAAATACCTTCAGGAGTTTTCAGGTGACGGGCTTTCGGAGCATGCACTTTCGTGGGAAAATGGGATGCTGCATCCTTTAAAGAGCGTTATATTCACCGCAGAATATAAGGAGAAACGGGAGGACAGTGGGTGCCATAAATGTGAGCTTTGCGAGAATGTAACCTGCAGCTTTCGCCATGTGGTACAGAAACCGCCTAGAAGAAAGAATAAGGTGGAGATTGATGTCAGTAATACGGTGTATTCTTATGGGATTTCACAGATATTTGGAAAAAAGGGAATTAGTGATTTTTGATAGATACATTCACGTGTAAGGTTAGGATATGATAGTGATAGAAAGAAATTTTAGAGATTTTTGAGAAAGCAGGGTAAAATGATACATTTATATTCAGGTGACGGAAAAGGTAAGACAAGCATTGCAGTAGGAATGGCTATCCGTATGGCAGGTGCCGGAGGGCATATTATATTTGCACAGTTCATGAAAGGAAATGAGAGCTCTGAACTTAATATATTGAGACAGCTTCCTCAAGTGAAGGTGCTTAAGGTTAATAAGGAGTTTGGTTTCTTTAATGAAATGAGTGATGAGGATAAGGCAGAGATTACAGGACTGCATAATGAAATTATTGAGGAGATTGAGGAATTTGTTGAGCAGATAAAGAGTAATGAGCAGAGTAATCCGGAGCATGATGAAGTCCCAAAATGTGAAGGTAATTCAGAGCACAATGTAGTACAAGGGTATAAAGGTGATGCAAGAAAGGATGCATGCCCCCAAGTTATAATAGTTCTGGATGAAATCACATATCCATGCAGATGGAATCTGATTGATGAAAAATTGGTCAGAAAGCTTCTTAAAGAACTTCCTGATTGTGCTGAGCTTGTTATGACAGGTCGGGATCCTCTTGATTATATGATTGAAGCAAGTGATTACTGGTCTGATGTTGAGATGAAGAAACACCCATATGAGAAAGGGGTCAGTGCAAGGTTGGGGATAGAATATTGAATAAGACGTATTGCAAGAAACATTTATAAAGTATATGACAAAATCACCTGAATTTAAGTCTGATGATCATAAAAAGGCGTGGTTGATTAAGGTATCACAGAATAAATGTAAAGAATTCCTTAGATTTCACAAAAGACATGCCGCAGTCCCTCTTGAAGAGGTGGAGGAAAGCATAGGTGTAACGGATGGAATGGATAATATAATAACACACGAAGATGCAATTCTCGTAAAGCAATAGGTTAGAATGCTTTGAGTACAATTTTAAACGGAGTTAAAAATGAACATACTTAATCTGGAAAACATTTCAAAAACATACATGGAAAAACCGGTACTTAATAATGTTTGTATCGGTATTGACGATTCGGATAATATAGGTGTCGTGGGTGCAAATGGTACAGGTAAGTCCACACTCCTAAAAATTGCAGCAGGGAAGGTGGAGCCTGATGAGGGCAGAGTGGTAATGGGTAATGGTATCAGAATTTCCTATCTTCCTCAAAACCCTCAGTTTGACTTGAATAAGACGTTGCTTGAAAATATTACAGATTCCATATATGCGGGTAATGATCATTGGGATAAAATGGGTGAGATTAAAGCGAATCTTGCCAAGTTCGGAATAGAGGATCCGGAGTGTAATCCATCGGTGCTTTCCGGGGGACAAAGAAAAAGAGCCGCATTGGTATCGGCTATAATGACACCTGCTGATCTGTTAATATTAGACGAGCCCACGAACCATTTAGACTCGGAAATGATAGAGTGGCTGGAAAACTATCTTCACAGGTATAACGGGGCAATTCTTATGGTTACCCATGACAGATATTTTCTCGATGAAGTGACCACTCAGATCATAGAGGTGGATAAGGGGAATTCATATCGATATACGGCTAATTATTCAGGATATCTGGAACTTAAGGAACAACGCCTTGATTATGAAAAAGCGGCAGAGAGGAAGGCTGCTGCTCTATATAAAAAAGATCTGGCTTGGATAAGACGTGGTGCAAGAGCGCGTTCAACAAAGCAGAAGGCTCACATCAAAAGGTTTGAGGAACTTCGAGACAGAAAGCGGCCGGAGGAGGAACGATATGTTGAGTTGAGTTCTTTGCCTTCCCGTATGGGGAATAAAACCATTATACTTGATAGTATATCAAAGGCATATGGAGAAAGGACACTATTTAAGGACTTTACTTATACCTTTAATAAGTTGGACAGAATTGGTATTATTGGGCCAAATGGTTGTGGAAAGTCCACTCTGCTAAAGTGTATGATTGGTGAGATTGCTTTAGACAGTGGAAGTATTGAAATCGGGCAGACCATTCAAATCGGATATTTTGGACAGGAGAATGAATTTGAAAGACAATCAGTAGATAATAAATATGATATTCCGGATGAAGATACCCGGGTCATTGATTATGTTAAGGAAACAGCAGAGTATATTGAGACATCAGAAGGCATTGTATCGGCATCATCTATGTGTGAGAGATTTTTGTTTAATGCAGATATGCAGTATGCTCCAATAAAAAAGCTGTCAGGTGGAGAAAAACGAAGATTGTATCTGTTAAAGGTGCTTATGGGTGCACCTAATGTAATAATTTTAGATGAGCCTACCAATGATCTTGATATTCAGACTTTGAGGATTTTGGAGGATTATCTTGACAGTTTTGCCGGAATTATTATCACAGTATCCCATGATAGATATTTTCTTGACAGGGTTGTGACAAGAATATTTTCATTTGAGCCGGGAGGAAATATACTTCAGAGTGAAGGTGGTTATTCGGATTATCTTGAACGCAACAGTCATTTAGAAACTCCGGCGGGTGATAAAGGTCAGGTCAAATCAAGTAAATTGAAAAATAGTGATGGCAATAGCAGTGATTCTAAGAAAAACAAAAAGTATCGTGCTCCGAGAGAGAAAACAAAGTTGTCATTTAACGAACAGAAAGAGTATGATACAATAGAATCAGAGATTGATGAGTTAGAAAGCAGAAATGCAGAATTAGATAGTCTGATAGCAAATTCTGCAACAGATTTTGTTAAGTTGACAGAGTATACAAAGGAAAAAGAAGAATTGGAATTGAAGATAGAAGAAAAACTTCTAAGGTTTGTAGAATTACAGGAAATGGTTGATAAATTTAACGTAAAATAGTCAGCAGATAATATGTAGAATTATGTAAAAAAATAAAAATATGAGGAAAGGAATAACCGGTTATAAGACGGTTATAAGGGGTTTAGTATGCAGTATAGAAAGGATAAATACGGAAATGATATATCCATACTTGGCTTTGGGTGTATGAGATTTACCAAGAAGGGTAATTCCATTGACATTGATAAGGCAGAGAAGGAGATAATGGCGGCTTATAAGGCAGGGGTGAACTATTACGATACAGCATACATTTATCCGGGCAGTGAGGTTGCAATCGGTGAGATTTTTGAGCGGAACGGTATTCGCGAAAAAATTAATATTGCTACAAAATTACCACAGTATATGATTTCAAGCCAAGCTGCCATAGATAAATATTTCAGCGAAGAACTTTCAAGGCTTAGGACAAATTATGTTGACTATTATCTTATGCATCATTTGACAGATGTTTATATGTGGCAGAAACTTAAGGATATCGGGATTCTTGACTGGATAAAAGAGAAGAAGGATAGCGGACAGGTAAGAAATATAGGCTTTTCATATCATGGCAATTCCGATAATTTTATCAGGATTTTAGATGATTATGACTGGGATTTCTGTCAGATACAATATAACTATCTTGATGAAAACACCCAGGCAGGAGCAGTAGGACTTAAAGCGGCGGCAGAAAAAGGCATTCCGGTTGTAATTATGGAGCCCCTTCGTGGAGGCAAACTTGTCAATATGCTGCCTGATTCGGCAAAAAAGAGTTTCGCTGAAAGTGAGCGTAAATGGACTCCCGCTGAATGGGCTTTTCGCTGGTTATATAACCAGCCGGAGGTTACCTGTGTGTTGTCGGGTATGAACTCCATAGAGATGGTGGAGGAGAATTGTAAGACGGCGGATGAAGCGGTTGCCGGGCATTTCACCGAGAATGATTTCAAACTCTTAGAGAAGGTCACAAAGCAGATTCGTGAAAATGAGAAAGTGGGCTGTACAGGGTGTCGATATTGTATGCCTTGTCCCAAGAATGTAGATATACCGGGTATATTTCGCTGTTATAACGCAATGTATACGGAGTCTAAGAATGCAGGAAGATTTGAGTTTGCACAGACTGTAGGACTTACAAAGGAGCCGGCATTTGCCAGCCAATGTATAGAGTGCGGTAAATGTGAGAAGCATTGTCCACAGAATATCCCCATAAGGGAAAAACTCAAGGAAGCGGATAAGGCATTAAGACCATTCCCATTTAAGGTTGGAATTAATATTGCAAGAAAATATATGTTACGTAAGGTTAAAGGCGTAAAATAGCTTCCCTTAATTTATCAGAATGCAGGTTCATTTACAATTGCTTTTAAGAGGAAAATATGATACGATTAACCGAGTTTATTATGCTTGGAAGGAGTTTTGATTATGAAGAAATATACAGAGATGACAAAAGAAGAATTACAAAAAGAACTTGATGTACTTAATGAGAAGTACAAAGAATATCAGGGGATGGATCTGGCTCTTGATATGAGCCGCGGTAAGCCTTGTCGTGAGCAGCTTGACATTTCGATGGGAATGATGGATGCACTTAATTCTCACGTTGACCTTTCCTGCGAGGATGGAACCGACTGTCGTAATTATGGACTGCTTGACGGTATCCCGGAGGCAAAAGTGCTCATAGGTGATATGATGGAGAATCATCCGGATAATATAATCATTTATGGTAATTCTTCTCTGAATGTTATGTATGATACAGTAGCTCGTGCAATGACACATGGTATAATGGGACATACTCCCTGGTGCAAACTCGACAAGGTGAAATTCCTTTGTCCTGTTCCCGGATATGACAGACATTTTGCTATAACAGAATATTTTGGTATTGAAATGATTCCTGTTCCTATGACCTCTAAGGGTCCTGATATGGATATGATTGAAGAACTGGTTTCAAAAGACGAAGCTATAAAGGGTATATGGTGTGTACCGAAGTATTCTAATCCGCAGGGATATTCTTATTCCGATGATACGGTAAGAAGGTTTGCAAGATTAAGACCGGCAGCACAGGATTTCAGAATTTTCTGGGATAATGCGTATGGTATTCATCATTTATATGATGACAAGCAGGATTATCTTGTGGAGATTCTTGCTGAGTGCAAGAAAGCCGGTAATCCGGATCTTGTATATAAATTTGCATCAACTTCAAAGATTACATTTCCGGGAAGTGGAATTGCTGCACTTGCAACATCCCTTAATAATATGGAAGATATTAAGAAGCAGCTTAAGAATCAGACAATCGGTCATGATAAAGTTAATCAGTTGAGACATGTCAGATTCTTCAAAGATATTCATGGAATGACTGAGCATATGAAGAAGCATGCAGATATAATAAGACCTAAGTTTGAAGCAGTGCTTGAGATATTAGACAGAGAACTGGGTGAACTTTCTATCGGTACCTGGACAAAACCTAACGGTGGATATTTCATCAGTTTCGATTCCTTAGAGGGTTGTGCGAAGGATATTATCTCAATGGCCAAGAAAGCAGGTGTTACAATGACAGAAGCTGCAGCAACCTGGCCGTATCATAAGGATCCGCATGATTCGAATATACGTATAGCACCTACATATCCACCTATCGAGGATCTCAAACTTGCAACAGAATTATTTACACTTTGCGTTAAGATTGTAAGTGCTGAGAAACTGTTAAAAGAAGCATAGAAATAGCTAAATTATTAATAAGCATCAGATATAATAATCCGGTATCAGTCTTTTATAGAGCTTTGATACCGGATTTTGATTTACAAAGAAATATTAAGAGATTTGGAGAGGGGTTAAAACGTATGCAGCCAAAAGGCTCCGTGGTATTATATCACAGCAACGGCGCATAAAGTCGCAGCAGGGAAAGCCATAGTCTGTATGGCTTGTTGAGTTTGAGACAATATTCATATGTCATCTCTTCGGACTGTTCTATAGTATCTAATATATCTTCTTTAATATCTTCAATTACTTCACAACGATAAAGATATGTTGCACATTCAAAATGGAGATAGAGACTTCTGTAATCGAGATTAATTGAGCCGACTATGGCATATCTGTCATCTGCAACCATCATTTTGCAGTGAACAAATCCCGGAACATATTCGTATATTTTGACTCCGGCTTTGGTAAGGGGTTCGTAAAATGAGCGTGTTACCATGAATACAGCTTTCTTGTCGGGTATTCGTGGAGTGATTATTCTCACATCCACACCGCTCCTGGCGGCAAGTGTCAAAGCGGTAATCATTTCATTATCCACTATCAGATATGGTGTCGTTATATACACATAATTTGTTGCACGATGAATCATATTGAGATATACATTTTCAGCAACAATCTCATCAAAGAGAGGATTATCTGCGTAGGGCTGAACAAAACCATTTCCGTTTATCACCTTATATGATTGCTCGATAGTATGTTCCGTAGCAGTATTGTCTGTTATATTATTGTCATGCTTTCTTTCATTATCGTTATCGGAGCTTTTTGCGTTAATTGTGCATCGGTATTTTTCGTAATCTACGTCTTCGCCGGATAAATGCTGCCAGAACTGAAGAAACATTACAGTGAAATTCCAGGTGGCATCTCCTTTAAGCATGACACCGGTATCTTTCCAGTAACCGCCAAGACGTTGACGTTTGTTGATATATTCATCAGCAAGATTAATTCCACCCGTAAATGAAGTTATACCGTCAATCACCATTATTTTTCTGTGGTCGCGGTTATTAAGCCTGAGTGAAAGGGTTGGCTTGAAAGGATTGAAGCAGAAGCAGTCAATGCCATAACTCTTTAGCTGTTCAGGATAGTCTGAAGGGAGAGTTCTTATACTTCCCATGTCATCATAGATTATCTTTACTTCAACACCGGAGCGCACTTTATTTTTGAGAATGTCAAGTATACTGTTCCAGAAAATTCCGTCATGGATTATAAAATATTCCAGAAATATGAATTTTTCAGCTTTTTCCAGTTCTGTAAGCATAGCAATAAACATTTCTTCGCCTGACGCAAAATAAGAAACTTCGGTATTTTCATGTACCGGATATCCGGCGAGATTATAGATATAGCGAGATTGGGGTGAGGCGTGGTGGCTTATGGAATCTATATGTTCGAATACTTTATCATCCTGATAAAGATGAGTCTTTGATTCAGTCACAGCCTCTAATATACTTTTTCGGAAAGAACGTCTGGTGTTATTGACCGATAGTATGAGATAGAAAAGACCACCGAACACCGGTATAAACAGGATGGTGATACACCAGGCAAGTTTGTATGCAGGATTTATAGGGCGATTGATTATATATATAACGACAATGATGCTTATGAAAGACATGAAAGCCTGAATACCTATATAATGTTCCCTGAATTGCAGATAGGCATAGATAAGAAAAGTAATCTGTAACAGTACAAGAAAAACGACCCATGCCAATTTTCTTGTAAAGAGGGCATAGTCGCCACGCTTTCTTTCTTTGTCGATGACCTTCTGTTTGCTCATTATTCACCCTCCTATATCATTTCCCATATTCCCATCTTCCGGCTGCTCCGCATGGGAGAATAAGCCCGTTAGAAGATACAGGAAGACCGACTTCATCTGACATAACACTTCCACCGTGGTGAGCCACTACTTCTGTCTGAATCATGTATGTAAGTACGGCCGGTGCAAGTCCTGTGGTATATGAATTTACAAGGAAGAAGAGTGGTTTATCGCTCAAAAGCTGCTGGCAAAGACTAATAAATGGATGTATCTTTTCTTCAATCTTCCATATTTCACCCTTGGGACCTCTTCCGTATGAAGGTGGATCCATGATTATGCCATCATAATGATTTCCACGTCGTATCTCTCGTTCGACAAATTTGACACAGTCATCAACTATCCAGCGTATTGGAGCCTCGGATAGTCCTGAGGCGGAAGCATTTTCTTTTGCCCATGTAACCATACCTTTTGACGCATCAACGTGTGTAACTGCTGCACCTGCAGCTGCAGCAGCGCATGTGGCACCGCCTGTATATGCGAAAAGATTCAATACTTTAATCGGTCGGTCAGCATTTACTATTAAATTGGAAAACCAATCCCAGTTAGCGGCCTGCTCAGGAAAAAGTCCGGTATGCTTGAAACTAAATGGTTTTAGGTGAAATGTGAGTTTTTTATAGTGTATAGACCATTGTTCCGGTAAATCAAAGAATTCCCAGCTGCCGCCGCCCTTAGCACTTCGGTGATAATGCGCATTTAATCTCTTCCAGGAGGGGTGTTTCTTTGGGGTATTCCAAAGCACCTGTGGGTCAGGTCTTAATAATATATATTTTCCCCAGCGCTCTAATTTTTCTCCGCATGAGGTGTCAATTACTTCATAGTCTTTCCAATTATCTGCTGTCCACATGATTTCTCCTTAATATTATACGTTTCATTTGTTTGTATCATTCATTATAAACGGAAGAGTCGCAAGTGTTTTACATCATTAATTAGCAGGCTCAGCTTGTATCACATTGGAATCATTATCGCTGTCTGAAATGGAATTAGTGTTCTTTAACTTAGTATCAGATGCGGCTTTAACTAATATTGCATTAGGCATGTAACGGCCTCTTCCGGTTACTGATGATGATTTCGTTATGAATTTGCCTTTATAATACATAACGGATGAACTGCCGCCATCTAAATTCATTCCCTGATATGCGTGATAACGCAACATTATATTGGCACAATCTTCTACAGTACACCCGATACTGTGCGCCTGACGGCCGTCTACAACAAGGAGAAGCATTGTGCCGTCTTTTGTCTGCCCGATTGTGGAGCGGGGTTGGATACCCATTCCGTATGTTCCGTCTACAACACTTTCTCCGTCAATTATTAACCCCGGATAAAATTCCATGGCCCAACGGTATTCTGACTGCATTCCTTCAGTAAATGCAGATATATACATACGTTCATCTTTTTCTTTGACACCGAAATACTTCCATGCAGGTTCTTCATGGTGTGAACTGTAATCAACTCCGTCAATTACAAGGCATCCTTTTACCTGGGAACCGAAACTTTCCCCCTTTGGGTCTACAAAGCCACTGGCGTTAATACCAAGAATTGCGTCATTATCACTACAGAAAGAGTCTATTTCCTGACCAAATGAACCGAGTGATTTTGATTTTGCCATGAATACCTGTTCAGGTCTTTTGACTATAGCCATTTTTCCCTGATAGCCGCTTCCCTTAACTTCGATGATCAGAAGGTTGTTAGGGATATCTATAACAAAGATATTATCACCTTCACATGTTTTTAATTTGAGTTTGCCATTGAAATCCTCTAAGACCAGGTTATCTATACCTTTTTTGATTATATCAGGATTTTCCTTGATGTAATTGATGAATGAGTCACTCTTGAGTTCCCAGTATTTTTTGAAGAATTCCTTATTATCGAACTCTTCTTCGATGACTTCATCCACGTCATCCCAAGAACTGGCGAGATCCTCTTGTGCTTTGCGTCCTTTATTGTATTTACTCATGACATCTGCGACTATATGTTCCGGAAAGAACCATGTAGCAAGCCATTGATGAGTGTTGGTGGTCATGGCTGTCTCTATATATATTGTTCTCCATTTAGCGATAAACGGTATATTGGAATACACAAATGTAAGATACATAAGGATAATGATTGAGAAAGCAATTCCGGCACGCAGAAAATGATTGCGTAGCTTTATAATCTTATCAGCAGGTTTATCCTTGACCGTATAAGGTTCTGATGAGGTACTGGCTATATCATCTGGCGAGATTAATGGATTAGATATAAATGTTGATTTGCCTGAAGAAGGTTGTTTCTTTGATGATTTGCCCTGATGTAGTTCTTCAAAGGAAACGACCTCTTGTTCATTGTTTGAATCGGAATTGCGTGAGTTATTATCATTCATTAAAGTGTACTCCTAATTATCATTATGTATAAAGAAAAATATGAATAAATAGTGTTAACATAATATGTATTATATACAATATGTAGGAAATAATCAACTACATATTGTATAATAACATATTAATTTTCTTATTACATAATGCATAAAATGCATAATATTTTACTCTGCAAACTGATTGATGAATCTCTTAAAGGCAAGCCGCCCTTCGTCATTTCTCTTATATACGCCTGCATCTTCTAAAACGTGTGAGAATACATCGGCAATCTCGTCCTGAACAATTTTATGAATATTATCTGCAGTTAAATTATCATATTTTTTCATCCATTCTTCTGCCCAGTCGGCATGTGGAGCAGTCTGTTCGTCATTACGAAGGTCTTTCCCGGTAAGAATGGCATCCTCTAATGCAGCCATTTCTTTTTTGAGCCTTGCCGGGAGTACGGCAAGCCCCATAACCTCAATAAGACCAATGTTTTCACGCTTTATATGGTGATATTTCTGATGAGGATGGTATACACCTAAGGGATATTCTTCCGTAGTAATATTGTTTCTTAATACAAGATCGATTTCGAATAAGTCTCCTCGTTTTCTTGCAATTGGGGTAATTGTATTGTGAGGTGTACCATCTGTCTCGGCAAGTATAAATGCTTCTTCGTCTGTATATCCTCTCCAAATGCTTAGAATTTGCGCTGATGCTTCTACAAGTTCTTCTATATTTTCAGATTGTAATCTGATAGTGGAAAGAGGCCATTTGATTGTACCGGCATGGACACCCGGGTATTCTTTCATTGTGAATTCAGTTTCGTAAGGAGCTCTTACCATTGCAAATTCATAGCCGCCACCCTGAAAATGGTCATGGGTAAGAATTGAGCCACCGACAATAGGAAGATCGGCGTTAGAACCTGCAGTATAATGAGGAAACTGCCTTACAAAGTCTAAAAGTTTAGCAAAGCAGGCTTTGTCTATCTTCATTGGAGTATGCTTCTCGTTGAATATGATACAGTGTTCATTGTAGTATACATACGGAGAATATTGCATATAATATGATTCCCCTGAAAGCGTAATGGGTATTATACGATGATTTTGTCTTGCAGGATGGGAAAAATGACCGGCGTAACCTTCATTTTCATGACATAACAGACAGGCCGGATAGTCGGATTTTTCGGTGTTTATTCCTTGTGCGGCCTTTGCTATATCGCGAGGATCTTTTTCCGGTTTTGAAAGGTTTATCGTGATATCCATTAAACCGAATTCGGTATCCGATGTCCATTTTTCATCCTTCGCAATCCTATCGTTTCTAATATAGTTGGTAGCACGGGAAAAATCGTAGTAAAACTTAGTTGCATCCTGTGGTGAATTCTCGTAGCGTTTTGTAAATTCACTTCTGATTACTGATGGGGCGGGAGTGATAAGTCCCATGATTTTTGTGTCGAACAGATCACGGTTGGTTATGGTATCTTCTATAAACCCTTTTTCAACTGCATAGTCTAACATATCGTTTAATATGAGATGTATATCGCGGGTGTTGTGCGTGTCTTCCTTTTTGTAGGAATTTAATTTGAACAGTTCCAACAGACGGTTTGTGACATATATAATATCCGCTGTATCTACTAATCCTTTGTCGATTCCATAATTAACTAACTCTGTAATAAGATTATTGATGTTCATGGCAAGTCCTCCTTTTCATTACTATGTTTGATCGTATTATTACTATTATTGTGGCTTATTAATTCTTATGCTCTTTAAGAGAAAGCGGTTTACATAACTTTGATTCCGCCGTACTTACGGATTTTTAATACGTTGCAGGAATTATCTCCGAATATTTCATCCATTGTTGCTTTGTATTCAGTAACAGCCTCATTTTTAACAAATGCCTGAATCGTTCCGGCAAAGCCGCCCCCATGAACTCTCGCAACTCCATTATCACCTAAAGTCATTTCACTGAGCATTAAGGCGATGGACATGTTCTGTTTATCAACCTGATGGTTGGTATATACATTTTGAAGGTACTTATAAGATGAGTCGCCGGATTTTTTAACTGCAGTTAAAAAACTGTCTATATCATTATTGTTAAGTGAATTTACTTCCTGTCTGACGCGCTTATTTTCCTCGTAAAAATGGATGGCACGAAGAAATGCTCTGTCACCGCATTTTTCTCTGATATAAGAGGCATGAGAGAGGATATCCTCCTCAGGTATTTCGTTAAGTACACTTTTGTTAAAACAAGCGGCTACAGCTTTCATCTCTGCCGGAACAGCCGCATAATCAGGGGTAAGATCGGCGTGGGAACCTTTGGTGTCTGTGATACACAGACTGTAGCCTGCATTATCAAGATCAAAGGTTATCTTTTCTACAACGGGATCTTCCAGATTGGCAAAATCAATGTGACACAGACTGCCTACTGAACACGCCATCTGATCCATCAGTCCGCATGGTTTTCCGAAATATACATTTTCCGCATACTGTCCGATCATTGCAATCTCAACTGCAGAGATTGACATTTTATTATACAGCCCTGAAAGTATAGTTCCAATAAGTGTTTCAAAGGCTGCGGAGGAAGAAAGGCCTGAACCGGATAGAACATTACTGGTCACGTATGCATTAAAACCACCGATGTTATGTCCGTTCTCTTTGGTTTTGGCAATTACCCCTCTTATCAGGGAGTGTGTAGTTCCTTCTTCGCTATCTGTCTTAGCTAAATTATCGAGGTCAATAGTTATCATATCATAGCCCTCTGATAATATATTGACTTTGTTATTGTCAGTCTTTGCAACAACAGCTATTGCATCGTCATTAATGGAAGCCGCGAGAACCTCTCCGTGTTGATGATCTGTGTGGTTACCGCCAATTTCGCTTCTGCCCGGTGCGGAGAAAATGCCGTCAACATTTTCCCCAAATAGTTTCTTGAAATTGTTAAGTGCTTCGATATATCTGGCTTTCTGACCTTCTACAAGGTTGCTGTCTACATAGATGTCTATTAGACGCTCATCTAGTTCACCACTTTTTAATCTGTTAATAAATGTTTCTACCTTTTTCATTTTGACCTCCTCTAATTAATAATGTTATTTTAGTTAATTGCAAAATTGTCTGATCAGTTTTCTTCAATGATTACAAGATCCCAGTGCTTTAATATTATTCTTTCTCCGGTTTTAACAGGAGTGTTTCCTATAAGCTCTTTTCCATCATCACCATCATAAATGAATTCCTGATTATTGGATGAATAATTGAAAAAGTATTGTACTTTCTTTCCGAAATCATTAGTTCCCTCTTTGCGAATAATAGGAAAAGTATAGTATGGCAGAGGAATGACTGCTACTTCGCACAGTTTTCTTATGATTGCCTTTAATCCGTCTTTTTCTATATAGCATCCCAGGTAGGTTGCGCTTCCGTTGGAATACCTTTTGTGAGTTATAGCAGAATAAATGTTCCAAAAAGTGTGTTTATAAGAGGCCCAGACTTCAGCGTCAATTGGTCGTAAAAGTTCCATCCATTCAGAAACCTCATAAGTTTTACCATCAAACTCCAAAGACACATTTCTGGGTATTGTGTACTGATCATAGGTTGCACCGATACATTCTGTAAGTAAATGCGGTTGCGCATCATGATATATTTTTATCTCAGAATCGGAAAAACCACTTCTAAAGCCAAGAAGCATATGACCACCGTTCTTAACATAGGTGTTCAATTTGCGCAACGTTTCCTCCGTTGCTGAATATAATGCCGGAACTAGTAAAAGAGGGTAGTCCTCAAAAGAATCATTTACAGATATAAGGTCGCATTCCAAATTCATTTCATAACAGCAGTCATACATCCAACGCAATATGTGGTTATAATCTAATGTATCACTTATGGGAAATTCGTCAAGACCTGTTAGGCTGGAATTATCGATAATTATTGCAGCTTTACACTTTTTTGTAAGGTTGCGCAAATGTTCTTCTATTTTAAGCATTTCTTTGCGCCATTCTGATATTTCCCTGTACGGTGCATTGGGAAGCAAATCATGGCTTAATATTCCTTTCCAATATGATTCAAAGGAATTATGAATTGAGTGCCAGTGCCAATACATAACACTGTTGGCACCGCTGGCGAGATGAGAGTAAGCCTGTAATCGTAACTGGCCGGGATATGCAACCCAGTCATATCTTCCTTGAGCTTCAGTTTCAAGAACGAGATAATTATCTTTTTTTAATGATCGTCCGACAGCTCCTCCAAAAGCTATCATTGCTCCGTCGAGTTTGTCTTGAGACAAATGATATATGTCAACACCGGCTACATCCATGCATAAAGCGGCATCAAATTGATTTACTTCAGGTTGTATACCATAAGAGTAATCAATCCAGGAATAATCGAAATTATGTGTGATAAATTGTCCTTCGTGTATATATTCACGTACGATATTAGATTGCCAAGTAAGAAAATCCGTTATCACATCTCTTAAAAAGCGTTTATAAGCCGCTGAAAGACTACCGTTGATGGTACCTCTTATATCAGGGAAATCATCCCAGGAGGCTATGCGGTTACTCCAGTAATCAAGACCGAATTCCTGATTGAAATCTTCAATATCGGGGTATTTTTCTTTCATTTTTTCAATAAATAGCGCCTGAGTTTCCAAAGATGCAGCACCTGCGGAACGGGTTTCGTTGTCAAGCTGATATCCGATTACCATAGGATGATCTTTAACCTGTTCCATCAGCTTTCTGATTATTCTTTCTGCATATCTGAGATAATCAGGATTGGTAATGTCAGTGAGTTGTCTGTGTCCGTAAAGCTCTTGTCCATTTTTGTTATATGAGAGTATTTTGGGATACTTTTTTGCAAGCCATGCCGGAATTGCATAGGTAGGAGTGCCGATTATTACATTTATATTATATCGTGATGCAGCATCCAACATTCTGTGTAAATGAGTAAAATCAAATATTCCATCTTCAGGTTCCCATGTGCTCCAGGTGGATTCAGCAATGCGAATGACATTAAATCCTGCTTCCTTCATCATTTGAAAATCAGTTTCTATGCGGTCATAAGGCATATATTCATCATAGTAGGCTGAACCAAAGAGTATTGAATCGACATTCATAAATAAGTCCTCCTTAATTATGCTTATCTAAAATTTAGCTTAAGCAAGAATGATAAACAAAAAAATTAAAAAAATATAAATTAATCGTTGACAAAATGCGCAACAAGTGTTACTCTAAACATGTTGATAGACAACCGATTGCGCAAAGTGTAGCACAGTTGTTATTATTTGTCAAGACAGGAAGTGTAAATAGTGAATTACGATAATGTTCAAGAGAAGATTACAATTGCAGATGTGGCAGAAGCGTTAGGCATTTCTAAGACAACTGTTTCAAGAGCAATCTCAGGCAAAGGGCGTATCGGCGAGGAGACAAGAAAGAGAGTACTTGAGTATATAGAAGAGAACAATTATAGACCAAGTCCAACAGCAAAAGGACTTGCTGAATCCAAGACATATAATATATGTTGGGCAATGCCCGGAGATTCGAATGTAACCTCGCTTCCTTTTTTTCAAAGATGTATGGTTGGAATTAATGATGTTGTGGTGTCTAAGGACTATGATATATTAATTTCCATGATATACGAAGATAATAATGCGCAATTAAAAAGAATTGTTAATAATCAAAAGGTTGATGGAGTAATATTAGGTCGTACCCTTGTTAATGATGTTAATGCACGATTTCTCAAAGAAAGCGGAGTTCCCTTTGTTGTTATAGGAAGTACTTCAGAGAAGAATGTAATCCAGATTGATAATGATCATGTCAAGGCCTGCAGAGAGCTTACATCTATTCTTGTTATGAAGGGTACTAAAAAATTTGCTCTTATCGGCGGTAATCCTGAACATGTTGTCAATAGGACAAGACTTGAAGGCTTTAAAGAAGGTCTGGAAAGTCAGAATGTTAAAATGGATGAAGATAATATATTTATGAATTGTGAGAAAGAATCAGATGTAGAACGAGCAGTCGAACAAGCGTTATGCAACAATGTTGACTGTATACTATGCATGGATGATCTGATATGTTACGAAACTATTGGGAAACTTCATAAAGATGAAATAACGATACCTGATAGTATTAAAATTGCTTCTTTCTATAATAGTCAGATGTTGGAGAATGTACAACCTGCTATTACAGCTCTGCAATACGATCCCAGAGAACTTGGGTCGGTAGCAGCAAAGACTCTGTTTGACTATATTGAAGGAAATGAAGTGAAAGAGAAAGTTTTATTAAGCTATGAAGTATTATTAAAAAATTCCACACAGTGATTTTTTAATTATCTTATACCCTCCCTATTTAAAGGGCCTCAGGAATACCAGAACCTGAGGCTCTTTTTTAATGATAATATATAGCTAATTCCTATAATAAGTAGTAATACCGGGGAGGTTTTACATAAAAAATATTTTTGAAAAAGTATTGACAGGGAAATATGACTGTGATATATTACAAACATAGAACAACCGATTGCGCAAATTTGCAACACGAGGGCCATTAGGTGTACAAATCGTTTGAATGATGCGTGATGGTGGAGAAAATAATACATATACATTTTATTCAAGGAGGACATTTTTATGAAGAAAAAAGGTTTAGCTTTATTGATGGCGGCAACCCTTGCTTTTGGAGCACTTGTAGGCTGTGGAGGAGGAGAAGCTTCACCGGCGGCAGAAGACAGTACACAGGCCGCTGACGACAGTGCTGCCTCAGACGATTCGGCACCTGCAACAAACGAAGATGCAGTCGCTAATTTGGTGGCAGCTACCAAAGACACAGTTGCAATGGCTGTATGGGCTTCAGAAGAGGATCAGGAGTTTACACAGGGACTTATCGATAGTTTTAAATCACAATATCCGGATGTGACTTTTGATATTACTCTTGGTGCTAAGTCAGAGGCAGATGCTAAGGATGATGTACTTGCAGACGTTGAGGCTGCACCTGATGTATATGCCTTCGCTGATGATCAGATTAACGAACTTGTCAATGGCGGAGCACTTCAAGAGGTTGTCAGCACCTACACATATGATGTTAAGGATGAGAATCTTGCAGGTTCGGTTGAAGCTGCAACACTTAATGGTAAGCTGTATGCTTATCCAATGACAGCAGATAATGGATATTTCTTATATTATGACAAGTCAGTTTTCTCTAATGTAGATTCATTAGATTCAATGATTTCAGAAGCAGATGCAGCCGGTAAGAAGATCGCTATGATGGTATCAAACGCTTGGTATAATTATGCGTTTTTCAAAGGTGCAGGATTTGATGTGTCACTTAATGAGGATGGTGTTACCAATACATGTAACTGGAACGCATCCGGAGCAACAGATGTTGCGCAGGCAATTATCGACCTTGGAAAGACGGGAACATTTATTGATGCCAAGGAAGATGCAGATATTGTAACAGGTATTACAGACGGAACGATCGCAGCAGCAGTTTCAGGTGTATGGAACGCAGATGCAATTAAAGAAGCATGGGGCGACAATTTTGCAGCTGCAAAACTTCCTACATTCACATGTGGTGGTAAACAGGTTCAGATGTCATCATTCTCAGGTTATAAGATGATCGGTGTTAATCCTCATTCTAAGAATGTTGGTTGGGCTATGCTCCTCGCAGAATACCTTACAAATGCAGAAAATCAGGTAGCTCGTTTTGAAGCCAGAGGACTTGGTCCTGCTAACACAGAAGCAGCAGCTTCAGAAGCAGTTCAGGCTTCTCCGGCAATCGCAGCACTTGCAGAGCAGGCAGCATATGCAACTCCTCAGCGTGTTGGTGGTAACTACTGGGATCCTGCCAATACACTTGGTCTTACATTGATTTCAGGTAATCCGGACGGGACAGATCTTCAGACATTACTTGATAATGCAGTAGAAGGTATTACAGCTCCTGTAGAGTAATTAATCAGACAGATGGTAATTATATAACAACATATCGGGCAGTACGTAATATGCTGCCCGAATTTTGTAGAAAAAAATAGTGGTTTTTCGATAAAATGAGAGGAGATCTTATGAAAGATAACACAAATAAAAAGGAACGTTTTTCATTCGTCGGTTATTTCAAAGATCTGGTTACGGCAATTGCCAAAGGCGATTGGTCTGTCAAACTCTCCATGCTTTTTATGGGAGCAGGATATACATTTCATAAGCAGGTTATAAAAGGTATCCTTGTTACAATAATCGAAATTGCTTTCATCATGATGTGTATTTTCTATGCTGCCCCTAATCTTGCAAAGTTTGGAACGCTGGGAACAGTTCAGTTTGAACAGGTACTTGATCCGTTGACATTACAAACAACAGTTAATGATTATGATAATTCATTTACAATTTTGCTTAATTCTATTATTGCATTATTCCTAATAGTGTGTTTTGTATTCTTCTGGATTAGCAATATGAAGTCTGTATATCGTCTGCAGGTAATCGACAATGCACCGGATTCATTATTAAAAAAACGTATTAATACATTTATAGAAGATATTAATTCTTTATTTTCAGAGAAGTTTCATCTAACATTACTTGCACTTCCTACATTGGGCGTAATATTGATGAATATTATTCCAATCTTTGTAATGATTGCCATAGCATTTACCAATTACGATCAGTCACATATGCCACCAAATGCACTGTTTACATGGGTTGGTTTTGCCAATTTCAAAAATATACTTGCTAACTCAATGACAGTAACTTTTGGATATGCTTTTAAGAAAATACTGGGATGGACATTGTTATGGGCGGTGCTTGCCACACTGACAACATTTATATTTGGAGTTCTTTTGGCGATGTTCATTAACAGTAGGACAACCAAATGGCCCAAGATGTGGAGAACACTTTTTATTGTGGCAATTGCGGTACCTCAGTTTGTGACTTTATTACTTGTAAGATATTTCTTCGGAGATACAGGTATTGTCAATTCGATTTGCAGTAATTTAGGTGTAACTGAATTTTTGAAAAGTGTGGGGTTGGTTAGTCAACATCTCAATTATATTCCATTTCTTTCATCCGAGCATTGGGCAAAATTCATGATAGTAATGATTAATATATGGGTTGGTGTGCCTTATCAGATGCTGATTGCAACAGGTGTACTTATGAATATTCCGGGTGATCAGATAGAAAGTGCAAAGATTGACGGTGCTAACAAGTTCCAGACTTTTGTCAGTATAACAATGCCATACGTACTATTTATTCAAGGTCCTTCACTTATAACAGACTTTGTTAAGAATATTAATAACTTTAATGTTATTTATCTTTTAACCAACAATTCATTTATTACACCGGATCAGGCACTTGCCAATTCAAATGCAAAAGAAGTGGACCTTCTTGTAACATGGTTGTTCCGACTCACTAATGAATATTACAACTATAAGATGGCTTCTGTAATAGGTATTATTGTGTTTATTATAAGTGCAGTATTCACGATTCTATCATTTACCAGAATGATAGCAGGAGATAGAGAGGGGGATTATCAATAATGAAGAAGAAAGTTGGATCGTTTTTCCATCATTTATTACTTATAATCCTTGTGGTTATATGGCTTATCCCGATTCTCTGGCTTGTGGTTACGGCCTTTAGCGGTTATCCGGGAATTAATAAGACACATTTCTTCCCGGAAACGTGGACAATTAGTAACTTTACAACATTGTTCTTAAAACCTGATTCAGTTGTACAATACGGAAGATGGTTTTCAAATACACTGATAATTGCAATATTTACTTGTATCATTTCTACAGTGTTTGTGCTTATGGTAAGTTATGCATTCAGTTGTATGAGATTTAAGGGAAGAAAGACATTAATGAGTTTGTCACTTATACTTAATATGTTTCCGGGTGTTCTTTCGATGATAGCTGTGTATTTTGTATTGAAGTCATTAGGGCTTACCAATAGTCATCTGGGAATGATCATTGTATACTCGGCAGGCTCGGGACTTGGATATCTGATTGTTAAAGGATTTATGGATACAGTTCCTGTTTCACTTCGTGAGGCGGCAAGACTTGAGGGTGCATCGGAGTTGCAGATATTTACCAAAATTATGCTTCCGATTTGTAAGCCGATCATCGTTTATCAGGTTATTAATTCCTTCCTGTTGCCTTGGGGTGATTTCGTTTTTGCGAAATTGATGCTGAATTCAGGTATTTCAAAGGATTATACAGTAGCGATTGGTCTTTACAATATGTTAGACAGATCCTTGGTTAACCAGTATTTTTCAATATTCTGTGCAGGCGGCTTTATAGTTTCAATTCCTATCTCAATTCTCTTCATAATAATGCAGAAATTTTACGTAGAAGGTGTTACAGGCGGTTCTGTTAAGGGTTGATATGCTGTACTAAATGTGTCTGGACATTTGTTTCAAGACAGTAATTATGCACCCGGCTTATCCCTATCGTTAGATTGAAGCTGCGGATGAGTCGGGTGTTTTTATATCCGGAAGTAGTAAAATGAAGGATAAAAAAAGGATTATATAGTAATTATGAATATTTTTATTAAGGAGAGTAGCGATGGACAATACATTTGTTGTTAATATTATTCATCGTCCGGAAATGGTTCCTGAGTATGCGGAAAAAGTTACCGGACAGGGTAAAGCGGAAGATATCGGCAGAAAAGCATTACTGACTGAATCGTTGGATATCTTCAAATTTCAACAGGAGACTGCACATAAGAATGGACTGAAAGTTACTATTCAGATGACTTATGCCAGTCTGTTTAATGATGAGGCATGTGAACTTGCGAAAAAAGATCATGAACAATATGGAGACGAGATAGCTCTCTCGTTATTGGGATTACCATGTAAGGAGTTTCGAGAGAAATATAAAACCAAAGATTTTTGTATATGGATGTTCTCTATGGAGGACAAAAAGAGTATTGTGGATGATGTATTTGGAAAGTTTTATGACCGGTTTGGATTCTATCCTGAATCCACAGGCTCTTATTACATGGATGCAGAACTTACGAATTACATTAAAGAAAAATATCCTATGGTAAAATGTGCAGTTGCAACATGTTGGGAGGAAGGACCTAAGGCATATCATACCTGTAATAATTCCTGGTATACATTGTTTGATGGTGGTCCGTGGAATCCATGGATTCCTTCAAAGCAGAATACACATGCGCCTGCTGCAAATGAAGCAGAGGACAGTGGTATTGTTGCCATACCTCATTTGTCAAGGGATCTTCTTGCATGTTATGACGGCAATGGTTCCAATTTCGGAACACATCCGCAAAATGTTTTGCGTGGAATGATTTATGATACAAAAACATGGGAATATCCCTATCTTTATAATCTGATAGACCAATACAGATATTTGGCAAAATTTAATAATGGCTATTCTTATAACATGATGTTTGTAGGCCCCGGATGGCTTAATAAGATGGGTAGATGGGAGCAGCCTTATGAACTTCTTAAAAAGTCATATGAGGATGGAATGGCTTATTATGGGGAACTCAAGAAGAAGGGTGAACTCATTGATATGACGATGGCGGAGTTCGCAGATTTCTATCGCAAGAACAAGTCGTATGAGGAGCCGGAGTGTGCATTATGGAAGGATATTCTATACGGCTCTGATAAACAGCTTTTCTGGTATGCTGACCCATATATGAGAGCTTGTGTTAATATGGATCAAGGTGGTGCTGTTGTTGATTTGAGACCATATGCATCTAAGATCAAATGGGAGGTTGGAATCGGAACTAAGCATGTACAGGATGCATCATATCCATTTCTGATACAGGAAAAATACAGAGCAGGTTATTTTACTCACTATGCGGGTGAGGGTACTGTTCGGTCAGCAAAAGTCTCTTATAACGGAGAGGAAGTAGACCTTTGCCTTTGCAGAACTCATGCAACTTTTTCACAGGAAGGAAAGAAGAGAATTCTTACACTTGATCCTGTTGAAATAGAGTTTTATGATCTCACGGTTAAGATTGGAACAAGAATTATTTTTGAAGAAGGTTCATCTAACATACAACATGAAAGAACGATTCTTGAAATGAGCAACCCTGATGCAGAGGTTGAAATAAATGAATATATAGTTGCCTGTTATGGAACAACAGAATATCCTGAAGATATGACGGGGATTACTCTCGGGGTTATAGGCGATAATGGTGAAAAGACAATTAATTACGAATACAAATGTCGGGATGAGAAATTAGAAGGTGCTTCAGATGCTTTTGCAGTAATTCCGGCAATTGATACAAAGGTTTCTCTTTCAACTGATTCAAAAGAAGGATTAGGATATATAGAGGAGGGATATGCATTTTCACCTATGTTTAAACTTGGATATAAAAAGCATATTTCTGATAAGGAGGTAATTAAGACATGGCTCAATCTGGAAAAGGCAAATTAAATTATCGTTGTCCGCTATGCTTTATGAGAGATTTGGATATAGATATGTTCTACGACAAAGACAAGAAAGAATATTACTGTCTGCGTTGTCAATATACCGGTGATGAGGCGGATGTTCTGGCAAAGAATGAAATTATACGTATAAAGTACGGGAGAATGTATGATCGCATAACAGACTTTGATTAAAATATTAATAATAAATGCGTTTCGCAATTACCTAAATGTTATTATGTTGTGAAAGGAGTAGCATTATAATGGATTTTATAAAAGGAATGGATGTTTCGACTTTGATAGAGGAAGAGGCATGTGGGGCAAAATACTATGATCATGGTGAACCGGGAGAATTGCTGCAAATCCTTAAAAAATACGGGTGCAATTCTGTTAGACTTAGATTATGGAATGATCCTTACGATGAAAATGGAAATCCTTACGGAGCCGGAACCAATGACCTTACAAAAACCATTGCTCTTGCCAAGAGGGCAAAATCACTTGGAATGAGTGTATTGATTGATTATCATTACAGTGATTTTTGGGCTGATCCGGGAAAACAAGTTGCACCTAAAGCTTGGAAGAGTTATAATACGGATGAATTGGAAAATGCGGTATACGAATATACCAAAGAAACTATGTTAAAGCTCAAGGCTGAAGGAGTATTACCGGAGTTAGTACAGGTAGGTAATGAGATAACTAACGGTCTTTTGTGGCCTACCGGGAAAAAACCGGAGTTTGATAATATCGCAAGATATGTAAGTGCAGGTATTCGCGCTGTCAGGGAAGTGTCTGATAAAACACTCATAATGATACATCTTGACAATGGTGGTTTTAATGATATGTATGTAGAATGGTTTGATAACTACTTAAAGCGTGGAGAAGATTTCGATATTATAGGACTTTCGTATTATCCGTTTTGGCATGGAAGCATAAATGAGCTTGACTATAATATGAATGATATGGCTAAGAGATACGGAAAGAAGATATGTATTGCCGAAGTTTCTATGGGATTTACTATGGAAGATTATCGCTCATATGAGCAATTGCCGTTGGAACAGCTTAAAGGTATGGCAACGAAAGAGGAGCTTACAAAGAATCTTGATTATCAGATGACGAAACAGGGACAAAGCGATTTTATTAAGGATATTATGACAAGAATATCTAAAGTATCCGGTGGAATTGGTTTTTATTATTGGGAACCCGGATGGATTCCTGTTCCGGGTTGTGGATGGGCTAATGAGGCAGCTCTTGAATTTACCGGTGAGAAAGGCCCCGGTGGTAATGAATGGGCTAATCAGGCTTTGTTTGATTATGATGGCAATGCGTTGCCTGCGTTAGAGACTATCAGGGATTTTACTTTTAGCTGAGAAAATAGATATTTATAGTGTATAGTTCTTGGTATCATTTATTACCTCATTAATGAGGAGGATAGTTATGAAGAAGATTGCTGTAATTATGGAAAGCTGGGTGAGGTGTTTTACTTTTGCCTGGCCTTCCGGAATGTTAAAAAGAATTAGGGAAATTGATGAAGAAATCAATATCTATATATTTAACTGCTCAGCTAATTGGAGTAGTGATCTTCTTTACAATAAGGGAGAATATAATATTTTTAATCTGCCGGATTTTTCCGATTTTGACGGTATTATACTTGATCTTAATAATACGAAGGATGAAAATGTAAGAAACAGGGTTATTGAAAGAACAAGATTATCCGGAGTTCCTGCAGTAGTTATCAACAATCAATATGATGGTTTATATTCAGTTGGGATTGATAATTATAATGCAATGAAGAGAATGGTGGATCATCTTTATCGGGAGCATAAATGCAGAAGATTCTGGTTTATTATGGGGCCTGATAATAATTATGAAAATAATGAGAGATCAAAAGCCCTTAGAGACTACATGGAAGATAATAGCATTCCTTCAGATGACTATTCTTTTTATTATGGTGATTTTGATTATAACAGCGGTGTACTTGGTTTTAACGAATTGTTGGATAAGTTCGGTAAACTTCCGGACGCCATTATGTGTGCTAACGATAATATTGCAGTCGGTTTTATTTCAGAAGCTGAAAAGCATGGATATAAAGCGCCTAAGGACTTCCTTATAACAGGCTTTGATGATTTAGATAAATCAAGATATTATATACCCAGAATTTCGACGATCAGTTATATTCGTGAAGATATAGGATATAAATGCATAGATATGTTTTTAAATATCTGGTCAGGTGTTGAACTTCCTGCAAAATGCTATACGGATTCCCGTCCTATATTTTGGGAAAGTTGTGGTTGTCCTTCGGCGATATCTGTAAAAACCAGAAATAAGATGAAAAGTAATATCTTATGGGAAATAGAAAGAGAATATTTTGAGGGTAATGTACTTACATTGGATTCAAAACTTGCCGGCTGTGAGACGATAGATGAGATGGCAGAATGTATACTGGAAAGTGTTCCGACATTTAATTGTGATGCTATGTATTTCGTTATGGACAAGCATTTGGTTGATATCAACAATATGGAGATTGAAGATGTAGATATTGATAAGATCTCCAATTATGATGATCATTTTTTAGTTGAAGGCTATCCTGAAAAAATGACGATATTGTTCTCTTATGAAAAAGGAAAGAGGACAAAAATTCCGGAGGATAGAAAAGTAATAGATGGACTTTTTCCGGCATTTGATCTGGAGTCGGGCGGGGCGAATTTTTTGTTTTTGCCCCTACATTTTCGCGATAAATGTATAGGATATTTTGCCATAAAAAATGCTATATATCTTATGGAGAAGCAATTTTTATTTGAAATAGTTAATGCGATTATTACAGGTATTGAACAGCTCTATGCAAAACAGAAATTGGCAAGAATGAATAGGGCACTGTCACTACTGTATCATCATGATGCAATGACCATGGTCTACAATCGGTTTGGTTTTGCACATTATGCACATAGATTATTTGATGAAGCAAAAGAGAGCGGCAAAGCAATATCCGTCATTTATTATGATCTGGACAGATTGAAATATCTAAATGATAATTATGGTCATGATATGGGAGATAAAGCCATCAAAACTGTGGCTCAATTGATCAAAACATATTCTTCAGATAAAGCATTGGTGTTCAGACTTGGCGGTGATGAATTCCTGGCATTGGATTATTATATTTCCGAAGAATTAGTCAAAGAAACGATTGATAAGGTTAAGGAAGAACTGCGTCGGATAAGTAAAGATGATAGTTACCCGATTGACCTTTCGGTCAGTGTGGGTTATGCTATTAGTAATCCTTTAACTAATGAGGAATTGGATTTCTATGTGAACATGGCAGATGATATAATGTATCAATCAAAGGTCGAAAGAAAAATGAATAGACGAGATTGAAGTTAAAACTATGATATCAGGAGGAAGAGAGTATGAGAATTTTAGTTACCGGAGGAGCAGGTTATATAGGGAGTCATACCTGTGTAGAGCTGTTAAATGCAGGCTATGAGGTTGTGATTCTTGATAACCTCTACAACTCAAGTAAGAAAGCAGTGGATAGGATACAAGAGATAACAGGTAAGTCTGTAAGTTTTTATGAGGATGATATGCTTGATGCAGATGCTTTAGAGCAGTTGTTTACAAAGGAAAAAATAGATTGTGTTATTCACTTTGCGGGACTTAAGGCTGTAGGTGAATCTGTTGCAAAGCCGCTAGAGTATTACAAGAACAATATTCAGGGAACTCTTACTTTGGTTGAGGTGATGAGAAAACATGGTTGTAAGAATATCATTTTTTCTTCATCAGCTACAGTATATGGCGATCCTGCATTTGTTCCTATCACTGAAGAATGTCCTAAGGGTACACCGACAAATCCATATGGGTGGACAAAAAGTATGTTAGAGCAGATATTAACTGATCTTCATACTGCAGATGAGGAATGGAATGTTATTCTTCTCCGATATTTCAATCCGATAGGAGCTCATAAGAGCGGTAAGATTGGAGAAGATCCCAAGGGAATTCCTAATAATCTTCTTCCTTATGTTGCTCAGGTAGCTATAGGAAAATTGGAGTGTGTCGGAGTATTTGGTAACGATTATGATACACCGGATGGAACGGGAGTGCGTGATTATATTCATGTAGTGGATCTTGCTAATGGACATGTTAAGGCTATAGACAAGATAAAGGAAAATCCCGGAGTTAAGGTGTATAATCTGGGCACAGGCAATGGATACAGTGTTCTGGATGTTATCAAAGCATTTTCAAAGGCTTGTGGACATGAGGTACCATATCAAATCAAACCCAGAAGACCGGGTGATATTGCAACCTGTTATGCGGATGCAAGTCTTGCCAGGAAAGAGCTTGGCTGGGAGGCACAGTATGGTATAGAGGAAATGTGTGCTGATTCTTGGAAGTGGCAGAGTATGAATCCGAATGGATATAATGATTAAAGGTGAATTAAATAATATTTTTTAATTATGGTTACAGGTAAGTTTAAGGATGCGCATCCTATAAGGTGTGTGTCCTTTTTTTCTTGTACAAAATTACAAAATTAATTATGCACATTGCATAATTGCCATATGATACAAATCGTGTTAATATAAGCATATACTAAAGCGCAACCGATTGCGCAACTGTTGCGCTACATGTTATACGTGAAAAGAAAATTGAGTGTATGTCAATAGCGCGTAGTTGACATAATACTCAAAACATAAGGAGGTTATTTATGAGGAAATTTTTCAAAAGATTTACTGCCGGGGTAATTGTTGCTGCAATGGTAACATCAGTGGTACCTACATTACCGGTTATAATTTCGAATGCTGAAGAAGCACAGTGGAAGACAACGGAACTTGTTGCAAATGGAGATTTTGAATCATGTACTGATTCCGAGATTAGCAGTTGGAGTGTTAGTTCATGGCTGGCAAGTAATGGCTTATGGCATGCTGACCTTAGTTCAGATGAATATTCTAACAACGCTTCGACAGCGTTAAAGACTAATAATGATTCTGATGATATATCTTCAATGGGGATAAGTCAGAAAATATCTGTAGAAAAAGCCGGTATGTATAAAGTTAGCGTTCGTTCTATGGGAACAGCAAATGTGAAATCCGGTATTTCTTTGACTATATCAGATGGTACCAATACAAAGAGCGTTGAGTTAAATGAAACTGATGAATGGGGAAAGTGGGTTACATCAGAAACAGAGGGAATATCCGTTTCTGATGAAAGCATGTTGACTGTCTCTTTGAATGGTTCTGTTCCTTCAAAATATTATGGTTACATAGACGATGTCATTATATCATATGCAGAGGAGCAGGCATCGGATGAACCGGCCGGATTTGTCGAAAAAGATGGTTGGGAATGGATTGATTCAGAGAAAATAGTAAATGGTGATTTTGAAACCGGTGATACCTCAGATTGGACAATTACAAATGATTCGTTTGCTATAGATAACGGAACGAAGAATAGTGGAGATTATGCGATTAAGACAAAATGGTCTGATAGTGATCCGGTTGAAACTTCCGTTACACAAACTGTCAAATTGGATACAGGTTGGTATTACCTTTCATATGCTCAGGAGGGTGATAGTAATGTGTCCGGACTTACTGTTTCTATAGGAGATATCTCGTCAGTATGCGAAGCAACAACCGGATGGGATGATTGGAAAACATGCTATCTGGAACAATTCTATGTTTCAGAAGAGAAGGATTATACAATAAGTATAACTGGTTCGGTTCCGGCCGGATATTGGGGAAGCATTGATGATATTATTCTCTATAAATATTCTGAAAAACAAGAAGATACTACAATATATGGCGCAGAAATATCAGTAGATAAAGTAGAGAATCTTTCAGATGATTTCATGCTTGGAACAGATATATCAGCCGTTCAGTCTATTTATGATAGCGGTGCTTCTTATTGGGATGAGGATGGAAATAAGTTGGATGAAGCAGGGTTCTTCAGACTTTTGGCAGATCATGGTGTTAATTGGGTTCGTATACGTGTATGGAATAATCCTTATGACGCTAACGGTAACGGATACGGAGGCGGTAATAATGATATTGAAAAAGCACTAAAAATGGGAAAATATGCTACTGATGCCGGAATGAGAGTTTTAATAGATTTTCATTATTCGGATTTCTGGGCTGACCCGGGCAAACAGCAGTCTCCTAAGGCGTGGAAAGAATATACGATTGAACAGAGGGCAAATGCGGTATATAAATTTACAAAGGACTCTCTTGAAAGTTTAAAAGAGGGCGGAGTAGATGTAGGAATGATTCAGGTTGGTAATGAGACTACTGCAGGAGCTATCTGTGGTATTTCTCAGAATGACTGGGAAAATTCCTCAAAGATATTTGCCGCAGGAAGTAAGGCTGCCAGGGATGTAGATGAAGACATTCTTGTAGCAGTTCATTTTACCAATCCTGAGAAACAATTATATTCTTCATATGCAGAGAAACTGGATACATATGAGGTGGATTATGATGTTTTTGCAAGTTCATATTATCCATCATGGCATGGGTCTCTTAGTAATCTTAAGTCGGAACTTGATAAGATAGGAAATACATACGGTAAGAAGGTTATTGTTGCAGAGACTTCTTATGCATGGACCCTTGAAGATGGCGATGGACATGAGAATACTATAAGGAAAGGTAATAATGATTCAGGTAACGATATGCTATATCCGTTTTCTGTTAATGGTCAGGCAAAATGGGTAAGAGATGTTATTGACACGGTTAATAAAACAACTAATGGATCTGGAGTATTCTACTGGGAAGCAGCATGGATTCCTGTACATAAATATGAAGAATCAGCAGAGGATGCAGCAGAAGTTTTGGAAGCTAATAAACAAAAATGGGAGCAATTCGGTTCGGGATGGGCTTCAAGTTATGCCAGCGAGTATGATCCGAATGATGCCGGCAAATGGTATGGTGGTTCAGCCATAGATAATCAGGCATTCTTTGATTTTGACGGAAAAGTTCTTCCATCGCTCAATGTTTATAATTATATAAAGAGCGGAGCGGCAGCAGAAATAGTAAATGTAGATTATATAGAGCCTGTGAGTGCTACGGTTATTTACAACGACAACTTATCTGATAACATAAAGAGTGCTCTTCCGGGTAAGGTTAAGGTTGTAATGAGCGATGCAACTTCGAAAGAGGTTGATGTTACATGGAGTGACGAAGCTATTAGCAAGGTAACCGGAGTTGGAAAATATGAAATTAGTGGTGAGATTGAAGACAGTGATGTGAATGCTTTGTGCGTTTTGGATATCATGCCGGAAAATCTGCTTGCTGATTTCAATTACAGTTTTGAAAATGATGATGAAGGTTGGGAAATAGTAGGAAGTGGATGCAACGTTACAAAAGACGATGTATATGAAGGAGAAAAAGGTCTGCACTACTGGAAAGAAACAGCAGATACATTTACCGCACAACAAACCATTAGATTAGAGCCGGGAGTATATTCGCTTACAGCCTGTGCGGAAGGTTATGAAGGAGACGAAGGGATTCTGTTTGCACAGGTCGGTGAGGATGAACAACTTAAATCAGAATTTCAACTTTCCGGTTGGGCAAGTTCTTCATCAAAAGATTCACCAAATTGGAAGAAGCCACTGATAGAGAATATTACCGTTAAGAAAAACAGTGAGTTTACATTCGGTGTAACAATGAATTATCAGGATGGAGGTTGGGGAACAATTGATAACTTCTATCTCTTTAAGACGGATGATGTAGACGATACAACTGATAAAGAAAAAGAGGAGGCAGAAAAGGCAGCAAAGGAAGCAGCGGAAAAGGCAGCAAAGGAAGCAGCTGAGAAGAAGGCGGCAGAGGAGAAAGCAGCAGCTGAAAAGAAGGCAGCAGAGGAGAAAGCAGCAGCCGATAAGAAAGCGGCAGAGGAGAAAGCAGCAGCTGAAAAGAAGGCAGCAGAGGAGAAAGCGATAGCCGAGAAGAAGGCTGCACAGGCAGTTGGCGCGGCATTGGATTTTGCCTCGACAAGTACAAAGTATAACATAGTTACATCTCCTGTATCGGCTTCAAGTACACCGACAGTCGAGTTTTCCGGAACAACGAATAATACATCGGCAGTTGTAACAATTCAGAATACAGTTAAAGATGCATATGGAGTAGAGTATGCGGTAACTAAAATTTCTGATAATGCATTTAATTCAAACAAGGTCATCACAGATGTGACTATCGGAGCAAATATAACAGAAATTGGAAAATACGCATTTAAGAATTGTAAGAAATTAGAACGTGTAATTATTCATGGTGACAAAATAACAAAAATTGATGAAGGTGCATATAACGGAGCAAAGTCACTCAAGTCAATTGATATGTCAAAATGTAAGTTGAAGGTAATTGGAAAGAATGCTTTTAGTAATTGCAGGAAGTTAAGCAGCATCAAAATTAATGGTAATAAACTTGAAACCGTTGGGAAAAACGCGTTCAAGAATATTAAGAAAAACGCCATGATTACCATATATGCAAAGGATAAAAAGACATATAAGAAGGTAGTTAAGCTTATTAAGAAATCCGGTGCCAAGAATGTCAAGTACAAATACATTAAAAGAAAATAATTGTCCTTACGAGCTCATTTAAAATAAGGGTTGACAACAACCTTTAACGAGTTATAATGACATATGTGTTAACCGAATATTCTTCAAGGCGGAGTGAAAGTCTCCACCGGCGGTGTGTGAATAATAATCATATTCATAAGCCCGCAAGCCACATGGCATGAACCGGTGTGATTCCGGTGCCGACAGTATAGTCTGGACGAGAGAAGATGTAATGATAGGTATTTGATATGAGTATTATATTGGGTATGTGATCATAAAGCCTCGAAGAAATATTTCTTCGGGGCTTTTGTTAGGTTTGGAAAGGATGTGACAAACTGTGTTTACGGGAATAATTGAAGAGATTGGAAAAATTACCGGAGTAAGCAAGGGAGCAAAATCTTCAAAACTTACCATTAAGGGAGATGTAATCTTTCGGGATATGAATATTGGTGATTCCATTGCGGTAAATGGAGTATGTCTTACGGTAACTTCCAAAAGCTCTGATACATTTACTGCCGATGTAATGGCGGAAACTTTAAGAAGATCATCCCTTGGAAAACTAAATATTGGAAGTTATGTAAACCTTGAAAGAGCCATGGCTGCCAATGGCAGATTCGGCGGGCATATAGTTAGTGGTCATATTGACGGCACCGGAGTGATAGAAAGCTTTGTGAAAGAAGATAATGCTGTCTGGGTAACGGTTAAGGCAGATAGTAGACTGCTCAAATATATAATTGAAAAGGGTTCGATAGCGATTGATGGCATTTCGTTGACTGTTGCCTATGTGGATGACAGATGTTTTAAAGTTTCTCTTATACCTCATACGGGAGCAAATACAACGCTTCTGGATAAAAAGGCAGGCGATGTGGTCAATCTTGAAAATGATATAGTGGGCAAATATGTTGGGAAACTGTTGAGATTTAATGATGTGGAGCGTGATGGGATATCAGATAAAAATGAAATAGAGAACAGAGTGGATTCTTCAGATAATAATCGAAGAAACAGTTCCGGTCTTACTATGGATTTCCTCGCAAATAATGGTTTTATATAAAGAAATAATATGTACAAAGGCAAAACAAATAAAAGGAGTTTCGCAATCACCTAAAATGAACTTATAACAGGAAGGAGAAATAATATGTCAGATTTTAATACACCGGAGGAGTTGGCTGCCGAGCTGAAAGCAGGTAAATGTATAGTGGTATTAGATGATGAGAACAGAGAAAATGAAGGAGATGTGATCTGTGCTGCCGAGTTTGCAACAACGGAAAATGTTAATTTCATGGCAAGCTTCGCAAAGGGGCTGATTTGTATGCCGATGGGTCCGTCATACACGGATAAACTGCATTTACCACAGATGTGCATAACCAATACCGACAACCATACAACCGCATTTTCTGTGTCGGTTGATCATGTGAGTACCACAACAGGTATCTCTGCGCTAGAACGTGGTATAACTGCCAGAAAGTTTGTTGAAGAGGATGCCAAGCCGGAAGATTTCAGAAGACCGGGACATATGTTTCCGTTAGAGGCAAGACCGGGCGGAGTCATTGAACGTCAGGGACATACTGAGGCGACTGTTGATTTCATGAAACTGGCAGGACTTAAACCGGTCGGATTATGCTGTGAGATAATGAAAGACGACGGTACGATGGCAAGAAGGGATGATCTGTTTGAATTTGCAAAGAAGCATAACTTAAAGATTGGTACGGTGAAAGATCTTATTCAGTATCGTAAGGAGCATGAGGTGTTTGTTGAGTGTGTAGCAAGAGCCAAAATGCCTACCAGATACGGAGAGTTCATGATATACGGCTATGTCAATAAATTAAATGGTGAACATCATGTAGCCCTTGTTAAAGGAGATATCTCAGATGGAAAACCTGTGCTGTGTCGTGTTCATTCGGAGTGTCTTACGGGTGATGCATTAGGATCTGCAAGATGTGATTGCGGACAGCAGTACGATGCTGCAATGAAGATGATTGCCAAAGAAGGTCGCGGGGTGTTGTTGTATCTCAGGCAGGAGGGAAGGGGAATTGGTCTTATCAATAAGATAAGGGCTTATGAACTTCAGGATCAGGGCAGGGATACGGTAGAGGCAAATCTTGAACTTGGTTTCCCTGAAGATGCCAGGGATTATACAATAGGGACTCAGATACTTGTTGATCTTGGTATTAAGGAGCTTCGTCTTATGACTAATAATCCGCTTAAAGTATATGGCCTTGAAGGTTACGGCTTAAGCATTGTTGAGCGTGTTCCCATAATTATGGAGCCGGGAAAATATGATGCATTTTATCTGAAGACCAAGCAGGATAAGATGGGGCACATTTTGAATATGTAAATTATATTTGAGCTTTGTAAAACGTTTTGTACGAACAGATTATAATGCAATAAATGCTAAGTAATATAAAAATATTAACGATAGAAAGGAAATTATATTATGAAAACATTAGAAGGAAAGTTAGTAGCAAAGGACATGAAAGTGGGCATTGTTGCCTCAAGATTTAACGAGTTTATCGTATCAAAGTTAATTGGTGGTGCTTTAGACGGGTTGACACGTCATGACGTACCGGAAGATAACATTACTCTTGCATGGGTGCCGGGAGCATTTGAAATACCTGTTGCTGCCAAGAAGATGGCGGAATCCGGAAACTATGATGCGGTTATATGTTTAGGTACGGTAATTCGCGGTGCAACAAGTCATTATGACTATGTATGTAATGAAGTGTCTAAAGGGGTTGCTCAGGTTTCATTACAGACGGGTGTTCCTGTTATGTTCGGAATAGTTACAACAGAGAATATTGAACAGGCCATTGAGCGTGCAGGAACAAAAGCCGGTAACAAGGGCTATGATTGTGCGCTTGGTGCAATTGAAATGGTTAATCTTTTAAAGCAGATGTAAGAATAATAAAATGGGCTTGTAATTGGAGCTTCATTTTATATAATGGCATATGATGACACAAAAATATTGATAGTCGACACGAAAAGGATTAGTTATGTCAGCATTATTGTTTTTTGATATTGATGGAACCTTGATCACCCTTGATAAACGACATATTATGCCGGAAAGTACCAGACAGGCGCTTAATAAAGCAAAGAGCAATGGTCATAAGATTTTTATTAATACAGGCAGAGTCAAATCTGCAATAGATAAACATTTACTCGAATTTGGTTTTGACGGATTAGTGTGTGGATGCGGTACTTATATTGAATACGAGGGTAATGAAGTATTTTATAAGAGTATACCTGAAAATTTATGTATCAAGTATGCGAATATGCTTCATGGCATCGGTTATGAGACCCTTTTTGAAAGTAGAGACAGACTGTTTATAGACGGTGATCATGGACCGGGAACATTCATGAACTATATATTCGAATATTTTTCTGAGAACAGTGATGAACCCATCAGAGAATATACCCATCCCAAGTTCAGATTTGACAAATTTACAACAAGCGGTAAAGAAGGCAGCAAACAAGGTGTTTTTGAAGAAATGTTTTGTGAGGATTTTAATCTTATTCCTCACGGCAATATTGTAACTGAAGCAGTTCCAAAGGGCTGTTCTAAGGCGACCGGTATTAGTTTTTTAATGAATGAACTTGATGTATCCATAGATAACTGTTATGCTTTTGGTGATTCAATAAATGATATGGAAATGTTAAAGTTCGTGGGACATTCTGTAGGCATGGGTAATTCCGTGAAAGAGTTATTTGACGTAGTAGAACATAAAACGACCGATATAGAAGATGACGGTATTGCTAATGCTTTGAGTTTCTATAATTTGATATAGTAAAAATACCACTATTGATTTTTGATTGAGGCGGTAATATGTTTAGATTAAACAACAGACAATTACATATTATTATTGTTTTCCTGATTGTTTCGGCTATGTTGTTAGGAACATTGCTTGTAGTACGTAAAGATAGCAGTATTTTTATGAGAGGGAAGGTGTCCGGACTTGACAGCTTTTCAGATGGATGGATTGCGTCATATGAGACCTTAGATGATGCAAAGTGGAGAAAATACGGTGAAACGGAGGACGATACGAAAAAAAAGATCATAACAGAAGTTTTGAATCTTCCAAACTCATTTGCAGTTAAGGCAAACAATTATGTTTCACTTAGTCACAAATTACCCGACTTTTCCGACGATAAGCAATATATGGTGTTTTATTCTAAGAACCAGTATATTATGATTACCGTAAATAA
Source organism: Lachnospiraceae bacterium (assembly GCA_017469275.1). Taxonomy (GTDB): domain Bacteria; phylum Bacillota; class Clostridia; order Lachnospirales; family Lachnospiraceae; genus CAG-590. Next base: position 40,013 of record JAFUGT010000071.1, read on the forward strand.
AGAGGTCATATATGAAACTGACGAAGCGGATCTGGAATTTCCCTTCCATGTTGTTCCTGTTGATTATCAATATAGGAATTCTACCGTTACTATCAAAGTAAAGAATGAAAAAAACGATAATGTTACATTTGATGAAATCAGAATCGGTAATTATACGGAATTATTGTCAGCTGCTATTAAAGAAAATGGCTGGTTTGTGTTCTATGGGCTGTTTTTGATCATATTGAGTTTAGCGGTTTTTGTAATCAGCTATTCTATAAAAACAGATATTACAAAAAAATATATGTTAAATTATATTGGTGGAGAAGCAGTTGTTGCAGGGCTTTTGTTTATTGTAGAAAGTACATTGTTCAGAACTTTAATAAGATGGGAACTGATCAATTATTTTTTGCGGTCAGCACTTATTATTATTGTGTCTGTTATGCATCTTTTGGTAATAAGAAGTCTGATAAGGAAAACGCGTATTCTTCCTGTGTTTGACATAGGTGCAGTTTTTTACAGCATAGAGTTTATCAGCGTTGTGATTTTCGCATGGTTTAGATTGATATCAATCAATCTGGTTTATCTGATTACAATAATTCTTGCTGTCTCCGGATTGATAATATATACCATGCTGATAGGCAGTGTGTCTTATGATTACAGACAGCGGCAGGAGCGCCCCGTTTTTATATCTAATCTGATTTTAGTCTGTGGAGTAATATTTGAAATGATAATATATATTACTCATGCAGATAATATAGCTTCGGGTATTCCGATTATTACAGGAAGTTTGATATATTTTGTGATTCTTGTCGTATATGGAATCAGAAATGCTTTGTTCATTGATACACCGAAGGATAATCCTGAAGATACTGAGAAGATTGTCAGACAGCAGGTGATAGAAAGCTTGAATCCCAATCTGTTATTTGCCTCGTTTCAAACTCTTCAGTCATTGATAAAAAACGGTTCCGAAAATAGTACGAAGATGATATATTATATATCGGTCTATGTTATGAATAATTTGAAGGCTATGAGCAACAGAGGAGAAATAATACCATTTAATGAAGAGTTAGAACATATTATGGCATACCTCAATCTGCAGCGTACCAGAAACAATAAGTTTTCATTTGTTTTGGAAAGCAAAGTGAAGGATTTCAAAATCCCCAGAAATACCATTGAACCTCTTGTGGAAAATGCAGTGAAATATGGAATAGCAGGAAAAAACAATACAGGTAATGTTGTTTTGCGAAGTTATACCAGAGAAGACGGATATGCTATACAGATAATAGATAATGGTATCGGTTTTGATGATAAGAATTTGAAAAAAACGAGTCCTACATCGATAAAAAGTTTGTTTGAACTTTTGGAAGTTAAATGTCAGGCAAAGACGGAAATTATTTCAAAAGAAGGTAAGGGTACGGTAATTACAATCATATTGCCTATGATAGAAAATGAATTATTGTAATTCTTTGAAAAAGCGATAAAATATTATATAATAACATTCTGTAATTTTGCGATGAATGCACGTAGATGCGGGATGATAGTATGAGATGAGGGTAGATATGAATAATGATGAAATGAATAATGGTGTTAAAAAAAACAGTAACAAGAAAAATATGGGGTTTGCGGACAGATTCATTACTGCGATGTTTCTTCCGGGAGAATACCCTTCGCTTATAAAGTTAACAAGTGTAAAAATAGTAACATATGTTGCCTTTCTTGTTCTTTTGTTAAGTCTTATTCAGTATGTGATTCCTGTTATGGCAGCTGTTGCCGGATATGGAGGGGTTCGTAGTTTTATTATTGATGAGCTTCCTGATTTTTCGTTGCAAAACGGAGAGTTTTCCTTATCCGACAAATATGAAAAAAATGATGAGGATGCAGGTATATATATACTTGTGGATACTGATGTAGAGAAATTCACTGCAGAAGATGTGGATCGGGATTTGCTTCAGGTGATGCTCGTAAGTCGCAGCAATATGATAATGTATAATAATCTGACCGGTATTAACGGAATAGTTCAGGAACAGAAATTTTCAGAGTTCAAAGATGTTGTTATCAACAATCAGAGCATAGCCGGCCTTGCTCCTGTTATATATATTGGAATGTTTGGCATGTTCGTTTTTATGTATTTATTTACCTTGGTCAGATATCTTTTGTCAGCCTTTTGTTATGCCCTGATATTATATATTTTAACAAAGATTACCGCTGCCAATACAACCTTCGGAGTGATATATAAGATAGCTGTTTTTGCCCAGACTATCGGCTCAATCGTATCGGCATTAGCTAATTTCATCGGTACTCCGGTTTTTGTAATGGCAGGAAGTATGTTTGCAATGATAGTGACGGTTTTGATAATGAATCGGGCTTACTTTAAGATAGTACCGCCTCCAAAAGCTCGTTAATCTGTTCTTTTGTCATTGAACTTAAAGAGGAATTATGAAATGTGCCTTCATTAGTAACTTCACGTTCGAACCAGAAAGGTGGGTTATAGTTGTTGGCCATTTCAATATTAGGAAATTCAACCTCAGCTAAAATTAATCCCTCAAGATCTTTGTGAAACACATCTAATTCTATAGTCAGATTATTATCTTCGGGAATTTTATATCTGGTCTTGGATATAATTATTCCCTCTGTTTTTGTCAGCAGCTTTTCATATGCTTCTTTGGTAAGCGGAAATTCCTCCTCCTGTCTTGTCATAAATCCGGGACCTTTATAAGTCAGTATATAGACATCATCTTTTTTTCTGATTCTGAGAACAGGGGCAGTTATAATATAGGCCTGCTCCAATTCACTAGAGGGATGCTCGGTGTAGTTTTTAGGCATCATTTTGCGGTTGACTAAAAATTTTCTTTCTATCTCCATGGTTAATCTCCTTTATATATATTTAAATGAAATTATAACAGAAAATGCATGGTTAACCAACTTGTATTGATGATAATATCATTTTATGATATATTTATTAATAAATTTTTGAGTGTCATAAGGAGGTTACAAAGATGAAGAAAGCGTATTTATTCTATGCGGAAGGTTTTGAAGAAGTAGAGGCCTTGACGGTGGTTGATCTTTTAAGACGTGGTAAAGTCGACTGCGTAACGGTATCGGTTTCGGGAGATTATGATGTTACAGGTTCCCATGGTATAACGATTCGTGCTGACAGATTATTTGATGAGAGAGATCTTAGTGATGCCGATATGTTGATTTTGCCGGGTGGAATGCCGGGAACCAATAATCTTAAGGCGCATACCGGACTTGATAAATTAATAAGAATATATGCAGAAGCAGGAAAATATCTTGCGGCGGTATGTGCAGCACCTACGGTATATGGGGAAAAGGGACTTTTAGAAGGTAAGAATGCAACTTGTTACCCGGGTCTGGAAGCTGGACTTCTTGGAGCCAATGCAAAGACTGATTCTGTAGTACATGACGGACAGTTTATTACCAGTCGTGGAATGGGTACATGCATTGATTTTGGACTTAAGCTGTTAGAATTATTAGAAGGTAAGGAAGTATCCGATAAGGTGGGAAAGGCTGTAGTATATCTAAGTTGATTGTTATATTACCAAAGGGAAACAGGTAGCAGTATGTATGAAATCAGTGTTTCAGTCCGCGGAATAGTTGAATTTCTTTTTCGGGAAGGTGATATCACAGGAGGAGAGGGGACGTTTTCCAAGGACGCCATGCAGGCGGGAAGCCGTATACACAGAAAGATTCAGGGAAAAATGGGACTTAATTATCAGGCGGAAGTTCCATTAAAAATCAATATAGAAAGACCGGATTTTGTTCTTATAATCGAGGGTAGAGCTGACGGAATTTTAACTGAAGATAATTTTGTTACTATAGATGAGATTAAGGGCGTATATAAGAAATTAGAAAATCTTGTAGAACCTGTTTATGTACATAAGGCTCAGGCTATGTGTTATGCATATATATATGCATTAAAGGAAGGATTGTCTGAGATAGCGGTCCAAATGACTTATTGTAATTTAGACACAGAGCAGATTAAAAGATTTAAGGAAACATTTACTTTTGAAGAGCTGAAAATCTGGTTTGAGGATATGACTGATGAGTATTGTAAATGGATGCAGTTTGACGTAGATAACAGAAAACTGAGAAATGACTCCATTGAAATTTTAGAGTTTCCATATGATTATCGCCCGGGACAGAAAAACATGGCTGCCATGGTGTATCTATCCATTAAAGACAGGAAGAATCTTTTTGTACAGGCACCGACAGGTATAGGGAAAACGATGGCTGCACTTTTTCCGGCAATACAGGCTATGGGTAACGGATATGCCGAGAAAATGTTCTATCTTACAGCTAAGACGATTGCAAGAAGTGTAGCACTTGACGGACTTACCATATTGAGGAATAATGGTCTGCATTTTAGAAGTGTATTGATAACCGCAAAAGAAAAAATATGTCCAATGGATGAAACTAACTGTGATCCGGACTACTGCCCGTATGCAAAAGGACATTATGACAGGATCAATAAGGCGATGTATGATTGTCTTGTTAATGAGGATAATATCACACGGGATGTACTGCTTTCATATGCAGATAAACACATGGTGTGCCCTTTTGAAATGGGACTTGATGTGAGTCTGTATGTAGATGGAATAATATGTGATTACAATTATGTATTTGATCCGAGAGTTCGGCTTAGAAGGTATTTTGGAGAAGGTGCCAAGGGTGAATTTGTGTTTCTGACAGATGAAGCCCCTAATCTTGTGGAAAGAGCCTCTGCCATGTACAGTGCGTGTATATACAACGAGGACTTTTTGAAAATGAGAAAACTGCTCATGCCATTTAATTCAAAGATTTGCAAGCTGCTTGCAGGGTGCAATAAGGAGCTGTTAGAGATTAAGAAAATGTGTGAGAGTGAGAAGGGGTATGTAATAGTTTCTGATATAGATTCCCTTTATCTGAAATTACTGAGACTTCATGCACATTTGGAATCATTTATGGAAGAGAGCAAAGAGATTAATGCCCTTAAACCGCATAAGGACGAGATACTCGAATTTTATTTTCAGATCAACCAATTTCTTAACATATATGAATTGATGGATGAAAGCTACGAAATATATGGCGAGCAGGTTGATTCCTCTTCATTTATGCTGAAACTTTATTGCATTCATCCGGCGAATAATCTGTCGGAGTGTATAGAAAAGGGCAACGCAACAATCTTCTTTTCCGCAACGATGCTGCCTATCAATTATTATAAGGAGCTGCTTCATAATGATGAGGAAGATGCAGCAATATATATTCCTTCCCCCTTTCCAAAGAAGAACAGACAGATCATGGTGGGAAATGATGTTAGCAGCAGGTATAAGCTGCGAACACCTGCCATGTATGAGAAGATAGCGAAATATATTGACATTATGGTGCATGGAAAACAGGGTAATTATATGGCTTTTTTCCCGTCCTATAAGATGATGAATGATGTATATGAATGTGGATGTGCCATAGGTCTTTTTGGGGATATAGAAGTTATTGTTCAGGATTCTCATTTATCCGAGCAGGAAAGAGATGAATTTATATCAAGGTTCAGAGAAGAGGAGAAACCTGTGTTGGGATTTTGCATTTTGGGTGGAATATTTTCTGAGGGAATTGATCTTGCGGGAGAGCATCTGATAGGAGCAGCTATAGTAGGAACAGGGCTTCCCATGGTATGCAATGAAAATGAGATCAAATTGAATTACTTTTCCGACAGGGAAGATAAAGGGTTTGAATATGCGTATCTCTATCCTGGAATGAATAAAGTGCAACAGGCAGCGGGACGAGTCATTCGTACAATGGATGACAGGGGAGTTATATTACTCCTGGACGAAAGGTTTGTGACACGTCAGGTGGTGGATACATTTCCCGCAGAATGGGAGGATTACAGGGTAGTCAATCTTAATACTGTATCAGCAGAGCTTGAAGATTTCTGGAATCAAAAATAATCTTGTTTTCATATATAACGTGTGATAAACTCAAGCAAGGTATGTAATATGCACAAAGGCAAAACCGAGAATAAGAGTTCGCAATTACCTAATCATTATTTAGATCAAAAAGGAGAACCAATGAAAAGACTATTTGTAAGTGATTTGGATGGCACGCTTCTCAATAAAGCGGCAAATCTTAATGAGGAAACTGTGCAGATAATTAATGATTGCATCGAAAATGGAATCGATTTTACCATATCTACTGCGAGAACTCCGGCAACGGCTCTTAAGATACTGAAACCACTTAATCTGAAGCTGCCCGTTAGTTTGATGAATGGTGTGCTTATATATGATATTGTTAATGATAATTTTATCAAAGAGGAATGTATGGAGGAACTTGTTGTGATGGTTGTTCTTGGCCTTATTAAGACCAGAGGACTTTCGTGTTTTCTCTATGCGGTTAAAGATGGTGAATTTACAGCTTATTATGATAGTGTTGAATCTACTTCAATGAATTATTTTCGTAACGAGTGGATCATGAAATATGACAAGAAATTTACAGAGGTAGAGGATTTGAGTCTTGTGGCAAAAGATCATATTTTATCCTGTATGTTACGTGAGAAGAAAGACAAGTTGGAGGGATTAAGAAGAGAACTTACAGTTGTGAAAGGTGTCAAGACAGAATTTTATCCCGATGTGTATAATAGTGAATATTATATATTAGAGATATACAGTGATGCTGCTTCTAAGAAAGATGCTATAGAATATTTGAGAAAATATGGCGGATATGACAGCGTTACCGGTTTCGGAGATAATCTTAATGATGTCTCCTTATATGAGGCGTGCGATTATTTTTATGCAGTGAGCAATGCTCATCCGGAGATACAGAATATGGCCAATTCTGTTATTCCTTCCAACGAGGAAAATGGTGTTGCAAAATATCTTAGTCATTTGCTAGACAATATAGGTGAACCGGATTAAAAAGATTTAAATATACATGGAGCTGAATGTAGCATGAAAGACAAATAACATTGATTGCTCTATGATTACACAAAGTAAATAAGCGTTTTTCAAACGCCTAAATATAGTTTAAATGTGAGGTATATGATGGAAAACATAACTGTTAAAGACATTGTGGAAATGACCGGAGGAGTTCTTCTTTGCGGAGATGAAAATACCGTGATAAAGGATGTCTGTATTAATTCCAAAGAAATTAAGGAGGGGGATCTTTTCGTTCCGATTATAGGAGAAAATGTTGACGCCCACAGGTTTATAGAATCTGCTTTGGAAATTGGTGCAGCGTCTTTGACATCTGAACATGACGGAGTAGTACTTGCGGAGAAGCCCTATATAAGAGTGGATAATACTCAGGATGCTCTTCAGAGAATCGGAACGGGTATCAGAACACGCAATCTTAACATACCAATTGTTGCCGTTACAGGAAGTGTGGGAAAAACCACTACACGTACAATGATTGCACATGCACTCTCAGCGGGTAAAAAGACATATCAGACGGAGAAAAACTTCAATTCGCAGATCGGAGTTCCCATCACTTTATCACGAATGAGCAGCGATGATGAAATTGCAGTACTTGAATTGGGAATCAGCGAAGACGGGCAGATGGATGTTCTGTCTGAGATGGTAAGACCTGATATGGCGGTTGTGACTACAATAGGCGTAGCTCATATTGAATTCATGAAGACAAGGGAAAATATCAGAAAGCAGAAGTTATTAATTGTTCATTCTATGAAAAAGGACGGTGTATTGTTCTTAAATGGAGATGATGATATGCTTCAGGATGCGGTGGATACAGAGCATTTAAGTTGCAGAACAATTTTCTACGGGACTGATAACTGGTGCGATTATTATGCTAAGGATATAGTATATCATGATGATCATACCACATTTACATGCGTTCATGGAGTGCAACAGATTGAAGTATATCTGAAAGCTTTTGGAAAACATAATGTTGCCAATTGTGTTGCGGCACTTGCGGTTGCTAATGAGAATGGCGTAGCTTTAGAAAAAGCGGTTGCTCATATGGCTTCCTATGAAGGACCACGTCAGAAGATTATTCGTACGGAAGGTAAATTCACCATGATAGATGATACCTATAATGCAAGTCCTGATTCCATGAAAGCAAGTATCAATGTTCTTTGTGATATGCCCTGTAATGGTAAAAGAGTTGCGGTGCTTGGAGATATGCTGGAATTAGGTGAGAATTCTGAAGAATATCATAGAGATATAGGTAGATATCTTCTCAGCAAACCTGTAGACGAGGTATATGTTATCGGAGAACTGGCATTTCATATACAGGATGAGATGAAAAAGAGTGCATCGGATAAGGTAAGGGTATACTCGTTTTCAGATAAGGAAGAAGCTGCCATGAGTCTTGTGGCGATTCTTCAGCCTGAGGATATTTTACTTGTTAAGGCGTCTAACGGAATGCATCTGGATGAACTTGTCAACATACTGAAATCCTCATAAATTAAGATATAGCAAGTGTTAAGAATATTGATATAAGGTATTTATGATTTAACGTCTGCTTCAATGTTTGTTGACTTTGATGATGATAAATGTTATCATTTAACAAGCATTTGCTTGACGCTGATACATATATGTACCGGCATAAATTAATATATTTTAGGAGGTATTTTGTATGAAATTTGTATGTAGTGTATGTGGATATGTTTATGAGGGAGATCAGGCACCGAGCGAGTGTCCTGTATGTCATGCCCCTGCTGATAAGTTTAAGGAAATGAGCGGAGATCTTACATGGGCTTCTGAACATGTAGTAGGTGTTGCTCAGGGAGTAAGTGAGGATATTATTGCGGATCTTCGTTCTAACTTTGAAGGTGAGTGTTCAGAGGTTGGTATGTATCTTGCAATGTCAAGAGTTGCTTACAGAGAAGGATATGCTGAGATAGGAATGTACTTTGAAAAGGCAGCTTATGAGGAGGCTGATCATGCAGCGAGATTTGCTGAACTCTTAGGAGAAGTTGTAACAGATTCTACTAAGAAGAATCTTGAGATGAGAGTTGATGCAGAGAATGGAGCTACTAACGGTAAGACAGATCTTGCTAAGCGGGCTAAGGCTGCTAATCTTGATGCAATTCATGATACAGTTCATGAAATGGCAAGAGATGAGGCTAGACATGGTAAGGCATTTAAGGGATTACTTGACAGATATTTCGGCTGATTGGATATCTTTTAGAATTTAACCACAGTTAATTTTTGAGAGGATGAGTGAAAAATTCATCCTCTTTTTTTGTGCATTTTGTCATGAAAGTTCCGTTTTTTAATTCAATGCTTGTCGATACTAGAGAAAATTTTTTAAAAAGTTGCAAAATGGTTATTTTTGGAGTAGTATGAACATTGAACTTAGGCAACATGTGTTATTAACATACATAAAAAGTGTAACTGATTTAAGCAGTTACCAGTTAAAAAAATGGAGGATTTATATCATGGCAACAAAGAAAGAAGAGCAGGTTAAGGCCGCTATGGCTAAGGTTGAGGCAGCTAAGAAGGCAGCAGCTACAAAGGAAACTACAGAGAAGAAAGCACCTGCTAAGAAAGCTACAACAACAAAGGCAGCAGCAGAGAAGAAAGCACCTGCTAAGAAGGCTACAACAACAAAGGCAGCAGCTACAAAAGAAGCAGCAGAGAAGAAAGCACCTGCTAAGAAGGCTGCAACAACAAAGGCAGCAGCAGAGAAGAAAGCACCTGCTAAGAAAGCTACAACAACAAAGACTACAGCTAAAAAGGCACCTGCTAAGAAAGCAGCAGTTAAGAAGATAACAGAGACTGTATATGTTCAGTGCTTTGGTTATGAAATTACAACAGATGATATCAAGGCTAAGGTTGCAGAGGCAGTTGGTAAGAAGTCTGTAAAGGAACTTAACATTTACGTTAAGCCTGAAGAAGGAATGATCTACTATACTGCTGATGGTGAGCAGGGAAGCGTTAATCTTTAATTGATTAAGCATAAGATTATAAGAAGCATCGGGATTGAGGTGACCCCCAAAAGTTAGACTTTTTAAGCGTAGCAGTTTTTTGGCTGCTACGCTATTTTTTATGCAGCCAAGAGGGTAAGCCTGTATTGAACAGGACTCATCCATCCTAGTCTCTCTTTAATTCGTTGTTCGTTGTAATACTTTATAAACCGTTCTATTTCAGATTTTAATTCCTCATAACTATAATAAACTACACCATAGTAAATTTCTTGCTTAAGCAAACCAAAGAAGTTTTCCATTACAGAATTATCAAGACAGCATCCCTTTCTTGACATGCTCTGGAAGATTCGTTCTTCCTTAAGACGATTTGTATAAGCTTTCATTTGATAAGCCCAGCCTTGATCAGAATGGAAGGTTCTTCTGTAGGGGCAATCTGATGTGATTTCTATCGCCTGTTCAAGTGCATCCATTACATTTTTTGCAGATGGATGCTTAGCTATTCCAAAACTAAGTATCTCTCCATTGCACATATCCATAAAGGGATCCAGATAAAGTTTATGCATTGTCATATGACCTTTTGCATCAATTTCATAATACTTGAACTCAGTAGTATCTGTTGTGATTTTTTGGTGAGGTATATGAGTGTTAAAACGTCTTCTTATACGATTCGGAGCTACTGTACCAACTTTACCCTTGTATGAACTGTATTTACGGCTTTTACGTGTAAATGAGGTAACTTGTAACCCAAGCTTTTGCATTATACGCTGTACTTTCTTCTTGTTTACACTATATCCCTGATTTCTTAATTCACCTAATACTCTGCGATATCCATAATCTTTATTAGACTTTCGTATATCAAGAATTTTTTCTTCAATTTCTTTGTCTGGATTTTCTCTATCGAATCTCTTTTGCCAATACATAAAGGTTGCTTTGGGCATACCTGTATAAGAGAGAAGGTCTTTTAGTTTGAACTCTCCTCGGAGGCTGTTGATGACGAGCGCCGTTCTCTCATTTTTGCCTCGTCCTCTAAACGCAGTCTCCTCAGTTCTTTTAAAAAGGCGTTCTCTATTCTAAGTTTTAATAATTCATCTTCTAATTCTTTAACGTGCTCAACCGATGTATCAATATTTATTGAAGTATCGGCAGTTTTTTCATTTTTTTGTTTACCCAAGGTTGTCTTACGCCCCCGCTTTCGTGATCTAAGTGCATCAGGCCCCGCTATTCTAAACTCATTAACCCATCTGGTAATCAGTGAGCTATTGTTAATTCCTAATGATAAAGCCAGTTCCTGATATGATAATTCACTTGATAAATATGATTCTACCACACTTAGTTTAAATTCAAAAGAATACTGTTCATTTTTACGAGAACGTCTTAATCCATCATCTCCTAATTCCTTATAGTTATGCACCCAGTTATACACCTGGCGTTTGTTCTTAACCCCATACTTTTCAGTCAGATAGGTATAGCCACCTTCACCACGTAAATATGCATCTACGACCTTTTTCTTAAACTCAAAACTGTATTTTGGCATAAAAATACCGACCTCCAATCGTTAGATTTGGGTCTAACTTTTGGGGGTCGGTACA